>NZ_JASMRI010000008.1:0-181892 GCF_041431375.1 Flavobacterium sp. Arc3 | reverse complement strand
AGGTGGTCATTTTGAATTGGAATCAGGTGGTCACTTTAAATTGGAATTGGGTGGTCAATATCACTGGAATTTGCAGTCATCGACTCCACAACAGGATCAAAAGCATATACTTTATTTAAAGGTAAAAAAG
This sequence comes from Flavobacterium sp. Arc3, assembly GCF_041431375.1. Taxonomy (NCBI): domain Bacteria; kingdom Pseudomonadati; phylum Bacteroidota; class Flavobacteriia; order Flavobacteriales; family Flavobacteriaceae; genus Flavobacterium; species Flavobacterium sp. Arc3. The sequence goes on along the minus strand of NZ_JASMRI010000008.1, from coordinate 181,762 downwards.
CATTAAACGCTAAAGGCTCTTCATTTTGAGGACCTTGGTAAAAATTAAAATAGCAATGCGATTCCGGTGTCATAATTACATCATGTCCTTGCTCAGCGGCTTCAATTCCGCCTTTAGTTCCTCTCCAGCTCATAACAGTTGCTTCGGGAGCTAAACCACCTTCTAGAATTTCATCCCAACCTATTAATTTTTTATTTTTGGAGATGATGAATTGTTCAATTCGTTTTATAAAATAACTTTGCAATTCGTTTACATCTCTTAAGCCTTCTTTTTGAATTCTTTTTTGGCAATTAGGACAGGTTTTCCAATGGTCTTTGGTAGCTTCATCACCACCAATATGAATATATTGTGAAGGAAAAATTTCCATTACTTCAGTTAGCACATTTTCTAAAAACTCGAAAGTACTTTCTTTGCCGACGCAATAAATATCAGTAATGGGCCAAACTCCTCCCGAGGGGGCACCAATGGCATTTTCAAAACAAGACAATTCAGGATACGCCGCAATCGCTGAACTTACATGCGCCGGCATTTCGATTTCAGGAATAACTTCTACATTCTTGGACTGTGCATATTTTACAATCTCTTTTAACTCTTTTTGGGTTAAAAAACCACCATATGATCCTTTATCCGTTGGACTATTTACCGCTCTAGCATTCCAGGCTTTGTATTCTTGATTAACCCTCCATGCACCAACTTCAGTTAATTTCGGGTACTTTTTAATTTCGATCCGCCATCCTTGATCATCTACTAAATGTAAATGCAGCACATTCATCTTATGCATCGCTAGACGGTCAATAGTTTTTAAAATATATTCTTTATTAAAAAAATGTCTTGATAAATCAAGCATCAATCCGCGCCATTGAAAGCGAGGTTTGTCTTTTATATCGATTGCAGGAATTTCCCATATTGTATTTGCAACTACGATTTCACTTTCTATTGCAATGGGCAATAATTGTCTCATAGTTTCTAGACCATACATAAATCCAGCACTCCCTTTAGCAGTAATAACTACACTTTTTTTAGAAACTTTCAATTCATAAGCTTCTTTTTCAAAACTATCATCTATTATTAATTGAACAAAATTACTTTTAGGTGCTTTTAAAACAACAGCAAATTTTAGTCCCGAAGCTTTTTCTAATTTGTTAATTAATGCGGAAGTAATATCTCTTTGAGCATTATCATTAATGACAAATTTTGTTTCATTTGAAAATCCGAACACTCCATCAGAAAGCACCATTTCATTTGGTTTCGGAATGATTTGGATCTCTTTTTGAGTAAATACTTTTTGCCCTAAACAAACATTGGTAACTGCAATAAACACTATAATTAATAAGCGGTTGACTTTATTCATTTTGGTTTCTATTAATTTTTAATTAAACGGTGTAATTTAAAAATGGTAGCACAACGCTTTTAATCTAAGAAAATAGTGTTCTTTTAATCACACAATCTCTACTAACAGTCTCTATCTAAAATTGCACATCAATTTGTTTTTTGCATTTTTTTATATTCAATTAAAAAACTGATGATGACAAAGCCATGGTATTACTTGTCTTTTTATTTGGAGTACTCCCCATTTTAAAGGTCAAAGTCCCTCCCTTTTCTATTTCTTTATGAGTAATATAGTATCTGTCGATTGCTTTACCGTTTAATGTAATAGATTGTATGTAGAAATTCTCATCACTATTGTCAATTGTTTTTACAATAAATTTATTCCCGTTTTCTAAATTAATAGTTGCCGATTCAAACAAAGGTGAGCCAAAAGCATAAATTCCTTGTGCTGCATTTACAGGATAAAAACCGAGAGAACTAAATACATACCAAGAAGACATTTGGCCGCAATCTTCATTACCACAGTGTCCGCCGGGTGTGTTTTTATATTGTGTCTTTAAAATTTCTCTTACTAATTTTTGTGTTTTCCAAGGTTTATTTACATAATCATACAAATAAGCTACATGATGACTTGGCTCATTCCCGTGGGCATATTGACCAATCATTCCCGTACTAAAAACAGGAAGTTTATCCTCTGGCAACGGATCTAAACTGAACATAGTATCTAACTTTTTATCAAAAGCATCTCTACCACCAACTGTTTTAACTAAGCCTTCAATATTTTGAGGAACAGACCAGAAATATTGCCAAGCATTACTCTCACAAAAATAGGCGCTATACTCTTTAGGAATAAAGTCACTTATAAAAGTTCCATCTTTTAATTTTGGTCTCATAAACTTACTTTTAGAATCATACAAATTCCTCCAGTTTTCAGAACGCTTTAAGAAATAATTATAATCAGCTGTTTTATGCAGTGCTTTGGCAAACTCTGCTAAACACCAATCATCATAGGCATATTCTAAGGTTTTTGATACTGACCAATTCTCGTTTTGATCTCCTACAGGAACATATCCTATTTTCTTATAAGCATCTAACTCTCTTGAATTAACCATCGAACTTTCTTTGCACGCTTTATACGCCAAGTCAACATCAAAATTCTTTATACCTTTTAAGTAGGCATCGACAATTACAGGTATAGCATGATTACCAATCATCATATTCGTTTCGTTTCCTTGCAATGACCATACAGGCAACAATCCTGTTTCTTTATAATGTGCCAATAAGGAATTAATCATATCAGAAACTCTCGCTGGATGTAAGATTGTATACAAAGGATGTGCCGCACGGTAGGTATCCCATAATGAAAACGTATCATATCGATCAAAACCTTCTGCCTTCATTACTTTTCCATTAGCGCCTTTATATTCTCCGTTATGATCACTTAAAAGTGTGGGAGCTAGCATGGATTGATACATCATTGTATAGAAAATTTTCTTATCGTTTTCATTAGATGTTGTAACCTCTATCTTATGCAGTTGCTTCTCCCAAATAGAATCTGCTTTAACTCTATATTTTTCAAAATCAAAATCAGGAGCTTCAATCTCTAAAGATTTATATGCTCCTTTAATAGAAGCGGTAGACAAACCTGTTTTTAAAACAATAGCTTCATTATCTTTAGTCGAATAATTCAATATTATTTTTGATTTTGTTGCAATTACTGGACTGCTTGCCAGTGTATCACTTTTAAATATTTGAAAAGACTTAAAAGGCTTTGAAAGTTTTATAACAAAATAAAGGCGCTGATCTTTTGCCCAACCCGTAGACATTCTATATCCTTCAATAGTTGTATCGTCAACCACACTTAAATGTGTTTTAGTAGGAGCATCCCAGTTTAACGCATATCCTAAGTCAATATTAATTTGAGATAAAGTGTCTTTTGGGAATGTATATTTATGAATTCCAGTTCTAGCCGTTGTGGTAAGTTCTGCCTTAATACCATAATCTAGTAAATCTACCGTATAATATCCTGGTGAAGCCTCCTCTTTATCATGAGAAAACTTAGAAAAAGGCATATAATTATTTTCGGCAATTTTTTTAGTGAATCGACTATTTGTAGGCATTACTAGAATGTCGTATAAGTCTCCTGCACCTGTACCCGTTAAATGTGTGTGTGAAAAACCAGTAATAATAGAATCTTTATAAAAATAACCTGCAATCCTATCCCATCCTGGAACACCAATATCTGGACTTAATTGAACCATTCCAAATGGAACTGTAGCTCCTGGATAGGTATTTCCAGGACCGTCTGTACCGATAAATGGGTTAACAAGACTCGTTAATTTAATTTGCTCAGATGTTGTTTTTTTCTTGCAACAAATTAATAAAGATGTGAATGCTACTAAAAATATAAAACCAAGTTTTCTCATTTTTTTATTTTTATTTTAGGCTTGCCTTAGTTTCTTTTATCGTTTTTAGATTTGCCACTGTTAAAGCCGAACCATCAAAAAATGTAATTCCTTTAGCGCCATTTTCTTTAGCTAAAACAATCGCTTCTTTCAGTTCCTCCTCTGATTGTAATCCAGGGATATAAACTCCAGTGTTAATTCTAATTTTGGTGTCTTTTAAATCAGATACACCTTGTTTTGTTGCATATCCTATCCAATCAATTTCTTCATTATAAAAGTTATGATAGATCATAGGGTAAACTTCATCAATATTCCATTTATCCCAGCGTTGACGTACCATGTGGTCTGCCATTTCTGGATAAGGAAATACCGCAGCTGTTAATTTTTTATTGTGTTTATGTACTATTTTGTACGCATCGTCAACCACTGCTTTAATAGCATTTAATCTAAAGTTTTTCCATTCCATATCGATTGAGGTGTTTTTACTTTCTCTCGGATTTTTATGGTGTAATTTTTCAAAAGCAGCAATACAAGTATCACAATAACAGAAGTCGTATTCTGGCATTTCAAACTCTTGTTTTAAGTTATACTTAGGCAATAATCCTATTGGCAAAAAAATATCTGGAAAACGAATATAATCTAAATGCACACTTTCAATTCCATCCACTTTTGCCAAACCTTCAACTAGACTTAGTACATGATTTCTAGACTCTTTCCTTGTAGGGCAAAGCCATTGGTAATAGTCCACATAGGGACGAGTATCAAAACACGATTTCCCATCTTTACTAACCATATACCACTCTGGATGCTGGAGCGCAATAGAATCCCCAGGACGATTCATTGCCATAATCCAGGCATGAACTTTTAATCCTTCTTTTTTAGCTACAGGAACTAATCGTCTTAGAAGTTCAGCATCTGTGTTTGTATTAATTAAAAGAGCGTCAATTCCACCCTCTTTGTATTTTTTAAATTCAGTTGCATAAAAAGCATCCGATTTTTTAGCATCTGCACTTATCCACGCACCAAACTGAAAAGCTTCTTTTGTTTCTTCCTTGCCTTCGGTTAGATTTGAATCTTCGCCTCCTATTTTACTATTGCACGCTATAAAAAGTAAGCCAATTATAAATATTGCTGTATATTTCATCTTCAATGGTAATTAATTAGTTTATAATTCATTTTATCATTTTTTAATACTTTCAAAAAGTTGCTCTAATAATTCTTTGTTATTATCTAAGCTATATTCCCAAAACATAACACCGCCAAGTCCCTGCTGTTTAATAAATTCTGATTTTAATTTTATTTCTTTTGGTGTTTCATAAGATATAAAAACACGGTCTTCTGCGTTCCATAAATAGGATGCTTTTGCCTCTTTATCATATAATTTTTTAAATTTTCCAGACTGCATTTCTTCGGCTATTTTCCAAGAAGAGATAATATCATTTGCCGTTTCGGCAGACTGATACAGTCCATTGTTTTCTGGTGATACCTTTTCCCATTTTCTACCGTAAAAAGGAATTCCTAGAATAAGTTTTTTCGCAGGAATACCCACTTTTAGTAACCTAGTAATTGTACTAGCTCCGTTATTCCCAACAAATTTCACATCACTAGAAGGGTATAAATTACCATGGTGTCCTGTTTGATGAAACGGTCCACTATAAAAATCGTAGCACATCACATTTATAAAATCAAGATATTGATGCGCCTTTTTTAAATCAGTATGATCAATGTACTTTTGATTTGCTCCCGCTGCTATAGTTAATAAATAATGTGTTTTAGCAACTTTATCCTGAATGTCTAATTGTTTTCGTAATTCACTCAATAATAAGGTGAAATTTTCTTTATCAGCAGCTCTAAAAATATTATCCTCCCCAAGTTGCCCTGGATATTCCCAGTCAACATCAATACCATCAAAATCATAGGATTTCATTAATTTAACCGCACTTTTAGCAAATTTTTCTCTTGAATCACTATAAGCAGCAATATCTGAAAATTGATCTGACCAAACCCAACCGCCTATTGAAAATAATACTTTCAAATTAGGGTTTTTCTTTTTAAGATGCATCAAGCTACTGATTTTTATACTATCTGTAGCTAACTCAAATTGAACAGCTCCATCAACAATATTCGCGAAAGCATAATTAATATGTGTCAACTTTGCGGCGTCAACTTTTGCTGGATCAAAATCTTCATAACCCGCAACGTAACCTATAATTTTTAAGTCTTGGTTTTTATTTTTCTGATTTTTTTCTAATGAAGAACAAGCAAAAAAACTGCTTATAATTACGATTATAAAACTTGATCTAATTAATGTATTGTATTGTTTAAAAAGAGTCATCATTACGATTTATTTAAAATAGATTTATTCGAATTAATTGCTTTTTTCTAAAAATTGGCCATCTTCTTTTATAACTAAGGTTTTATTAGAAAAAGGACTTATAATTGAAATAGTATAGCCTGACAAACAATTTTCCAGTACTGGTTTTAAAGTTTTACCATCAACTGTAATATTTCCTTTTGAAATCGTAGCTAGTGATTTAGCCCAAGATTTATGTGTTTTGTGATATGTTTTTTGTTTTCTGTAGAGACTAAACAATTCCCATTTTATTTTATCGTCCTGTGGAACCGTGAAAGAATCTTTATTCCCAACCTCTTTAGAAGAAAAATAGACATAGCCCCACTTTTCTGGTTCGTGCATATTAATCACTCCCATAGGAGACCAAACCCAGTTGTATTCTGGCAAGAACTTTCCTTTCGGATCTTTTTTTCGTTCGTATTTACCGTCAATGATTGAATGCTGCCAGTTTACTCTAGAAAAATTCACCCTCCAAAAATTATCTTTAGGCACGTTATCCTCTCCATACGATTTTCTAAATGCAGCCCAAGGAATTGCCATTTCTAAAACCAATCCAATATCTGTATCTAATGGGTTATTCAACGTTCCATTTACTTTTACCGCTGACTTTAAACCATTGATATCCCAATCATTTAAAACGACATTTTTTTCTCGATAAGGTTTATTTATAAATAAGTCCCATACTGTATTTAAAGCATTTATTTCTAATTCATAATAATTTTGAGTGTCTCCATCTGGGTCAATAAAAACTTCAAAATCATTATTGTAAAAAATAATGGTATCGCGTTGTTTTAAATTGGCCCAAACATGAGGTTCCTCCATTTTTGCAAGTATATAATAATAATTGTCATCCCAAAGCATTTTTATTTGAGTATCATACTTTGGTTTTTTGACACCTTCAATATCTATAAAAGGAGTCGTCCACTCTGCCTTTTCCCAAGCTGCTTCTGATGCTTCACCATCGATAACTATTGCAGTTGGAGTTTTATAAGCAACGTGGCTTTTGGGGATAATTTCGCTTTTTGATTGAGCATAACTCAACAACGAAAAACAACCTAAAATTAATGACAGTATTTTACTTTTATCTCGCATCATTTTATAAACTATTATCTTTTGTAAATTGAACAACTTCACTTAATTTACCAAAAGCCAGCGCTACCACAGTATCTGCAGCACCATAATAAACCGCTAATTTATCCTCTTCTAAATCATGTAAAGCTGCGCATGGAAAAACCACATTAGGTACATCACCTACTTGTTCATAATTTACCGTTGGTCCTAACAAATAAGGTTGTGTTCGATATTTCACATTATCCGGTTTTTCTGTATCTAAAATAGCCGCACCCATTGCATAACGGAAACCATTACAAGTATTGATAACTCCGTGGTACAACATCAACCAACCTTCGTCAGTAAGAATAGGAATAGGTCCTGCCCCAACTTTGGTGCACTGCCAAGCACTGTCCTCAAAGGGAGTCGGTTTCATAACTAATCTGTGTTCTCCCCAATACTTCATATCTGGACTATAACTGATCCATATATCTCCAAAAGGTGTATGTCCGTTATCACTTGGACGGCTTAACATAGCATATGTACCGTCTATTTTTTGTGGAAACAAAACACCATTTCGATTAAAAGGCAAATAAGCATTCTCACATTGAAAAAATTCTTTGAAATCAAAGGTATAACCAATACCTATTGTTGGTCCGTTATATCCGTTGCACCATGTAATCCAATAACGATCTTCAATAAATACCACCCGTGGATCGTATTTATATGCTGATTCAATCATTTCAGTATTACCCGCCTTCATTTCAATAGGTTCGTGATTGATATCCCAGTCAATTCCATTTTTACTAAAACCTGCAAATATATTCATTTGCACCGCTTTATTATCACATCTAAAAACTCCTGCAAATCCGTCCCCAAAAGGAACCACAGCACTATTAAAAATACTATTAGAAGACGGAATTGCATTTCGATCAATAATGGGGTTATTTGAATATCTCCACATTACATCAGTACTCTTTTCTGGCTTATCTTGCCATGGAATTTTATTCATTTTTGTTGTTTTATTTTAGTAATCTTTGTTTTTGTCTTTTTCCAAAAAAGAAATATTTAGTCTTCAATTTTTCGAACTTTATCTAGCCAAGTATACTTTAAAATTATCGAAGTTATTAAAAAGACAACTAGGGAAACGATCATTTTTGGATAATCTCTAATTAGTAAAAATATAGGAAGTACAATCATACTCGATTGCCATACAATTCCGATGGCACAGTTCATCATATCCATTAAAAAATTATTGTTTTTTTCAAAAGAATGATCTTCAATCTGTAGTTCGGTATACACAGGTTTCCACCAACCCCAAGGTCTTACATTTGTATAAAATGATTTTAAAACTTTACTATCTGTAGGTTTTGTCAAAAATGTACCTAATAAACAACCCAGTGTTGAAAAACTAAAAATAATTGGGAACATATAGATATCTTTTAATTCAGACAGTTCGTAAAATAGTGTTCCTTCAGTAAAATGACCTTTACTTTGACCCAATACAAATTGTAAAGAAGCGACAACAAGTCCTGCAAACATTCCCCAGAAATAACCCCAACCATTAAAACGCCACCACACCCATTTTAAGAAATTAGCAGCCACATAACCACCAAATAATGCGCTGGTTATCCATAAAGTCAACGAGTTAATAGAATCAGCAAAGAAACCCATAAAAACACCTAAACCTACAATAAGAAAAGAAGCTATATGGCTAACTTTTATGTAATGCGCACTTGTAGCGACTGGTATAAAATACTTTTTATAAATATCATTCACTATATAAGCAGGCCCTGCATTTACAAATGCTGAAAAAGTAGACATAAAAGCTGCTAATAATCCTGCTAACAACAATCCTTTAATCCCTACCGGGACATGAAAATTAATTACTGTTGGCAACAAAATCTCTAAGTCACCTCCGCTCAATGCAGGATTATTACTCATCTGTGGAGCGAGTGTCATCAATGCTATCACTACAATTCCTCCAATCAATAAATACCTTGGAATAAATAGAATTAAATTTGTAAAACCACTCATATAAGCCGCTTCTTTAACTGATTTAGTAGAAAGGATCCTTTGTAAATCATAGCTTGGGGTAGGTCCTGCAATACTAGCAAAAAAGCCTTTAAATAATGACATTCCTATTAATGCACCAAACATTTTATAGCCTTCGGTATTGATTAATTTATCAAATACTTCATATTTACCTGACCAATGACTATCTAATTCCATATCAAAGAAAACATTCTTCCATTCTTCTGTAATAACAGAACTAATCTGTATATCAGTATAATTTATTAGAGTATATCCTGCCACAAGTACTCCTGAAAGCACCATGATTCCATATTGTAACACTTCTGTCGCAACAACAGAGAACATCCCTCCTTTTATGGTATAAAGTGTCGTTAAAAAGATAATTATTAAAGCATATGACTGTTCTGAATTTAAAAATACCGATCCGTTAAAATGAACCGCTAAATCCCAAGGTAAAATTACAGTCAAAAATTTACCAATACCTTCAAAGAAATAAGCTATAAAACCTATCGTTGAAATTATAGCAAAAACAGCAACAATAATATGAGAAGCCTTTCCTGCCCTATCGTTTCCGAAACGCGTTAAAATCCACTCAGAACCTGTCATTATATTAGATCTTCTTATCCAAACTGCAAGGAACATCATCACAAAAATTTGATTCCATATTGGCCAAAGCCACATTAGCATAAAACTTTTAACCCCATACAAAAACAAAATCCCTACCATCCAGGCTGTTCCTGAAACATCAAACATTCCTGATCCATTACTTAAACCTAAGTAATACCATTTTATAGATCTACCACCAAGGAAATAGTCATCTAAGCCATTTGATGCTTTTCTAGAAATCCAAATACCGATACCAATAGTTATCAGGATGTAAATTATAATTATACTTAAATCGATGATATCCATTATCCCCTTTTGTTATTATTTGTTAAACCCCATTTTTTATTTGGCTCTGACCCCATCTCAAAATGCAGAACACCACCTTGTGTAATTTGTTTGTGAGAAATAGACGTTTGATCAAATCTCTTCCCATTTAGTGTAGCTGACTGAATGTAAAAATTCTCTTTAGAAACATTTTCTGCTTCAATCACGAATGTTTTACCATCGGCAAGTGTTATCGTTGATTTCTCAAAAATTGGACTTCCTATCTGATACACTCCAGATGCTGGATTCATAGGGTATATACCTATAGAACTAAATATATACCAAGCAGACATTTGACCACAATCTTCATTTCCACTTAATCCGTTTGGCGTTGTATTGTATTGTGTTTCTAAAATATAATGTGCCCAATACTGTGTTCTCCAGGGCTGTCCTGCACTATTAAATAAATAAGAAATATGATGACTCGGTTCGTTACCATGTGCATATTGACCTATTAATCCCGAAATATCCGCAGATACATTATCACCTGTAATCTCAGAACTTTCAGTAAATAATTTTTCTAAGCGGCTAGCAAAGATTTCATTGCTTCCATGTAGTGAAATAAAATCTGTAACATCTTGTGGCACAAACCAGCTGTGTTGCCAAGCGTTTCCTTCAGTATAATCTGTTTGTTCTCTGTGGTTTGAATGTTTAGGGTCGAAAGGTTCATTCCAAGATTTTCCGTCTTTAGATTTACCTCTCATAAAACCGGTTTTTGGATCAAATAAATTGCGATATGCTTTAGAACGATTCATGAAATATTCATAATCTGCTTCTTTACCCAACGCTTTTGCCATTTGAGCAACACACCAATCATCATAAGCGTATTCTAAAGTAATAGTGACAGACTCATCAAGCGAATTATAAGGAATAAATCCAAATTGTTTATAAAAGTCCAAACCACGCTCGTTTTGCATCATTGTGGTTTTCATAGCTTCGTATGCTTTCTCAGCATCAAAACCTTTAATTCCTTTTTGGTACGCGTCTACTATTACAGGAATAGAATGATAGCCTGTCATAGTATTAGTTTCATTAGCATAAAGCGTCCAAACAGGTAATATCTTTTTAGTATCATAATAGGACAACATCGAGTTTACAATATCTGAAACTTTATCCGGAGCGATTAATGTTAACAAAGGATTTTCAGCTCTAAAAGTATCCCACAGTGATAAGGTAGAGTAAGCCGTATAGTTCTTAGCAGTAACGATGCTGTCATTCTCTTTTCGATATTGTCCGTTTTTATCACTGTAAGTTACAGGAGCAATTTGAGCATGATACATTGCCGTGTAAAAAATAGTTTTAAGTGAATCTATAGGAGTTTCAACTTCAATTTTAGCCAAAGAACTATTCCAAACATTTTCAGCTGCAGTTCTAGCAACATCAAAAGTTTCTGAATCCAAATTATCTTTTGCATTAGCAACACTAACTGATGAAACTGCTACTTTTACTACTAATTCGGTATTATTATTAGTATCGAAAAATAATTGAGTTGAAGTTTTTTCGCCTTCAGAAGCAGCTCCATCAATTATTTTGTGATTGCTAGCAAGAATATGATTCTTTATAGGCTTAGAAAATTTGGCTACAAAAAACACTTTTTGATTTTTGGCCCATCCTGTACTAAAACGATAGCCGCTCAATGTATACTCATCTTCGAGAGTCAAACTCGTTTTCACTGCTTTATCCCAGTTAATGGCATAACCCAAATCAATTACTACAGACTGCTCGTCCCCTTTAGCAAAAGTATATTTCTGATATGCGGTACGCTGTGTTGCCGTTAACTCAACATTTACTTTTGGATCTTGTAAAAACACTTGGTAATAACCAGGACTAGACTTTTCATTAGAATGAGAGTAAAATGATCGATAAGGAATTTCATCTCGTGAAGTAGCTTTGATAGTTAAATCTACTTTTTTATTAATTGGCATTAATAAAATATCAGCTAAGTCTCCAATACCTGTTCCACTCAAATGCAAATGACTAAACCCAACAATAATAGAGTCTGAATAATGATAACCCGAACACCAGTCCCAATCCGACTTTCCATTATCAGGACTCACTTGTACCATCCCAAAAGGTACCGTAGCCCCTGGATACGTATGTCCGTGGCCACCCGTCCCTATAAATGGATTTACAAAAGCCGTGAAGTTTTTTTTAATCTCCCTTTTAGTTGAATTATCTTTACAACTATAAATAAGCACTGATACTAAAATAAATAAAATCTTGCTCTTCATATGTTAACTATCTTAATTTAACTTTAAATTTTCATAAATTTAACCACTCTTAAAACAAATTTAGACGGACAACATCTAAACGATGTTAAACATCAAAAAAGCAGTTACAAATCCAATTTTAGCAAATGAATTTTACCTCTAATAAACTTTACAAAATTTCAGTTACACATCATGTCATCTTTTGGTTAATTTACTTCTCTTTCAATACTTTTCGCTGGGGCAGTTATTTTAATGATTTTTTATATTCTTTTAAATCAAATTTATTGGGTTTCCCTATCCATATGATTTTGTGTTATTTGAATATTTTTGTATTAATGCCCTACTTGGTTTACAAAAAAAAATATTTTAGCTATATTATTGCTATTCTATTGGCACTTTTAATAATGATGGTTGTAAAGTTTGAACTTACCTATTATTTATTAGGTCACAAGGTTTGGCCAGAAGGTCCGCAAAGTATTGATCGAATAAATCTTACATATGCTATTGACACTATGATAGGTGAACTTTACGTAATTACTTTCGCTACTGCTATAAAAATAACGCTTGATTTTTTAAATGAAAATAAAAGAGCTGCTGATCTTACCAAAATACAATTAGAAACTGAATTACTATTTTTAAAGGCTCAAGTCTCTCCTCATTTTTTCTTTAACACCTTAAATAATATCTACTCCTTATCAGTCGATAGGTCTGATAAGACCCCTAAAATCATCTTAAAGTTATCTGAGTTAATGCGCTATATGATTTACGAAACCAAAAATGGAAGACAATCATTAGAAAATGAAATTCTTTGTATTCAAAACTACTTAGATCTGGAAAGGATCCGTCACGATAATCGACTTCAAGTAAATATGGCTATTTCTGGTGACATTGAAGACAAAAAAATTGCTCCTATATTATTACTATCATTCATTGAGAATGCCTTTAAACACGGGGTAAATAAAAACATCGGAAACGTTAAAGTCGATATTAAATTTAAAATAAAAGAAGATTTTCTTTACTTTTCGATTTCAAATCCAATGCCTAATACAATCATCTCTGAAGAAAATATTAATGCTACAAATGGTATTGGATTAGCTAACGTAACAAAAAGGCTCGAATTAGGATATAAAAAGAATGATTATAAACTAACCATTAAAAATAAAAACAATAGTTTTGTCGTTAAGCTTAAAATAAGAGTTAGTTAGCTAAATCTTAAATAAATTAATACTTCTTTAAAGAAGCTCCTTCTAAAAGCTACCTAGAGTTAAGAAATAATAAAGATATGAAAGTAAGATGTTTAATTATAGATGATGAGCCGTTAGCAATTAACATTATTAAAAATTACTTAGATAATTTTGAGAATTTTGAATTAATTTCTACATTTAATAATGCTATAGATGGTTTGAAATTTTTAAAAAGCAATAGTATTGACGTCATTTTTTTAGATATCAACATGCCTGTACTGGACGGAATAAATTTCATTAAAAGTTTAGAAGCTCCTCCCCTTGTCATAATGACGACTGCTTACAATGAATTTGCACTAGAAACATATGAACTAGATGTTCTAGATTATCTCGTTAAACCTATTGAATTCCCTCGATTCATGAAAGCTATCAACAAGGTAGATAAAAGGCTGGATCCTATAAATGGTAAACATACTATAGAAACTAATAAGGAACGTCCCTTCATTTTTGTTAAGATTGATAAGAAAAAAATGAAGAAGATCTTTCTAGATGAAATTTTAGTAATTGAAAGTCTAAAAGATTACTTAAAAATAAATACCATTAGCAGTAAATATATAGTTCACAGCACATTAACTGACTTCACTAATTTATTACCTGCAAGGGATTTTATAAGAATACATCGTTCTTTCACTATTTCTATACATAAAATTGACACTCTTGAAGGAAATAGTATAGAGATTGAAGGGCTTAGATACATTATCGGTAGATCCTACATCGATGATGTAAAGCAGAAAATTTTAAATTCATCTATATAGAATTTAGAACCTTTATTAAAAAAATTGATGGCTATCATCTTTATAAAAAGTGATAACCATCAATAGTAATTAACCAAACAAAACAAATACTTAAACCAAAAAATATTCATTAACTCTTATATATTTTCAAAAACGATACCGCTTAAAAGCCTCTATTGCAGCATACTCAGCTAAACCTAAATCATTATACTTGATTGCTGTACCTCTATTTCTATCTTCAGCACGAACCCAAAATTCTCTAGAATCATCCCCTTGAAACATCACTCCATCTTTTTGAGATTGATGGTAAAATATTGCATGACGCTTTTTTAGCACTTGATCAGGACTCATAGGTACTGCCATTTCAATTTGCCATGACTCCCATTCATGCCATGCTCCACGATACAACCATACCCAGCAATCATCCATATATGTTTTGCTCTTTAATCGTTTTAATGCTTCAAATAAACTGTCCAAACAAACTTTATGAGTTCCATGTGGATCAGCTAAATCTCCTGCCGCATAAATTTGATGTGGCTTTATATCTTCGATAAGATCACACATAATTTTAATATCAGTATCAGTAAGTTTACCTTTTTTTACTGTACCAGTTTCATAAAAAGGAAGATCAAGAAAGTGAACATTCTCATCTGGCACACCTAAATATCTCGTAGCTCCTAAAGACTCACTTCTTCTAATAAATGTCTTCAATTTTCTTACTTCAACTGGATCAATATCATTTTTAGATTTATTCTTTAAAAACTGAATAATAGTACTAGACGCATTAGATCCAGGATTTAAAATCTCTGCTACTTCGGCAAACTTTAAACCTTCTTCATTAGAAACAGCTAAATTTCCTGATGTTTGGTAAGCTATATGGACTTCATGCCCATGCTCAACTAATCTATCAAACGTTCCACCCATTGAAATTACATCATCATCTGGATGAGGGCTAAAAATTATAATTCTTTTTTTGGCAGGAATAGAACGTTCTGGTCTATTAGTATCTTCCGAATCAGGTTTACCACCGGGCCAACCCGTTATAGAATGTTGTAATTTATTAAACATTTTAATATTCAAATGATACGCTATTCCTACTTCGGCTAATAAGCCAGACATCCCATTATTATTATAATCTTTGTCTGTTAATTTAAGAATAGGTTTTTTAGTTAATTCACTTAACCAAACAACAGCTTTAAGCTTTAAATCATCATTCCAAAAACAGGACTTAACTAACCAAGGAGTTTTTACTCTGGTTAATTCAGACGAAGCATCCCTGTCTAAAACAAAAGTTGTGTTATTATGCTCTTGCAAATATGTTGCTGGTACTTGAGATGATTTTTCTCCTTCAATTGTATCTTTTAATACTTCAGCTTTATTTATTCCCCAAGCAAGAAGTACAATTCTTTTAGCTCTTCTGACCGTACCGATACCCATTGTAATGGCTTTTCTAGGCACATTATCAATCCCTAAAAAAGAAGATGCTGCATCGATGCGAGTAATATGATCTAGAGTAATACTCCTTGTACCAGAATTAATATGAGAACCTGGCTCATTAAACCCGATATGTCCCGTTCTTCCAATTCCTAATAGTTGAAAATCTAATCCTCCATAAGATTTAATTTTCATCTCATAATCAATACAATATTGCAAAAGTTCTTGTGAGCTAACCTCTCCATCAGGAATATTAATATTCTCAGGTAATATATCTACATAATTAAAAAGATGATCATGCATAAAATGAAAATAACTTTGAATATTTTCTTTATCCATAGGATAATATTCATCTAAATTAAAAGTTACCACATTTTTAAAACTTAGTTTCTCTTCATTATGCATTCTTACAAGTTCTTCGTAGACTTTTATAGGAGAAGATCCTGTTGCTAAACCCAAAACACAAGGTTCATTTAATTCTTCTTTCCTTTGTATTAAATTAGCTATTTCACGAGCTACTAAAATTGAAGCTTCAAGTGACGAATCAAAAATAACATTATGAATTTTCTCACAACGTGTTTCTTCAAATTTCCCTGCTTCTTTATAACTTATTTCATCTCTAATCATCTCTCGGTTTATCATTTTAATTTCATTCGGAACTAAAATTACAGATTAGGTCTAAATACGAGTTAAAAATTCGACTAACAACCTTTGTACTTCGGCAAAAAACATAATTAAAAAAAATTTTAGACTGTTTAATCCATCTCAATCATTCTGTAATTTCGATAAAGGTTTTCAAACATATTTATGACATCAAAAATTTTACTTTGAAAAACAACCTGTCCTTTCATAGTAGAAATCCATTGAATTTCAATTCCTAAATGTTTTGAGCAGAGAATTTGTGGTTACATAGCCGTCAAAAGTTTAGCTATCAGACATTACCTCTACCACAGTAAAAGAGGGTTTTATATATTTAACAACCGTTTTAGACCTCTATTATAGAAAATTACAGGTTTGAGATTGAGTAATGCTGTGAGCGCAGAGGAAACTACTTTGACAGCTTACAGAACGGCAGTTAAAAATCGAAGCCTTTAAAAAAAGGATTAGTGCTTAATTCTGACAGAGGAGTTCAGTTTAACAATTTAATTGACTCTTATAAAGTCATTACAAGAAACATGACTGGGAAATAAATTATTGTGATAATGTAGTACAGGAGAGCTTTTTTAAGACTTTGAAAACAGAATAATTTTTTGGTAATACCCTTTCAAAAGAGCATATGGTATTCGATATTTTCGAATTTAATAAAATCTAGAACAACAGAAAAAAAGGCATTCTACTTACTATCGAATACAAAACAATTGAAGAATTCTGGAAAAAGAATAATATTTTTAAAAATGCAGATTAACTAATGGTGCTATTTTTATTTGCATATACACCCCATACAAAGTCATGGATATTAATGTCAATATCAAATAGTGAATAAATTAAATTCTTATTCCTTACCATTACATAACTAAAAAAAAGACTTTGAAAGTCTAGTGACCCAATTGGTGACCCTGTTCTTAAAAAATGTTTTGAAAACCTAGTATTTACTGGTATTATTATAAAGACATCGGAGCCTCTTTCTCCGTAAGAGAAAAAAGCTTAAACAAATCATTTCTTTAAGTGATACACTTAATATTTAAAATCATAGTTTTAGACTATCTAAAAAAGTTAAAATAGGAAAAAGGTGTTCGATTGTACTCCCATCCACTCCACTGTATGGGATGATTGAAGAATTATCATTTTTTATAATAATTCAACAACCCTATTTCTTGCATTAGCAAGTGATCGCGAGACCTTAATGGAATCAAGGTAAGTATATCAAGATCATCTTGATATTATAAATTGCAACCGAGTATAAATTTGCTACCTTCTTTTTAAATAATATTTGCGTAATTGAATAGCCCCTTTAGATTTCTAAAAGTGCATAAATATTTGAAGTTTATCTTTACTACTACGTTAAAGTATACCCTCACAAGATTGAATAATATTCTTGCCAAGTTTTTTATTGAAAATTTCCAAAGCCAGCCTGAAGTGCATCATACATTGAAAAATAAATAATGGTATCCCGTTCTGGCGTAAACGCATCTACTTGTTTCAAGCCTCCATAGCAACTCCCATATCCGCAGCAAAATCACAAGAGATGGTTTTTCTTTATACATAACATTTAAAATTTTTTAAAGACTTTTTTTTTGATTTAACTTTATTATTTATTTTACAATTAGCAATTTATTTAAAACTATAAATAGAGAGCAAAAAATATGTTGAGGTAGGTGTGTTGATAAAAAGCAACAGTGATAAAATTAGGGATGGAATCTCTAAAGTTTTATTAGTATCTGAATTACAATATTAAATAAAATTAAATCATCATTTTAAATCGGAATTGGGTAATCAATATCACTAGAATTTGCAGCATAAATACTAACGATATTTAATCCTAAATATTTACAGGGTAAACGTTCCAAATCCTCTACAAAAAAAATCGACATTTGTTCGTACATCGCTACTAAACTGGATGGGGCGAACCCACATTTTCCGAAATAAATAATTATTCTCTATTGCCTTACAATCAGTAATAGTTAGAAATTAAAAGCCAAACTCCCCCTTTGAAGGACATGTTTTATCTCCAGTGTTCGTATTAAATACTTTTATATGAAGATTTAAATAACAGATCGCCATGAAGCCATTTACTTTTGACCAAATACCTGTAATGATGAACAAGATTCATGATAAATTGGAGTATTTAGAAAAACTTATTGTAAGAATCTCTAATGTAGAAGAAAATAAGGAAGAACTTCTAAACATTCAAGAAGCATCAAAACTTTTAAATCTATCGGTATCAACAATCTATAGTAAAGTATGTAAAAGGGAAATCCCAGTTAATAAACAAGGTAAATGCATTTATTTTTACAGGTATGAGTTAATGAAATGGATTAAGTCTGGTCGAGTAAAAACTTATTTCGAAATCCAAAATGATATTGAAAAGAAGTCAAAAATCTAAAGTTAATACTAGATTTTTGACCTCTTTTCTTTTTCCCCTAATCTCTAAGTATTCTCATCATACAAGACTTAGCTTTTTTATATTAGTGATATAATCAAAATTTACAACTTTTTTTGTACAAACAAAACCCATGAGTTATGTTATCTTGACAAGGATACTTTGTTTTGTTTTGAGATAGTTTGCTTTAAATTGTACCATAATTGTACCGCTAAAGTTTAAAACTCCATTAAAGTAAGGAAAGTAAAACAATACTCAGTTAAATACTTAAACTTTTAACCAAAATAATTTATATCAGTTTTATTTGTAAAACATTACGGTTTTACTAAACTACTTAAACATCCCTACCCTACTTTCCAATAACTCCAAATACTTCTCTTTCATTTCATCAGTAAGAAAAGAAATTTCAAGCAGCTCCTTCCATTTAGGAGTTGCTTTTTTCATTTGCAGTAAAATGGCAGCTATTGTTTTTTCATTGAGTTGGAGCCTTTCTTTAGCATAATAATCC
Source organism: Flavobacterium sp. Arc3 (assembly GCF_041431375.1). Lineage (NCBI taxonomy): Bacteria > Pseudomonadati > Bacteroidota > Flavobacteriia > Flavobacteriales > Flavobacteriaceae > Flavobacterium > Flavobacterium sp. Arc3. Next base: position 162,491 of record NZ_JASMRI010000008.1, on the reverse strand, counting down.
ACAAAATCAGCTGCTTTTAAATTACTCTTTTTGCCTCTCAAAGTAAGCGCAATCTCTTCTTCAGGGTTTTTAATGGATATGGTCGAATTTAAGAAATCATATACAGGAGTGAGCGTTATTTTGCCGTTTTTAGTAATTAAAGAAAAATTTTTCAAATGCATATCCTCATTTCCGGTAACATAACAAAAAAGAATTCTTTTGAAAAAATCGGCTTTTTCAATAGCAGGAAAGGAACAGTACTCGTCAAGTACAGGAATCAATTTTTCCATTGTAAAACGGTATTTAGTATCTCTTGTATTCCCTGTTAATTGAGCAAAATCTTCTGTTGCGAACTTACTTCCTTTACCGTAACGGTCAAAACGTTTAATGAAATAAGACAAACTACCATCTTTGCCATATAGCATCCCGTGAAATGGTACTTCTAAACCAAACACTTTAGCCATTCGCATAGTTACATCTTCATTTTCTGGTAATTGTGGAAATAGATCATTTTGTGGCTTTATAATGTAGGTTCCAAATTGGTCAACAATTTTAAATTCTTGATCCACTATTGAAATAGCTGCACTAAGCTTAGGTTGTACACCCTGAATGGATAGCTTTTTAGCTCTATTTGCGGCTTCCTGACGAAGCTCAACAGCTGTATAGGGTAAATCATTTAAATAAGTCAGTTTAGGAGCTATCATGCGTAATCCTTTTTCACTGTACTTATCCGTACCACACAATTCATACGTAATAGGACATCTATTCATCTTCCATCAATTTAACCGTTACTGCTCCTACTAAATCATTTCCCGTTGCTATCAGTTGAGAGAAATAATCTTTTTTATCAATTTTCACAATACGTAGTAATCCCTCTAGCATTACACCCTCAGGTAATAGCCCTTCAAAAAAAGGAGGAAAGGATGTATAGCTATATTTTTTTTGAGTTATAGGCATGGTCAATGAAACCGCTTCGCCATCATAATTTTCATCATACTTAAAATGATAGTCGTTAGCAGCAATTTCTGTTAAAATTCCAGCTCTTTTTCCGTGTGCAAATACAATTGCTCTTCTCATAATTATTTATTTAAAGGACTTTTGAATTCTACTTTAATATTTAGCACTCTGAGTACTGCAAAAAGATTGTTCAAACGAACTGTTTCTTTATTTTTTTCAATATCAAAAACAGTGGTCTTACCTACTCCGGCTAAGTCGGCTAGTTCAAGTTGTGTAAGTCCTGCTTTTTTTCTATGGTCTTTAATTAAAGCGCCTAAATCGAAATCAACCATTATATACTGTTTTAACGGTAAAAATATACAATTTAATGATATCATTCGGATAAAAAATATAAAAAATCTTATTTTTACTGTTATAACAGTAAAAAAGTAAAAAAAGTATGACAGAAGACATATTCACAAGTAATCATTTTTAAATTTACTGCAAAAGCGGTAAAATAAACCAAATATATTGAACGGATTGTAAACTCCGTGAATAAAAGATTCTTTAACGGACTACAAAGAGAGTTTGCAAATTGAAAACCACTTAATACCTTTGACAAATGAAAGTACTTGTTAAGAAAATATTACACTATTATATTGACAAATTTCCAATTGTAGAAAAGCAACTATATATTTGGCATAATGAGTTTTCAGAAATGGCTTTTGAAAATTTCAATGAACTAAAAAAAGTTTATGGCAATGCAAGTATTGTCAGCAACAATAGAGTTGTTTTTAATTAAAGGAAATGATTTTAGATTAGTAGTTTCAATCAACTTTCAGCAACAAACTTGTTATTTGATTTGGTTCGGAACGCACGTAGAATATGACAAAATTAATGTTGAAACGATTGCTTATGACACTAATATACTAAACTTTATAAAAAAATAATTATGAACTGGAAAGTATTAAAAACGGAAGAAGAGTACAATAAGGCATCAATAAGACTTATGGAGATTTTCCATGTAGAACCTAATTCATCTGAATTTGAGGAATTGGAAATGTTAACTGTACTAATCAAAGATTATGATGACAGGCATTACATTATAGCTGAACTTGATGCCCTAGAGGTTATCAAAATAAAAATGCAAGAAATGGGAATGAAAAACAAAGATTTAGAACCTATTATTGGGAGTAAAGGACACGTATCAGCAATACTATCTGGCAAGCGTGAAATTACCCTAAAGATGGCTAAAAAGCTTAAAAACTATTTTGGTATTCCAGCAGAAGCCTTTTTACATAGTGCGTAAAACAGGTTTATGGTAATTCAAATGACAGTTATAAAAATAACTATGGCTGTTTATAATAACAATAACTACTGTCAATTTAATAAAAAAGGTACTTCTTTTGTACACCTCTACCCTTCTAACTCCTTATAAATAAAGAAAAATTAGATATTGTATCGGGAAGTAAGGTTATCCAAAATAAGGTGGGCAACATCTTTAGTGGTCAGGTTGTGGGAGAAACGGCCAAAAGCTTATCAGAAAGGTTTGGCAAAGTATTACAGAAACGCCAGAGTTTAACGATCAATCGAAATGACAAATCAACCTCAATATCTACACAACTAGACAGCTTGATACCAGCATCAAAAATCTCCACACTTACACAGGGCGTGTTTGTTGGGGCTGTTTAAGATAATTTTGACGAACGCATAGAACCGAAAATTTTCCATTCTGAAATTGTGGTAGACAATGAAAAAGTAGCTTCCGAAACCAAAGCGTATAAAAAGATCCCGATTATTTTACCTTTCGTTGATGAAAGCGGACAAGATAATATGAAAGTCGAAATTGAGACTAATTACAAACAGATCAAGTGTGATATTGTTCTTATCATAGAAAGTGAATTGGAACGCATTAAAAATGATCCTGATTTGCAACATTTGGTGCAAGAGGGGTGAAATCAATAACCTTAAATAGAATAAACCTTTACTTAGTGTTTGTTATTATATACATATTTGCTATTTTTGTTCATATTAATGAACATTTTATGAATATGAGTGCAAAAAAGCAAATCTTATTCCCTAAACACCAACTCCTTTTAGAGAAAATGGGGGAGAATATTAAATTGGCTCGAAAAAGAAGAAAACTCACTGCAATACAAATTGCTGAAAGAGCCGATATCGCTAGAACCACTTTATACCAAATAGAAAAAGGAAACTCTAGTGTGGCAATAGGTGCCTATTTTAATGTACTGAGAGTACTAGGTTTGCAAGACGATTTTTTAAAAATAGCTGCTGACGACGAACTAGGAAGAAAACTTCAAGACCTTGACCTATTAAAGTAATCCCTTGCTAGAAATAAATTAAACTGATCTCTTACTCAAAACACAAAACATGTCACAAAGTAAAACCGACATCTACGTTTATGCCCATTGGCAAGAAATGCAGGAACCTAAATTAATAGGTGTCTTATCCGCACAACAAGCCAAAGGTAAAAAAGCATTTAGTTTTGAATACGATAGAAACTGGCTCAAAACAGAACAAAAATTCCTTTTGGATCCAGACATCCAATTATATGGTGGTCCACAATACCCAAACCAAAAAGAAAACTTCGGTATTTTTTTAGACAGCATGCCTGATACTTGGGGACGAACCTTAATGAAACGTCGAGAAGCACAACTTGCTAGAGAAAGGAATGAAAAACCAAAAACAGTCTATGATATTGATTTTCTATTAGGTGTATATGATGAAAGTCGTATGGGAGCACTACGATTTAAAATTGATGCCAAAGGAGATTTATTAGATAACAATAAAAACACTTCTACCCCGCCCTGGTCCTCTATTCGAGAACTCCAAAATGCAGCAGCTAATTTCGAAAATGACAAAGATAATGAAGAGGTCAATAAATGGTTATCGGTTCTTATAGCACCTGGATCTTCATTGGGTGGCGCTAGACCCAAAGCCAATATTTTAGACAACGACAAAAGTCTTTGGATTGCTAAATTCCCCTCCAAAACAGATACTGTAGACAAAGCAGCTTGGGAGTTTCTGGCCTATCAGTTGGCTACCAATGCGGGCATTAAAATGGCGCCTTGTCGAATTGAAAAAATCATGGGCAAGCACAATACTTTCTTTACTAAACGCTTTGACAGAGAGAATGGTGAAAGAATTCATTTTGCCTCGGCTATGACAATGACTGGAAACAATGAAGATACTATAAGAGACAATCCCGCAAGTTATTTAGATATTGCCGAATTCATTAGTAATCAAGGTGCAAACGTAGAGGAAAATCTACACCAACTATGGCGCAGAATCATTTTTAATATAGCCATTTCTAACACCGATGACCATTTGCGTAACCATGGATTTATTTTAACCAAAGAAGGTTGGATACTCTCCCCTGCTTACGACCTTAACCCATCCATAGACAAGGATGGTTTGGCTCTTAATATTGATATGAATAATAATGCATTGGATTTTGAATTGGCTAAAAGTGTTGGGGAGTATTTTAGATTGAATACTTTACAAATGGAAAACATTATTCAAGATGTCATACAAGTTACAAGCAACTGGAAAACTATAGCCACAGAAATAGGAATTTCTAGAACAGAGTTGGAAATGATGGAAAAGGCTTTTATTTATTAGTGATAGTTTAAATAATCAGTCTCACTCCAGTCATTCTCTTTGCTTCGTTCGGCTGCTACCGTCAGTATTCCTTCATGATTAAGGTGTAAACGAAATCTATTAATCTAGTTTTACAAAGTAATCATATAATCTAGATAGGAACAAAGAATTCGCTGTTCATCTCTTAGAACTTATAAAAAAACCTGCCCCATAAATGGAGCAGGCTTAAAAAAAAAAATAAACAAAAACTAATTGTATCCCATATTCTGTGTAAACTCTTTGGTTACATCAATCGTAGATTGAGGAATTGGGAAAAATCTTCTGAAAGGTTGTGATAGTGGTTTTGCGGTGTAAGCCAAATCAAATTTTCCAAAACGGATCATTTGAGGACGGCGGTACATCTCCCAATACATTTCGAAACCTAATTCTTTATACAATATTTCTTTGTCAATTGTAGTAATAGCAGTACCTGGCTGATTTCCAAATAATGATTCTCTCTTTCGGCTAGTGCGTAGCATATTCACATCAGCTAGTGCTTGTGCATTCATTCCTTTTCTGAAGTACGCTTCGGCACGCATCGTATAAATTCCTCCTAAACGAAATAACGGAATATCCACATTGCTCGATCCATTTCCTTCTTCAGGATCAAACTCAAACTTAAAAATACGCACTCCTCTATTGATTTGGTTTTGTGCAAACACAGCCTGTGTGGGATTATCAAAATTAAGCTCTGGAGTAAAATCCATACGAGTTGTAGTGCTCTTCTCCATATATAAAGGCGAAACTTTAATTCGATTATCTGCAGTCATTTCAAACTTACCAGAGGAAATTAACTTTGGACCATATTGCGGTCCTACATTAATTCCTGCATTAAAATGAAACCACGGTAAACCACTACTATTTGCAACAATATCAGTAGCTGGAACGCTTACTGTAGTACCATCATTTTTAAACCAAGTGCCATCAGCATATTGACATGTACGTTGAAACCTTGGGTCTTCGTGGTTTCCGTCCCAACTTGCATAAAACTCAGGCGTTGTACATGATGCGTTTGTTCCTCTGTTTGCGGGCGAAGTTCTTTGATTACGCTCCATACATACATAGGCAAAACTATTTGAACCATTTCTGATGTAATCAATCTTTTGACTTATAGCAAATATTAATTCGCTTCCATTTGTATTGTCAATAGAAAAGTTTTTAAAATAATTACTTTCTAAACTAAATTTTCCTGAATCGATTATTAATGATGAATAATATATAACACGATCCATATCAGTACCAGTACCACTTACAGCCGCTTCACTAAAATTGAAGTTAGAACTTGCATTGTAACGGTCTTTAAACGTAGCTCGATTTAAATACATGGTAGTCAATAAACCATAAGCCGCTTGCTTGGTAAATCTACCGTGATGTGTAGACTGCGTCCCAAAATCGGCTAAATCAGGTAGTATAGCCTCTACATCTAAAATTAGATCATCTATCGCTGAGTCTGCTTTCAATACTACTAAATCGGCCTTCGGATTTAGAGGGTCTCTTGATGGCGCTTGTCCGAACAAATCAAGAGTTGTATAGGTATAAAAGGCCAACAAGCCTTTGGCTTCCGCCAAAAATAATTTCTTTTCAGCGATATTGCTTTCCTCGATAGATTGAATAGCTGTCAATGAACGAGTGATACCATTGGTTAGCATGTTCCAGTTTCCTGATATTACCGCATTATCAGAAGCCCATGTAAACTCGTGCATAGCACGCCACTTTCCACCATCTCCCCAATCACTTCCTCTTGTGGGCAGCAAAGCAACATCTGTGGTATATTCTTGCATCGCAAAAACACCTGAATGGTCTACGAAAGTTCCATCTCCTAATCGATCGTATGCCGCTGCAAGTGCTCCAGCAGGATTAGAAGTGCTTTCTCCAAGAACCTCATCTAATACTTGTTCATCTAAATTTGTACAATTGCTAAATAGTAATGCCACAGCACAAAGTGTAAAAATATTTCTGTAAATTTTTCTATGTGTATTCATCGTTTATAATTTTAAAATTGCTCCAAAACTGTACGTTCTCGAAGTAGGGTAACTGGTGTAATCAATACCTATAGATTGATTTCCACCGCTTGATTTCGGACTATTAACTAATGGATCGTATCCTGAATAATTTGTAATTGTGATTAAGTTTTGACCAGTTGCATATAAAGTCAAACCGTTCAACCAACTTAAATTTTTTAAATTGAATGTGTATCCTATTCTTGCTGTGTTTAAGCGAATAAAATCTGATTTCTCTAAGAAGAGAGTTGATAATATAGGAGAATTCGATGCATTTGCCCCCGACTCATAATAATCGGTCGCTACGTTCCTATCTGAAGCTAAATTATTGATATTCAAAGCATTCAACCCTGTATTATTCAAAAGGTAACCACCGCTTTGTCCAATAATCGATAATGACAAACTGAAATTTTTATATTTTAAATCACTATTGAATCCATAGTAGAATGTAGGAAGCGCTCCTTCTATAATAACTCTGTCCGAGTTGTCAATCTTACCATCTCCATTTGTATCTCTAAAAACATTAGCGCCTTTATCATCAAAGCCAATGTGGTCTAATAAATAAAAAGAACCAGCTGCATAGCCACTCTTATAGATATTTGCAACCACTCCTGATTGTCCCGGTCCAGATACAGATCCTGTTAAGATCTCAGAGACTGGCAGATCTTCAATTTTATTTTTTAAGGTGGCTCCATTTGCATCAATGTTCCAAGAAAAGTTATCCGTTGCAATTACTTTCGATCCTAAAGAAACTTCCAGTCCTTTATTAATAATTTTCCCATCAATGTTTGTCCATATCGTTGTAGTTGGACTCAAAGTTTGAGAAGGGATATTCAATATGGCATCTGTCGTGGTTTTATTGAAATAATCAACAGTACCATAAATCTTATCTTTCAATAAATTAAAATCAAGACCAACATTGTATTGAGTAACAACCTCCCATTTTAAATCTGGATTAGGTGTTCTGTTTACCGTGATTCCGTTTACTAAGTTTAAGTCATTATACAAATAATATCCATCTGCACCAGATAATGAATAACTGGCTTGAGTAATTTTATTCTCAACTTCTTGATTTCCTGTTTGTCCCCAACTGCTTCTTAATTTTAAATTATCGACTGCAGGAACATCTATCAGGAATTTTTCTTTTGCGATATTCCATCCTAGTGCAAATGAAGGAAAGTAACCGTACTTATTATTTGTACCAAAACGAGTAGAACCATCAGCACGCATTGACGCTGTCAAAAGGTATTTTTCATTTAAGGTGTAATTCACACGTCCAAAATAAGATTGTAACTCATTTTCTTGAGCATAACCTGATACTCCTGATTGTACTCCTGAGAATCCAGGGTTGATCTCGGGTTTAACTCCTGTACCTTGAGGAGCGAACCCATCAATACTGAAACTAGTTCCTGAACGTTCAAATTTTTGATACGAGAATCCACCTAAAACTTCAAATTTCTGATTGGTTAATGCCAAATTATAAGTTAAGTAATGCTCAATCAAAGAGTTTTTTGAATCTAGATTATTTTGAACATACTTTCCGTTGGGATTTAAGTCGGTTAAATTAGGATAAATAGTAGTACTCCTTTTTGCGCGAGAACGGTCAATACCCAAATTCAGTTTATACTCTAACCCATTTACTATTCGGAAAGAAGTTTCTAAATTTCCCAGCACTCTTAAATTGCGCGTTTCATCATCATAAATACTCAATAAATACGCTGGATTATAATGTGCATTCATATTAAAATTGGTGAAATCTCCATTCTCATCATACACAGACCTTGTGGGGTTTGCCATTAAAGTATGGATAATCAATTGTCCATTTGATCCACCGTCATCGCTTGTAGGTACGCCATCATCTTTAGTCTCACTAGCCGTAAGGTTCATTTTTACTTTTAGTCGTTTATTATCTAAAAAAGACTCGGAAGCATTTATTCTCGCCGAAAGACGCTTGAAATTACTATTATTAACAATCCCTTCTTGATCCATTTGCGCCAGCGATGCATAGTAATTTCCTGAATCAGTTTGTTTTGCAAATGACAAAGCATTATTCTTAGTAATGGCAGTTCTATATATTACATCTTGCCAATCTGTGTTGCCTCCATGATCAAAAGCTGGGTCACTAATGGCATTTCTGTATTCTTCTGCATTCAAGATATCCAGTTTTTTTGCTACGGTTGAAACGGCTAAATACGAATCAAAATTTAATGTTCCTTGTCCTTTCATTCCCTTTTTTGTAGTAACCAGCACTACTCCATTAGAACCTCTAGCTCCATAGATCGCGGCTGCAGACGCATCTTTCAAGACAGTGATTGATTCTATATCACTTGTATTCAAGAAGTTTAAAGGATTTTTAGCTGCTGAAGCGCCAAAACCTACATTGCTTCCCGATGGACTCACATCGTCATTTGACAAAGGAATTCCGTCGACTACAAATAATGGTGTACTACCGCTTCGTATTGATCCTACCCCTCTTATTGTAACATTTACTCCCGCACCCGGCTCACCGCTAGTATTTACTACGCGTACTCCTGCAACTTTACCTTGAATTAAGTTATCAGCAGATATAGCAACCCCTTCTCTAAAACTAGAAGCATCGAGCTGCGTAACAGCACCAGTAACATCTTTTTTTGATTGTTTACCATATCCTACAACTAAGACCTCATTTAACTCAGATGTATCTGGTTCTAAGCGAATAGAGATAAAAGTTTTTGAGGCAGTTACGGTTTTTGTTTGATAGCCAAGATAAGATATCTGAAGCGTTTTACCCTCACTAACTGTTATTTGAAAATTTCCGTCAAAATCTGTTATTGCAGTATTTGAAGTATTTGTTTCTAACACCGTTGCGCCGGGAACGGGCATGCCATTTTCATCTACGACTTTACCTTTAGCAGTTATTTTATCTGCATTTTGTACCATCGTCGTTTTTTCTTTTTGTACGAGAATTAATTTTCCATTTATCGAATAATTAAAATTTGCTTTTTGAGAAAGTTCTTTTAGAACAGTAAGAACCGGCTTCTCAGGGTTTTCAACTACATACATATTATCATCAGCAATCACTTCGGCTCCGTAGCTAAATTTATAAGCAGTGTTTTTACTTAATTTTGAAAATATGGCGACTAATGTTGCTTTTTCTACTTTATTTTTTACATTTGGATCTTTAGAATATGCTTTTGCTACTCCGTTTTCAAACGACAGTAAGGCCAGAAATAAAAAGACGATACTTTTTATTTTTAAATAGTTAGTTTTAAAATACATGATTTAAGTTATTGGTTGATTTCGATACTTAATTATTAATCGCAGTTGTTCGTAGCAACTGCTTTTTTTATTCCACTTTTACTGTTTCGCCATAAACACTGAATTTTAAATTTGTTATATAATTGATTTGTCGTAATACGCTATCTAGGCTTGCATCTTTAGCAATAAAAACGGTCAAAGGAGCGTCGCCGTTAACTCCCTTCATATACTGAAAAGTAACTCCGTATTTGTATTCGATTAATTCAATAACCTTACGCAAACTCATTTGGTTTATAGTTAAATCTTCAGCGTACCAATTAGTAGCAAAAATCGCATCCATTGTCTTTTTGCTTAAAGCATTTTTAGAAAATATTGCTTCTTCATTTGGAGTTAATTGAACGGATTGATTTTTTGTACTCACCTCTACCTTACCTGTTCTTACCATTACAATACATTTTGTTTTGGCTAATTGAATATGAAAAGAAGTCCCAATGACTTTTGTTTTGATTGCTCCCGAGGAGATAATAAATGGATGCCCACTATCTTTTGCTACTTCAAAAAAGGCATTTCCTTTTATTAAAGCTACGTTTCGTTCTGAGGCTGTAAAATTTTCAGGATATTGCAAAGTCGAATGCGCAGATAAATGAATAATTGATCCGTCGCTAAGTTGAATTGATTTAGAGCTGTTTGATGTCGTAAACAGTTTTTGTTCTTCAGAAATTGTGGTTGTACTTTTATATAAACCTATTCCTAAGAGTACCACAATACTTGCTGCGGCCGCATACATTGCGTACGATTTCCAACTACTTTTACGTTCCGTTTTATGTAAAATGTTTTCATAAATAGTTTGTCTTACTATTTTACTGCTACCCATTTTATCTTCATTCCAAAATGCTGCTTTATATTCTGCTTTAGCAAAAGAATCTAAAACATCTTCCTCAGCCGGAGTGGTCTTTTTATTCAGACTCTTATTTGTAAAATATTCTAAACTGTGTTTCAATTTTCTCATCATAATAGGTAGTGTTACCTATAAGTACTGAAAACTTAAAATCGTACTATCCAAGAATATTATCAAACCATTAAGGGAAGGTTATCTTAAAAATTTATACGATACTACTAGCAATGACGCCATCCAAGACACATCTTTTAATTCAAAACGAAGTTGTTTTAAAGCAGAAGAAATTTGGTTTTTCACTGTTTGTTTAGACAAACACAACTCTATTGCAATTTGATCAATGGTCATGTCTTGCATTTTGTGCATGAGCAAAATTTCTTTTCTTTTTTCTGGAAGATTTTCAATCATGGCGTAAATTTTCTCCATCACCTCTGGATCAATTGTACTGCAATTATCAACGATGTAATCTTCAAATTTGTCTTCAATAATGGTTTTATCAAATCGGTTATTTTGATAATATTTAAAGACTTGATTTTTAGCCGCTCTATATAAGTACGATTCTATTGCAGTAATTTCGAGTTTGTTTCGCCTCTCCCATAAATCAATAAAAACGTCTTGAACTATGTTTTGAGCGACATCCATGTCCTGAGTCATATTAAAAGAAAAAGCAGTAAGTTTTTCCCAGTATAACAAATAGGTTTTCTCAAAATTTTCAGGATTATTCATAAAAATAAATGGCTGTTTTTGTTTATACAAATGAATGAAATGTTTGGTCAACCACTTTTGCCTGAGTGTTAACAATAAATTAAGAAATGGTTTCTATACCTCTATTGTAACTTTCATAGTTGGTAATAATCTCTTGTCCTTTTCTTTTTCTTGATTTAACACAGTTCATTCTCATAATAGGTATCTTCGGCATCCACTTATTACTGTCCGCCGTACCACTACTAAAATTCATTTTTATTATGAAAAAAGCAGCGCTAATTTTATTAAGCACTTGTTCACTTGGTGCCACACTACACGCTCAAAAGAGCAATTTAAAAATCAACCAATTACAAGTAATAGGATCGCACAACAGTTATAGGCAAGCTCTCGAAAGTGACCTTTATAATTTGGTTGGTAAAAGAGATACGACTAACTCCTATCAAGGTTTGCAATACGAACACATCGCTATAACAGACCAATTAAATAAGGGTTTACGAAATTTAGAAATTGATGTCTATTCAGATACCATAGGAGGAAAATATGCGCATCCCAAAGGTTTAGAAATAGTAAATTCTAAAATAGCTTATGATCCTCTAGGAGTCATGAATAAACCAGGATTCAAAGTATTGCACATGCCTGACATCGATTTTAGAACCTCTTGTTTAACATTAGAACTGTGTTTACAAGAATTAAAAAAATGGTCCAATGACAATCCAAATCACACTCCTGTTTTTATCACTTTAGAACCAAAAGATGGTGGTCCTAATTTTTTTAACAACATGCCTGAAGAATTTACCACCGCTTTATTTGATCAATTAGATCACGTAATTATAAATACTTTAGGTCCTGATAAAGTCATCACGCCTGATAATGTACGTGGTTCGTACCAAACATTAGAAGAAGCTGTTTTACACCACAATTGGCCATCATTAAAAAATGCACAAGGAAAATTCTTGTTTATCATGGATAACAACGGAGCCAAAAAAACAATGTACGCAGAACACCATCCCTCTCTTAAAAGTGCTGTACTCTTTATCAATGCGGAACCAGGAACGCCAGAAGCAGCTACCTTATTTAGAAACGATCCTAAAGATGCGACTATAAAAGATTTGGTCGAAAAAGGATACTTGATACGAACCCGCGCTGATGCAGATACAAAAGAAGCACGCACTAATGATTACAGTCGATTTGAAGAAGCTAAGAAATCTGGAGCGCAAATAATTACGACAGATTACTATATGCCAAGTCTACTTTTTGATTCTACTTACAAGGTAAATTTTGACGATGGTACTTATGTTCGTAAAAATCCAGTCAACGGGAAGTAAAAATTTATAAAAAAGAGAGACAAGCTATCAACAGATAATTGTCTCTCTTTTTTATTTGTATTCCTACTTATTCAAATCATCGATAGCACCCGATTTTAAATTAACTGAAAAATGATCTGCTGGCGCTCCATTCATAAATTTATTAAAAATCTTGAAAAACAAATACAGTTGACGGCGCTGCTCATTAGTACTGTTTTCGTTTTTAGAAGTTAAAAACAAATCTATTATTAGGTTATATTGTTTCACTTTTTCTAAACCAATATCACCTATCGCTAATTTATCGGCATTGCGTAGTCGGTAAAAATCTATAAATAAGTCAGTACCGTTCCACTTTTTAAAATCTTCAATATTTAAATTTTGAGATTGTAAAAGGGCTGCAATTTTCTCTTCTGTCTTCTGCCACTGTGCAGTTTCTGATTTTTTATTTGCAATAATTTCTTGTAAATCCTTACTGGATTTTATTTGCGAAAGCATAACTAAATCAGCTCCATTTGTATTCGAAAGAAAATCGGCAAACGGTTTGGGCCAGTCTGCCATAAAGCGTAACCGAACCAATTCTTTTAAATGGAAATCGGTAAATTCATGGTAATTTTTTGTTTTTAATATATCGTGATTCCACACTGTTTTTGATCCTGTACTTTTTAGAAATTGGTATTCTTTTTCATATAAATCAAAAAGCTCGTTAAAGCGAGGCACTTCATCTATTGTCACCGTTTCCACAGTAGCAATACTATCAGACGAAATAGTCAACAGTTTGTAAGCAGGGATGTAAGCTGCAAGCGAAGGCGTTTGTACATTTACCAATTGATTTCCGTTGGCACTGACCCTCACTCCGGTATCATTGATATGCATGTGTCCTCCAAAATGTATTTTCAAACCTGCATCGGCAAACTGTTCTGCAACCGCCTCATCAGGTACGCGATTGAGTTGCCATTTATTTTTACCTAATAATTCCTTTAGATCATTTGTAGCATCATCATTAAAATCAATCATCGGAAAATGACTAAACGCAATTAGTGTCTTCCCTTGTTTTTTTGCTTGTGCCGATACTGATTTGATCCAATTTAGTAAATGTGCTTTGTGAGACAAAACATTATTATAGCCCGTGCTCGCTTCTCCATAACTTGCAGATGAAGTTGTATTTTTACCATCATCAGACTTCGGAATATACACATTACCATCAATTGCCAATAACCACAAACCCTCTACAGGTTCAACTAAATAACTTACATCAGGTACTGTGTAGCCTTTTGTTATTTCGTATTGCCGATTGTTTAACGACGCCGCAATTTCTGCGTTCGAAAAATCATAATTTTCAGTATTATAATTCGAAAATGATGTCGCCCAAAATTTGTCTTTTTTGTTAGGATAAAAACCAAAGGCCTTTAATTCATTGATAATACCCTCATAACCCAATTTCATTACATCTGATGAAATAACAAGTGGGTCTTCCTTTTCTTGATTTAATTTGTGTAAATCCGGTTGGCTATAGATTGCTTGGCTTTTTCCATTATGTCCCATAAAGTCACTTTTACCAGACTCTTGTGCAAAGGGACCTGAGGGATCATGGTTCCCAGTGGTTATAAAAAATGATATTCCGTGCTCGTCTTGGTATTGTTTTAGAATTTTTGCTAATCCTCTTATATGTAGTGGCTGTCCATCATCAGTATAATCACCAGGTAAAGCCACCAATTTGATGTTTCTTGAAGCAATATCATCTAAAGCAGCTATGAATGCAAAATAATTTTCATTGTAAATACGTGTCGATTGCAACTGAGATTCCATCGTGCGGATCAGGACATTCTTCTTATTTTTAGGATTTAGAACACCCTTAAAATTAGAATCAGAAAGTGAACCGTAAATATCTTGTAAATGAATATCAGCTAAGAAAGCAATTTGGATATTGACTTTTGTGTTTGCATGCTGTGCTACTATTTGATGCGAATTGATAAAGACGAATACTAGAAAAACAGAATAGCCAGGCCTCTCTAGCTTTTTAAGTAGTGGTATTAAAAATGTATTGTACATGAGTTTGTAGTTGTAAAACTTAGCTTGTTTATAAATTGTTTCCTAAGCAAACACAATAGTAGCAGTTTAATCTGATTTACATTTTAAATAAAGGTTAGCATATTATCAACGCTGATTTTATTTTCAAATTCAGAGGTGAATACTAGCCGCTGCTAAACTACCTACCTATGCTGTAACTAATTTGGCAAAATAGAAAAGTTGTATCCAAAAATTCATTCTGAAAATTAGAATAATTGAGAGATTGTTAATCCTAAAAGTCACTCATAATTACACTACTCTTTAATGATTTTTTATTTTTATTCGAAAAATATAACTGCCATAACAATTTGGAAACTAAGCAGTAATATTAAAATTATATAATATTTTTCAAAAATTTCATAGTCTGATTATTGTGATGATTTAGCAATTTTACATCTACGAATAAACAAACAATTAAAACAAAAATTATGGAAAGTAGAGACAATCACAATTTAGACAAACGTCCTATGATGACAGGAATGTTTGCAGATAGAAGAAGCACTGAAAATGCCTATAATGCGCTACACGATCGCGGCTATACACGTGAAGAAATCAATTTACTAATGTCAGATGAAACGCGTAAGAAACATTATTCAGATTCAGATGACCACTCCGAATTAGGAACAAAAGCAGCTAAAACTGCTGCAACTGGATCAGCCATTGGTGGAACTATCGGTGCCATTGTTGGGGTAATCGCAGCAATAGGAACAAGTGTTGTTATTCCAGGATTAGGATTAATAATTGCAGGGCCTATTACCGCAGGATTAGCTGGTGCTGGAGCTGGTGGAATAACAGGTGTTTTGATTGGCGCACTTGTAGGTTCAGGAATTCCTGAAGAGCGTACAAAAATATACGAATCTGGAATAAATGAAGGTCACGTAGTTTTAGGAGTACATCCTAGAACAGATGAAGATGCTGATTATTTAGAGAAAAATTGGAAAACAAATAGTGGTAGAGATATTTATAGATAGTATTAAAACCGCTTAATTAATACCCTTCTTAATTATTAATATGGGCATTTTTTTATATGAATGTCCCATCTTGAAATAGCGATACACAAAAACTATCTATATTTTCAAGATTGAAAGTTATTTACAACATTTCTCCTCTTGCTGGATATCCTGATTCTGTAATGAAATCTACCGCTTTTACAAATGACGGTAAATAAGGCCTTCCCCAAGGATTACTATTGATTGCGGCATAATAAATCTCCGCATTTTTATCGATTAAGAACAATCCTGGTTCGCTAAAAACATCTGGCTCTCCTTCTTTAATCCCTTTACTGATGTATAATCCCCAGTTTTTTGCTATTTCTAAATCAAGATTGTAACCAACACGCAGGTCTTTTAATCCCCAGTCTTTTCTTGATAAACGTGCGCGCTTTTCATCATCCATACTTACAGCAACTACTTTTACGCCTTTTTTATTAAAATCTTCTAATAAATCTTCTAATTCTACTAAATATTTTTTACATAATGGGCAATGTAGGCCTCTGTAAAAAACCAAAAGCGTAAAATTTTCTGGTTGTTGCTCTTCTAAATTCCAAGTACTTCCATCTAATAAAGGAAAACTAAGTTTTGGTGCTTTATGTTTGGGTGTGGGTCTATTCATATTGTTTTATTTTAAAATTAATAATTATAGGTTTTAAATTAAATAGTGAAATAGCGTAAAGTCAAAATACTTCAATGACCAATTTAAAACTTAGATTATAAAATCATTGTCTTATAAAAATAAAGAGAATTTTATAAGAGACAATGGCAGGCATCTCTTTTAACAAATTCTTTAACGTTGCATTATAGTTGAATTAAGTTATTAATTCCGCATCACAATTTAGTTACTAACAGCTTCTGATTTAAATGGAAATGTTAAAAAATATGATTTAGTTTTTAATCGTAATTTGAAAGTTATAATAAGCAATTTACATATATCACTGTGAACTCTGTTTCTGTTACACATAAAAATCATAGTGGAGATCCATGTAAAGCGACAACAAATTTACCTGTATCCACTATCTTAACTTTTAATAATAATTACAACTGTTTTTATTTAAAAATGGTGTAGACTATTGGGTTAAGGATTACTTATTTCTCTTTAATTTTATTTTGTCTAAGCATTCTTTTACCATAAAAACTTTCCACGTATTCTTAAGTAAATAGCGATCAAAACAGTACTGTTTTATTAATTTTAAAAAATTAGAAAATTTAAAAATCAATGCTTATAAGTTTATTTTAGATCTATCTAGAAAAGTTAAAATAGGAACAAGGTGTTCGACTGTGCTCCCATCCACTCCACTGGATGGGATAATTGAAGAATCATCCTTTTTTATAATAATTCAACAACCCTATTTCTTGCATTAGCAAGTGATCGCGAGACCGTAATGGAATCAAGTTAAGTATATCAAGATCATCTTGATATTATAAACTGCAATCGAGTATAAATTTGCTACCTTCTTTTTAAATAACATTTGCGTAATTGAATAGCCCCTTTAGATTTCTAAAAGTGCTTAAATATTTAAAGATTATCTTTACTACTGCGTTAAAGTATACCCTCACAAGATTGAATAATATTCTTGGTAAGAATCAAAAATAATTTCATTAAACTACTACAATTTTATTCTAAATTTAGCTATATTTGACTTTAACTAAACATGAATTATTTTCGTTCATTAAAATCAAGGCAATCATCTTATAACAAGATGATTAGCCCATTAAAAGAATTGATTCAGTTCTTATGGCAACATCGTGGCACATTAGGTTATAAATTTATAGAAATGCAGCATAAGTAAGGGTTCAGCCGATTAGGTTCGAATCCTACTCTGCCTTCCCTTAAAGTTTTTTATTGAAAATTTCCTTAAATTCTTTTTCAAAACTTCTACGTATTATAAATACAAATTTTCCAAAGCCATCTTGAAGTGCATCATACATTGAAAAATCAATAGTGGTATCGCCTTCTGGTGTAAACGCATCTACTTGTTTCAAGCCCCCGAAGCTAATCCCATACCCGCGGCAAAATCACAAGAGATGGTTTTTCTTTATACATAACATTTAAAATTTTATAAAGACTTTTTTTTTGATTTAACATTATTATTTATTCTACAATTAGCAATTTATTTACAACTACAAATTAAGAGCAAAAAATAGGATCAGGTAGGTGCTATTTCCGTAAAAAAAGGTAGGTGTATTGATAAAAAACAGCTGTGATAAAATAAGGAATGGAATCCATAAAATTTTATAAATATCTGAATTACAATATTAAATAAAACTAAATCATCTCTTTAAATCAGAATTGGGTGATCAATATCACTGAAAATTGCAGCATAAATAATATAGATATTTAATCCTAAATATTTACAGGGTAAACGCTCAAATCCTCTACAAAAAAAATCTACATTTATTCGTACAGCAGCGCTACTAAATTGGATGGGGCTAAACAACATTTTCCAAAATGAATAATTATTTTCTATTGCCTTACAATCAGTAATAGTTAGAAATTAAAAGCCAAACTCCCCCTTTAAAGGACATGTATTATCTCCAGTGTTCGTATTAAATACTTTTACATGAAGATTTAAATAACAGATCGCCATGAAGCCATTTACTTTTGACCAAATACCTGTAATGATGAACAAGATTCATGATAAATTGGAGTATTTAGAAAAACTTATTGTAAGAATTTCTAATGTAGAAGAAAATAAGGAAGAACTTCTAAACATTCAAGAGGCATCAAAACTTTTAAATCTATCGGTATCCACAATCTATAGTAAAGTATGTAAAAAGGAAATCCCAGTTAATAAACAAGGTAAACGCATTTATTTTTACAGACATGAGTTAATGAAATGGATTAAGTCTGGTCGAGTAAAAACTTATTTCGAAATCCAAAATGATATTGAAAAGAGGTCAAAAATCTAAAGTTAATACTAGATTTTTGACCTCTTTTATTTTTTCCCCTAATCTCTAAGTATTCTCATCATACAAGACTTAGCTTTTTTATATTAGTGATATAATCAAAATTTATAACTATTTTTGCACAAACAACTCCCATGAGTTATGTTATCTTGACAAGGATACTTTGTTTTGTTTTGCGATAGTTTGCTTTAAATTGTACCATAATTGTACCACAGAAGTTTAAAACTCCATTAAAGTAAGGAAAGTTATTTTCTGCATCGGGAAGTAATAGTACTGACCAATATTCAGCCGCAGTTTACAGTTAAAAATGTTCTAAAGAACTTTAATAAAAATCAACAACTTTTTTATTTATGACAAAATCAGCTAATTTTAAGCAGGTCGAATAGTCCTTTTTAGTACTAAATGAGCAATAAACTTTAATATTGAATTATTTTTAACATAATATTACTAGGCTATCTTTCGCAAAATTCTATTTTTGTGACTTTAATTTAATAAAAAACACATGAAAGAATTAGTAGCAAAAATTAACGCTGAGTTTGAAGCATTTACTGCAGAAACAGAATCTCTAATTGATAAAGGAGTAAAAGCAGCTGGAGCAAGAGCACGTAAGTCAACTTTAGAAATGGAAAAAATGCTAAAGGAATTTAGAAAACTTTCTATCGAAGAGTCTAAAAAATAATTTCCTTTTATCACAAAAGTCCTTAGTTAATCTGAGGACTTTTGTTTTTTACGTTGTTAGCTGAAGCTACTTTGCTTCAAACAAATCAAAAATCAATTTTGTAATAAGTATTTATATTTTATTTTTATATTCATACTTTCAAAACAACTTTCGCTATTTATTGTTTATATCCAAAAGCATCTAATATGAATTCAATTGCTGCTTTTATTAAAAAAAGATAAAACATACTGCTTTTACTCAAGATGAATTAGCAGTAATTAAAGTTGGAACATAAATCGTTATTCGAAAACAAAATAAAGACGATTTAAACATGAATTAAGTCCTTCATGTTCAAAAAATTTTAGTCTCAATAGTAGCAAAGCTTATTATCTCGGATTTAAAAAATCTTACTAGAAAAAATTTTAGTTCTCAATAGTTCATCTACTAAACATTTCAGTCAATTATACCCAGATAATTTACGTCTAACCAATTTGATACAATTGTTTTTTTATAAAACGTTCATTAGCCCCAAAATTTAGTAGTGAAAATCGTAAAAAGAACATCCAAATTATAGGATTAATCTATTTAGTTAATCAATATTTTCATCAATTGGTAATTATCTTTTTAAGTAAGGAGTCGTTAGGCCAACTAAGATTCTTTTATTAATTTTAAAGAATTAAGAAACACCAACGAAAAAAGAATACTTTATGAAAAACTTAAATTATGGCATAATAGGTAATTGTCGAAGTGCTGCACTAATTTCGGATACTGGAGCTATCGAGTGGTGTTGCTTACCTGAATTCGATTCCTCTTCTGTATTTGCTAAAATTTTAGATACTGAAATAGGCGGAAGTTTTGAAATTCATTGCAGTGATGACTATTCTATTTCCCAAAAATATCTTGAAAATACTAGTATACTCGTAACTACTTTTGATAATGGTACTGATGCATTTGAAATCAATGATTTTATGCCGCGTTACCGAAAAGAGAAAGAAGGATATGTGATCCCTCCTGAAATTATTCGTTACTTTAAAAAAATAAGCGGTTCACCAAAATTTACTATAGAATATAACCCAAAGTTAGAATATGCCTTAGGACAAACGTTAAACTATGTGAAAGATGACCATATTATAAGCTTAAGTGACTCTACTAAATTTGATTCACTGTTTTTATATAGCAGCTTTGACCTCACGGCTATTAAAGAAGGTAAAAGCATCCAACTTGATGAAGATGGATATGTATTATTGGCCTACAATGAAAAAATATTAATGCCAACCACTGCAAAAATTAATTTGGAGTTTCAAAGAACGAAAACTTATTGGTTAGGATGGGTTGATAAAACAACTGAATATAAAAAATTTAACAAGCAAATTATAAGAAGTGCTATCACATTAAAATTGCTTAGTTATGAAAAAACAGGGGCAGTTCTTGCTGCTGCCACAACTTCTCTACCAGAAACTATAGGTGAAGTTAGAAACTGGGATTATCGCTTCTGCTGGATTCGTGATGCTTCAATGGTCGTAAAGGTAGTTTCAGAATTGGGTCATAAAAAAATGGCTAAAAATTACCTGCAGTTTATTGTTGATTTAATTCCAGATAAGGATGAGAAACTCCAAATCATGTATGGTATCAACAAAGAGAAAAAACTGACCGAAAAGACGCTCGATCATTTAAGTGGTTATATGGGAAGTAAGCCGGTTCGAATAGGGAATGCCGCTTACTCACAACGTCAAAATGATATTTACGGAATTTTGATGGATGTCATTCACCAGCAACTAAGCACTTTTAGCAACGACACAGAAAATGGTGAAGAACTATGGAATATAACCAAAGGGATTGTGTGGGTAGTCGCAAAACACTGGCAGGAACCTGACAAAGGGATCTGGGAATTTAGAACCGAAGAAAGACATTTTACTTTTTCTAAAATATTATGTTGGACCGCCATTGACAGAGCAATTAAAGTAGCAAAAATTTTAGGTAAAAAATCTAACGCGGCAAAATGGGAACCATTAGCTGAAGCCATAAGAAAGGATATCTTGGATAACGCTTGGAACGAATCGGTTCAAGCTTTTACTCAATCGTACGGTTCACCTGACCTAGATGCATCGGTGCTTTTGATGGAAAACTATGGTTTTATTGATGCCAAAGATGCTAAATATGTCGCAACCGTAAACGCAATAGGACGTGACCTGAGCAACGACGGTCTTCTATACCGTTATAAAAATAAAGACGATTTTGGACTCCCGTCCTCTTCCTTTACAATTTGCACATTTTGGTATATCAATAGTCTGTACAAAATTGGAGAAACTAAAAAAGCTGAAAAAATGTTTAAGAAGTTACTCTCTTATAGCAATCATTTAGGTTTGTTTAGTGAGGATATTGATTTTGAAACCAAGCGTTTGTTAGGGAATTTTCCGCAAGCTTATTCACATCTAGCACTTATTGAAACTGCTATTAATCTTTCTAAAATTACTGATGATGAAGAAGTTTTAGAAGCAATAAAAAACTAATTCTAGTCGTTTCAAAAACGCTAATTTGAGTAAAATAGTAAACCGCAATTTATTTCTAATTGCGGTTTTTTTAATGCTGTAAAAACATCAATTTTAGAATTTATTGAGTTATAATCAGGCTTCATTCCTACTATTTCCATAATTGTAATCGTTAAAACACAAGTTTTTTTATTCCTTTTGTTCTAATAGAAATGATACAACAATTACTTTTATCTTTTAATTGTATTGCAAATTAAATAAGCACTTAAAAACGTTCACAAATGATTATTTGTTAAACTAATACTTCAGCAATTTTCTCCGTTGATAAAAGCTTGCTTAGTGCTTTTTCTTCGACATTTAATTTTCCCTTTGACATGCTTTTACGAGGTTGGTATTTCCAAATGGCTCCACTTTCAAAGGATGCAATAACTGTGGGATGCACATAATACTTTTTACAAACAGTTCGCGTATTGCCTAGTTTTTCTAAAACTGAATCTAAAACAACTACAATTTTTTTCTTACAATCAGTTGCTGATAATGGTTTCTGTTGTTGTAAAAAGCTGCTTAAAACATTTAAACTCCCTGACCAGCATCTAAAATCTTTAGCCGTAAAATCTAATGAAGTACATTCTTTCAGATAACTATTAATATCTCCAGAGCCTACAGTATGATGGTTGCCATTATCATTATGATATTGAAAAAGTTCTTGTCCAGGAATATCACGACATCTTTTTACCAAGCGCATTAATCGCTTGTCTTTTAAAGTAATGTTGTGCTTCACCCCTTTTTTTCCTTTGAACTCAAAAGAGATTAGTCCTTTACTAATTTTTGCATGTTTATCGAGTAATGTAGTAAGCCCAAAAGAACCGTATAACTTTTTATATGCTTCGTTTCCTATTCTAATATTGGTTACTTCAATCAATCTAATAACTAGAGCAATCACCTTTTCATAAGGCATTCCTTTTTTATTCAAATCTTTTTCTACTTGTACTCTAATTTTTGGTAATGCCTTCGCAAATTGGCGTAAGCGATAAAATTTAGATTGATTTCGTATTCTATTCCAATTAGCGTGATAACGGTATTGTTTACTTCCTTTAGTATCAATTCCAGTTGCTTGCAAATGTGAATTCTCACAAGGCGAAATCCATACTTTTTCCCAAGCTGGAGGAAGTACTAATGTTTTGAATCGGGTTAACAATTCTCCATCATGAATTGGGACATCATTTTCATCTTTATAAAAAAATCCTTTCCCCTTTTTAAAACGGTAAAACCCTCTTGACGAATTTATAAAATAACGTAAACCGACTAATTTAGCCGTCTGTTGCGGATTATTATCAATTTTTGATAATTTAGTTTCTAGTCTGTGCACAATCAGTCACTTTAAACAATTAAAGTAAATTTAGCATGATTGTTTGTATAAATCCTTATCGTATTTCGTTTAGGAATTATAGTTTTATAATAAATAGTTCCCCTTTTTAAAGGCTATTAAAATCTAAGAAAGCGTTTTTAAAACCATCAATTAAATGTGATTTTAAAAACGCTTCTTATTATTTAAACAATCTAAATGCAGAATTAACTGCTGTTATAAATTATAATGAGGTTATATTATCTAAAAGACCAAGAACTTCTGTATTGTCTTTAATGAAATAGTTGGCTACTGTTTTTACATTTCCAACTTTTACCGTGTAAGCACTTTCAGGAAGTTCTTCAAACATAAACTCATCTGTCCAGTCATCTCCTATAGCAAATATAAAATCATACTTTGTATTCGAAATAAGACTCGTAGCAGCGCGACCCTTATTGATATTGCTGTTTTTTACTTCCAGCACTTTATTTCCATCAAGAACAGAAAGACTATTATTGAATAACAAACTTTTTAAAACATGTTTCAATTCCATCGTTCTCAAAGCCGCCATTTCAGCATCTGCTTTTCGATAATGCCAAGCCAACGAATATTCTTTCTCCTCTATTAACGCTCCTGGGGTGCTATCTGTAAAAGCTTCCAGTACTGGTCTAATATTTTCTTTCCATTGTGATTTTAAATGATCTAAAGCGACCCAATCCTCTCCTATTTTTCGTAACCATGCCCCATGATCTGTAACCAAAGTGTAGCTTTTACTACCAAACCAACCTTCGAGTGTTTTACGATCTCGCCCACTAATTATGGCTACTTCAGTATTTTCGTCACGATTAATTTTGTCTAATAAGTCATATAACTCTTGACTTGGGCTAGCGTCGATTGGATTATTTTTAAAACCTACCAAGGTACCATCGTAATCCAGTAAAAGTAATTTTTTAGTAGCCGTTTTATAATGTAGCCCAATTTCTTCAATTTTATTTGGCGTAAGCTTTTTTGCAACTTGTATTGGAACAGCTTCCTTTGCCACTTTAAGCGCTTTTAAGAATTCTCCTGCCCATCGTTCTACATCGTATCTAGAAATTCTTTTTTGTAGCGCTTCTAATCTCGTTTTTTGTTCCTCTGCTGGCATCTCTAATGCTTCTTTAAGACAATCCGCTATTTGATCAAAATTATTCGGGTTTACAATCAATGCCTCATGCATTTCCTTGGCTGCACCAGCCATTTCACTCAATATCAAGACTCCATTTTCTTTTGTTCGACTAGCCACATATTCTTTCGCAACTAAATTCATTCCGTCCCTAACTGGCGTTACCATTGCCACATCTGAAGAAACATACAAATCGATTAACTCGTCAAAAGGCAATGATCTGTAGAAGTACCAGATAGGAGTCCAACTAATAGTAGATAGATCACCATTAATCCTTCCTACAAGTTCATCTGTTTCTCTTTTTAATAGTTGGTATTGGGCAACATTTTCTCTCGAAGGTACTGCTAACATTACCAATCGTACTTTTCCTTTATATTCCGGATATTTATTTAAAAAATATTCAAAAGATTTTATTCTATTAGGGATTCCCTTCGTATAATCCATTCTGTCAATAGACAAAATCAACTTACTTTCATCATTCGATCTGTTATGAAAATCGATGCTTTTCATTAATTCCGACTTAGAATCTTCGGGATATTTATCATGTTCCAATGCAGCATTATGATAGCGATTATAATCAATTCCCATGGGAAAAGAATCTACTTTTATGATTCGGTTACCATATGAAATCTCATTAAAGTTTATTTCAACATCTTTTATACGACCTACTGAACTTAGAAAATGTCGGGCGTAATCATAAGTATGAAAACCAATTAAATCAGCACCAAGCATTCCTTGAAGCAATTCATTTCGCCACGGACAAGTTCTAAAAAGCTCATAAGATGGATATGGAATGTGTAAAAAGAATCCAATAGTCAATGTAGGATTCTTTTCCCTAAGCATTTCAGGAAGCA
Organism: Flavobacterium sp. Arc3; assembly: GCF_041431375.1. Classification (NCBI taxonomy): domain Bacteria; kingdom Pseudomonadati; phylum Bacteroidota; class Flavobacteriia; order Flavobacteriales; family Flavobacteriaceae; genus Flavobacterium; species Flavobacterium sp. Arc3. Next base: position 137,298 of record NZ_JASMRI010000008.1, on the reverse strand, counting down.
GCAATAATTGATAATCGTGAACCCAAACCGTGTCACCATCATTAACGCTTTCTAAAACAACATCGGCAAATTTTTGATTAACTTCAACATACGATTCCCAGTGATTTAATTCAAATTCAGTATACGCTTGAAAATAATGAAATAACGGCCATAAGGCAGTATTACTAAAACCATAATAATAATTATCAATATCACTATTAGTAAGCGGGACTTGTACACATTTTTCTTTGGCCAAAGCAGCATCAACTTCCGCTTTTTGCAAATCGCTCATATCTTCGTTAGCCAAACCTGACCAACCTATCCATATCCCGTTGCCCTCTCTATGAACAGATTTCATTCCAGTAGCTAAACCACCCGAACTTGATTTTACAACTAACTTGTCTTCATCATATTTTAAATCTACTGGTAATCTATTAGAAACTATTATCGTTTTATTCATTATATTTTTTATAAAAAATTATTATCTTTAAATCAACCACTTTAGTGCTTAATATAATTTACTGCTGTGCGTTACTATTTACATTGGCAACATTATCAGCATTGGTAAGTTGTGACTCACTAAATTTTCCTATTAATCTATTTCCTAAATCATCCTCCCACTGCATAATCACGTTTTCAACTAAGCCAAGTTCAAAATCAATTATTTCCATAATTTGAAATCCAAACTCTTGTCCTACATTTTGTCTTACTTTAAACATAGTTATTGTTTTTTATTCTAGTCACTTTCCTATTAGGTTATACATTCTGGCTAATAGCTCCTTTTATATCATTGTAGCACTATTTTTTTTAGTAATAAAATTACCCCCACTCCTGCTGAATCCTATTACAATACCCCCTTTAGATCTTATAGAATTGTCACTCAAAATAGTGAATTATTTAACTACCAGCTAATTATGAAACTGAAAATTAATAATTCCTTCTAAAAATTACACATTAAGATCCTGACATCACTTTTTTTTCATGAATTCTTAATTTATCGTATAAATAATAAGTATGCTGCCATTTTAGGCTTTTCACTACAAGTCCGCGGGCATCGCACTTAAAAACATAAACACAAAACGAGCTTCCTACGGTCGCTGTTTTGGGTTTTGTTTTATTTAGTGCTCCTTCCCTTACGGGCTTTCCGTTACTATCCTAGGCAGGACGTAAACATTGTATCTGCTCGAATTAATTCTTTAGTGTCTTGACTACAATCATTATCTTAAGTAAAGACCCCATCTGCTTTTTGATAGATTGGTAGGTTTTGAGTATTATTAAATCGAGACATCATAGTTGGGTTATTTGAAAACAATACCACGTTTTTTATTACAAAAAAACCAAGTCTACCATATTAAAATTTAGGTGGATTTGACTAATTATCATTAATTAATCGGTACTATTTTGTTATCCCGAGGTTGCGGGACGTGGCCAAAAATAGTTCTAGCAAATAAATTGAGAGGAACAACAGTACCTAATTTTAAACCACTAAATATTTAATTAATTAAAAATCAATTGTTTATATAAATTTTATTAACTTTAGTATATGAAAAAACATTTCAATATTATTATTGCAGGTGCAGGAGGTATTGCTGAGGCAGTTAGTTTAATTTTAGCCGAATGGAGTGATGTCACTCCTACTCTTTATATAGGTGATAGGAGTTTTTTAAAAGCTAAAAAAGTAGCTAAATGGGTTGAGGAAGGAACAACAAAACCCTGCACTATCAAAGCTTTTAATCTTGACGAAAAAGAATTAACTGAGGAAATGATTGCCATCTTTCAACAGGGGGACATCATTCTCGATTGTCTCCCAGGTAGTGCATCACCAAGAATTGCTCAATTTGCAAAAGACTTCAAACTTCACTATGCTAACCTTACCGAGTATGTGGCCGAGACGGAAGAAATTATAGCTTTGTCTAAAAATGCCGATACTGGTTTTCTACTACAAACTGGCTTAGCACCTGGATATATTAATTTATTAGCCCATGAATTATTCCGAAAATTTTGTAATGACTACAAAGTCAACTCTGTTCACACTTTAGAATTCAAAGTAGGTGCTTTAACAAAACATGCTGTAGCACCGCATTACTACGGATTTACTTGGAGTCCCGTAGGTGTGGCCACCGAATATCTAAAAGCTACCGTCGTACTTAGAGATTACGTAAAAACCACGCTTCCCTCCTTATCAGAAAGAGCTGAAATTATTATTGACGGCATTACTTATGAAGAAGACCTTACCTCTGGTGGTGGTGCTGATTTACCTCATGCCTTATCTGGAAAAGTGTGCAGACTCGATTATAAAACGCTACGCTACCCCGGTCATTACGCATGGATTGAAAAGCAAATTAAAAAAATAGATGTTGCCGCATCTAAAATTAAAGAACTACAATACAAAATGCAAGAGGTAATTCCACATATTGAGGACGACCAAATTGTATTGTATGCCGCTATACAAGGCAGAGATATTGAAGGTGTTTTACGCCGTCGAGAAATAGCCAAAACCATACTTCCTCAAAAAATAGGAAATCATCTACTAAGAGCAATTCAAACCACTACCGCAGCTCCTTTGGCGCAAGCCGCTCAATTACTACTAGAAGGCAAGCACAGAGGCGTTCTTCTTCAAAGTCATATTGATTCAGCCGCATTCCTCAACGGATTTTTTGTTTCAAGAGTATATGGAAAATTATAAAATCTAACTAGAACAAAACAAACTACTGTTTTCAACACAAACAAAATACATTTTTTTGTAATATTACACTCTATTAAAGCACAGCAAATATTTGCAATTTATGAGAAGCTACTACATCAATAATGGCAAGGAAAATGGTGGTCCTTTTATCCTAGAAGAATTAAAAAAACAAGACTTAAATAAAGCCTCTTTAGTTTGGTACCAAGGTATGAACGAATGGAAAAACGCTCAGGATATAGAGGAACTTAAAACTTTTTTCGCAGTAGTTCCTCCAACGATAAAGCGATCAATTCCTTCTCCAGAAATTGAGCCCATAAAAAAGTCTACAACAATTTTAGGATTAAAGAAAAGTCACTTTTTTTTGACGCTTTTATTTTTATCCATATTCGCAGCTGTCCTTGTGCTTAATGTTATTCAAAATAATAAACGAAGCGAATTAGATTTAAAAAATAAACAAACAGAATTCAGTAACGAAAAAATCACACTGGAACAAAACGAATTTAACGAACAACGAATACAAGACGAAATAAAAAAAAGAATAGCATTAGAAAATAATAACCTGAGAAGAAGAGATTCTATTAACAGTCGTATTACTGAAATTAAGGCCTTACTTATTGACAATAAAAATCAGTTCGAAAACACACAAAAGGATTTTACAGATGCCGAAAAATTCACATTCTTTCGATCTGAAAATGAAAAACTAGAAGAAATGAGCTTGTTGCAAAATGATCTCCAAAACATAAAAAGTCAAATAAGCCAACTACAAAATGAATCGGACAGATTGTATTTACAACTTGAAACAATTCATTAATAACCTATTGCTATAACTGACATGCAAACCGTCCTATTGATTTAAAATATAATAAAGTGGCATACATAAGCAGTACATTAGAAAATAACACACAGATAAAGCAGATTTAAAGGTTCTCCGCATTTTTATATTAGGTGCGGAAATCTATTTAATCTGCGTCTCAATTACTAAAACTGTTTTAAACATCAATCACATTTTAACCAACCTGTAATACTCATACGGGTATTTTGAGTAACTAAAACTTCATGAAGCAGCTCATCGCTTTTAAAGAAAACAGTTTTTCCCTGCGTCGGTGCAATTTTCTGGTTATTATTATCTTGGTGAATTAACAATTCCCCGCCATCAGCCGGTTGCCAATTACTATTTAAATAACTAATCATCGAATATTTCCGACTTGGATTATTGTGAAATTGATCATAATGTTCCAAGTAAAAATCGCCCTTTTCATATAAGGAATAATGAAATTCATAGCCTGTAATTCCAGTGAAACAACTTTCATTTAGGTAGGCTATAAAAGCTTCAATTTGAACAAAAAAAGCATTTTCAAATTCGTTATTGTGTTTTTTATCCAACCAATAAATAGAATCGCTTCGCACAGCGCTATCATAAGCAATAACTTCTGAGTTTCCAGTTCCAGCGACAATTAATAAATTTTGTTGATTTAAGGCGAGTAAATTTTGCTTTAAGCTATTGGCCAAGTCGTTGCTTAAAAAATGTTCAGAGATACCTACTTTATTCTCGATATAGGAGGTAATTAAAGCTTCAAAGCTATTTTCCATTGTATTTCATTGACCGAAAGTGATGCCAACGGAGCAAGGTAGATTAAAAATAAATAGCAATAGGTATTTACTAAACTTAATAATCATTACGAAGTACATAAAAAAAAGGATCCAGAACTGAATCTGAATCCTTTTTGCAATTTTATAAATGCTATATTAGTGATTATAATTTACTGATATAACTTCCATACATATCTTTGAACTGGTAACCATCAGTTATCCTGTCTTTGCTCAGTTTTTTATATTCTACCATTGCCCACAAAATAAATTCTTTCATGAAAAATTTGTCTTCTTTTTCTAATTGGGGTTGGTATTTCTTAACCAATATTTCCAAAGGAACTATTGATCCTAGAATTCTCTGGTATTCCTCATCTGTAGCGTCATCTAATAATTCAAAACCGCTTTCTGCAAAAAACCATTCGATTAAATCCGTATAGGCCGTTTTTTCATCTGGTTTCTCTAGTTTTTCAATTTTCGGGAAATAACCTGGGAAAAACGTATGAATTGCTGATCCAATAAGGTTTTGCGCTACAAATGCTGCTCCCTCCTGCTCTCCTTCATAAACCAACTCTACCTTACCTGTTATCGATGGAATAATTCCCATAAAGTCAGATAAACGCAAGGTGGTTTTGTCTACTCCAGCTTTTAGCGCGCGACGCTCTGCCGTACTTAATAAGTTTTCATAAGCAGTTATACTCATACGGGCACTTACCCCACTTTTATTGTCAATATATTCACTTTCTCTAGCTTCAAAACTAATTTGTTCTAATAAATCTTTGGCCAGAGAAGGAACATGAACCATATCGCTCTGAGCAACGTCCAGCTTCGCTTCTTGTTCTGTAATAGTACGGGCGATTTGTACCGTTTCAGGATAATGTGTCAATATTTGAGATCCAATTCTATCTTTCAACGGAGTTACAATATTCCCTCTGTTAGTATAATCTTCTGGATTTGCAGTGAATACAAATTGCATATCTAGCGGCATTCTCAATTTGAATCCTCTAATTTGAATATCACCTTCCTGCAAAATATTAAACAATGCCACTTGGATTCTGGCTTGTAAATCTGGTAATTCGTTAATCACAAAAATACAACGATTAGCACGTGGAATCATCCCAAAATGAATCACACGATCATCAGCATAAGACAGTTTTAAATTAGCGGCTTTAATAGGATCAATATCACCTATCAAATCGGCAACAGTTACATCTGGTGTGGCTAGTTTTTCAAAGAAACGGTCACTTCTGTGCAACCATGAAATAGCGGTAGCATCTCCGTTTATTGCAATTAAATCTTTGGAATAACGCGAAATAGGCTTTAGCGGATCATCATTAATCTCTGAACCAGTCACAAATGGAATATACTCATCCAGCAATTCAATCATTTTTCTCGCTAAACGAGTTTTTGCTTGACCACGAAGCCCCAATAGATTGATGTTGTGACGCGATAATATAGCACGTTCTAACTCCGGAATTACCGTGTTTTCAAAACCGTGAACACCCTCAAAAGTTGGCTTTCCTGATTTTATTTTCTCTCTTAGATTAGTACGTAATTCTTCTTTTATACTTTTACTTTGATATCCTGAAGCTTTTAACTCCCCTAATGTATTTATATTTTCTATTTTCATTTTTTTTATTTAATTAACCGCTAAGTGCGGGAAGTCGTTATTCTAATTTCTTACGGTAACTCATTATATTTAAAAACAAAAGACGTTAAGTATTTATTGCTATCCTCTTTATTTCACTGCTCGACTGAACATTAAAAACTGAACACTGAATACTACTTAATTCTCTTTTTACGATTCGTCTCATAATCTTCGAAGATCATTTCACCAAGACCTTTCAGTCCCGTATAAAAGGCTTTTCCTTGATTAGCTTCTGTAAACTTATTGACAAATTGCTGTAAATACGGATCGTTTGCAATCATAAATGTTGTTATTGGAATATGCAGCTTTCTGGCTTGTTGTGCCTGACTGTAGCATTTATCTACAATATATTCGTCCAGCCCATTACTATTCATATAATAGCTACCATCTTTCTCACGAACACAACTCGGCTTACCGTCTGTGATCATAAAAATTTGTTTGTTGGTATTTCGCTTTCTTCTCAGTAAATCCATTGCCAGTTGCAATCCCGCCACGGTATTAGTGTGAAAAGGACCTACTTTTAAGTACGGTAAATCTTTAATGGCGATAGTCCAAGCATCATTTCCAAAAACCAAAATATCTAAAGTGTCTTTTGGATAGCGCGTTGTGATTAGTTCTGCTAGCGCCATAGCCACTTTTTTGGCGGGTGTGATTCGGTCTTCACCATACAAAATCATACTGTGACTGATGTCGATCATCAGTACGGTACTCATTTGGGATTTATACTGGGTGTCCTCGACAACCAAATCATTTTCGGTGAGCATAAAGTCTTCTACTCCGTTATTGATTTGGGCATTACGTAAACTCTCAGTCAGGGAAATTCGTTCCAGGCCGTCGCCAAAATGAAACTCCCTAAATTCTCCCGTATGCTCATCTCCATTCCCGGAATGTTTTGTTTTGTGATTTCCGCTTCCAGACCGCTTCAAATTTCCGAAAATCTGGTCTAAAGCTTGCTGCCTGATGGCACGTTCTGTTTTCGCCGTTATTCCAATACCTGAAGTTCCATCGTCCTTTAGTTCATCTCTGATGTATCCTTTTTTCTTTAAATCTTCTATAAAATCATCGATGGTATAGTGTTCATCTGTGAGTTTATATTCTTTGTCTAATTCCCGCAACCAGTCAATTGCTTCGTCAAAATCTCCTGAAGTATGTGTGATTAATTCCTTGAAAATTCCAAAGAGTTTATCAAACGGAGACTGATTTGGCGCCTCATATTGCTTGAAGTAGAAACCTTTTTTAGTATCATTTTTCATAGACTTTAAAATTACATCATTTTGAAACAGTGTCTTGGCAAACGATTATTAATTTTTAGTTAAAAAAAGAGTTTGTTATCACATTCCTTTCGAATCAGGTGGTACGAAAATAAATAAGTTTAATTTTATCGTTTTAAAAAAATCAATAATGGAACCATTAGAACATTGGGGAATCTTTCTATCCAATCAAGTCGATAAAAATGCATTTATAGAAACCATTCTTTCTGGAGCATCCCGCACAGAGCTAAGTACTTTTAACACTAAAAAAGGAATCCTTTTTTCAGACATAGCCATTGACAACTTCATTAAAAAAGAATATCAATATGATACAGTCGAAACTTCATTTGAGACCCCAAGAAAGCTAAGGACTTTTTCATCTGGCGAACGAAAAAAAGTTTTTTTGAACTATTGCATCGACCAAGAACCTGATTATATTATCGTTGACAATCCACTAGACCATTTAGATCAAAAATCTAGAAATACGATTACAATTATATTACAGGAATTAGCTCAAAAAACGCAATTGATTCTATTAGTAAATCGTCAGAGCGATTTAGTTCCTTTTCAAGTAAAAAAAGCGCACATCAAAGACAATTCATTTGTCTTGAACGAAATAAAGCCAATAATTAAAGCGCAAGATTTATTTAAAGCGAATAGCATCCCACCACCTCTTGACCCCATCATTTTTTCTGAAGAGGTTCTAATAAAAATGAATAATCTTTGCGTAAGCTACCACGAAAAACCAATTTTAAATAATATTAATTGGACTATTAAAAAAGGAGATTTCTGGCATTTACTGGGTCCTAATGGATCTGGAAAAAGCACCTTGCTCTCTTTAATAACGGGAGACAATACAAAGGGCTACGGACAGGATTTATATCTTTTTGGCATGAAAAAAGGTAGCGGAGAAAACATCTGGGATATAAAAAAGAATATTGGTTACTTTTCGACCGCCATGACTGATTTATTTCAAAAAAATGACAGTCTCGAACAAATGGTTTTATCTGGTTTTTTTGACTCCATCGGCTTGTACACACAACCCACAGTTTTACAAAAAAATATAGTTTCGCAATGGCTTGAGTTACTCCATTTAAGTCCACTTAAAAACAAACCTTTTAAAACACTTTCAATAGGCCAACAAAGACTTGCGCTCATTGTGCGTGCCGTACTAAAACATCCTCCTTTATTAATTTTAGATGAGGCTGTAGAAGGGTTAGATGATGAAAATGTTGCCATGGTGGCACAACTCATTACCCTTTTATCGCAAGAAACAAATATGGCGATTTTATACGTTTCTCATCGAATTGAACCTAACATTATCCCTAATACAGTTTATGAATTAACACCTAATACAACAGGTTCTACTGGTATAGTTAGAAACTAATCGTACTATAAATTTAATTTTGGCGTGACCACAAGGGTCGTGCTTTACGCTCTCAATCTCCCGAAAAAAACGGGAGGATTTCCGCTGCAATCACTCACGCGATTACGTGGTACTAATAAAATTCTCCATCAACATAAAACCAACTTCCGTCTTCTAATTTAAAAGTAGAATGTTCATGATGAATTTGTGCATGAAGTGTGCTATCAAGATAAAATGCTTTAAAAGTAACCGTATTTATAGTCGCGTCTAAAACAGATAATTTAATCCATTCATTACTTTGAGACCACTCTAAAATATCTTCTTTTTTATGGTGCTTCCGCGTAGAAACATGAGTCGTTGCTACTAAATAATCTGCTTTTTGTGTAGCATATGCAGAATAGCGCGAGCGCATCAAAGCTTCTGCTGTAGGGGCTTTTTTAACTCCTTTGATGTAGCTTTCGCAACATTGGCTAAAGTTCTTTAGCGAACCGCAATAGCATTTTAATGTTGTCATATAGGTTGTTATGCCTGCCCATTAAGAGCTATAATCTTTTGGTGCAATTGATTTAATAATACTTGGTATTTACTGATTTCAATCAAATCCTCGTCTTCATCAGAAAAATCAAGAAAATCATCTAACTGCTCACTTACTTCCGCTAATTTGTTGTTCGCTTCTTTAGCATTTTTAATTGCAATCAAATCAATTATTTCCTGAACATTTTTGTTCAATAAGATAAATTTATCGTTTTCCATTTTTTGTTTAATTAAATAGTAGTATCTGAATTCTTAGTATCGTGGAATTTTTTCACAATTTGTTTTAACTTTTCTTTGCGAAGAATCTCTGCATTTTTCACCCTATCCTGTGCTTTATGCAACTTATCGTTATGCTTTTTGATATTCTTTTCGTTATTCCTGCTCATAATAATTTGTTTTTCAATCTATTTCTATACTACCTATTCTTAACGCAACATGCACTTTAGCTAATCACTATTAAAAATAAAATAATTTTAATCTTAAATCGAAGATTCTTGTACTTTAGAATTATTAGGCAAAGTTCGGCATTTTAATTGAAATCATACTGTGCTTCTATGGCTTAATAAAACCTTTCTGCTATTTGTATTAAAAATTAACAATCCTCCAGAACGAATTGATTCCCATTAAACCAAATAAATTTAATGATTTAATAACCTTACTTACTAGTTCATGAAAAATCAACACCATATCTTAGTTGATTGTATTAATTTATTTTTTGTCCTAACAACGATCCAACAGGAAATTTAATCTTTCATTACGTTAATTAATAATCTATAAATTTACGGTTTTCAGTAATTTCTTATATATTTATAAAATTTTTATAATTAAAATTGTAAGTCATTCAAGATTCCCGCAATCCCTCAAATAGCATAAATGAAATCTGAAAATACTAGATTAAAATTTTACCATTGGTTTTTAACAAATCCAAAAACAACGGGCTTCTTTACATTCCTATTCTTGAGCATTTTTGTAGGATACATCGCTTTTCAGCAATATAAAATAGTTAAAGATGATGAACAGCATGCGATGAGATATACGCTTGAAACTATTCATCAAAACATTGAACAGTCACTTAAAAACTCTTATACAACCACACTTTCCTTAGCGCTTACTATAAATGACGAGGGTGTTCCTGAAAATTTTGACACCATTGGAAAAAAATTAGTAGCTTCTAATCCAACTGTCTCTGCAGTTCAGTTAGTACCAGACGGAATCATTAAATATACTTATCCTGCAAAAGGCAACGAAGCCGCAATGGGTTTAGACATTTTGAAGTCCGTATCTCTTAGAAAGGAAGCGTTAAAATCGATTGAAACTCGGAAAATGTTCTTCGCCGGTCCCTTTAATTTGAAACAAGGTGGTGTTGGGATTGTGGGGCGTCTTCCTGTATTCCAGAATAATAAATTTTGGGGGTTTTCAGCAGTTATCATTAAACTAGAAGACCTCTTGAAGTATTCAGGGGTACATAGCATAAATCATTCTAAATATTACTTTCAGTTTTCAAAGGTAGACCCTGTTACTCAAAAAGAGGTTTTCTACCTGCCCAAAGAGAACGAATTTTCAAAAAATTATAGCGTATCGTTTCGTATACCTGATGGTGATTGGGAAATATACCTTACCTCTAAACATCAAAACTATCTATATGGCCAAATTGTAATACCAGCCATTTTTGGTTTGCTATTAGCAGCATTATTTGGTTTTTTGGTAACGATTATCCTGAAAAAACCGGCCGAATTACAACTTTTAGTCGAAAATCAGGCCGCTATCCTTTCTGATGGCGAAATAAAATTTAAATCGATATTTGACCAAGCTGCTGTGGGTATCGCATACATGGACTCTATCGACGGCTATTTTCTCGAAATCAATGATCAATATTGTAAATTATTAGGATATTCAGCCCAGGAATTGCAAAAAAAAACATTTCAATCCGTCACGTATCCTCACGACCTGAAACAAGATCTATCAAATTTAGAAAAACTGAAACAAGGAACGATCAGAGAATACTCAATGGAAAAACGATACAGAACAAAATCCGGAAAAATTATCTGGACTAATCTAACCGTTTCACCCCTTTGGAGTGTTGGCGAGAAACCATCCACTCACATTGCGATTGTTGAAGATATTTCATTAAAAAAAGAAGCCGAAGAATTACTTAAAAAAAGTGAAATTCGTTTTAAAAGTCTATTTAATGACTCTCCTCTTCAGCTATGGGAAGAAGATTATTCTGCAGTTAAAAAATACCTTTCAGATCTGAAACTCATTGGTGAAGACCCCGAAAAAATTTCCACTCATTTATTTAAACATCCTGAAGTAGTGAGGAATTGTTTCTCCTTGGTTAAAATTCTTGATATTAATGCGGAATGTCTTGTTCATTTTTTCCCTAAAACAAAGTTTGAAATCCTTAACGATTCTTCAATTATTTTTACCGAAGAATCTATTCCTTCTTTTATCAAAAATATTGAGGCAATCTGCTTAGGCAAGAATCAATTTAAAATAGATGCCAAGACAAAAAATCCAAATGGAGAGATCAGGGACATACATTTGATGTACAATGTAATGAAAGGATATGAAGATTCTCTAGAAAGAGTAATAATCTCAACCGAAGATATTACAGCAAGAAAAACAGCTGAAAAAAATATTATTGATTCACAAAAAAGAATAGAATCTCTAATTAATACTATTGATGGAATTGTTTGGGAAAGTGACCTTGCAACCTTTTCATTTTCCTTTATCAGTAAAAAAGTAGAAGAAATATTAGGTTATACTCAAGAGGAGTGGCTGGCGAGTCGTACTTTTTGGAATGACCATATTCATCCGGAGGATCGAGAATGGGCAGTCAACTATTGCAATTTGAAAACAACTCAGAACTTAAATCATACTTTTGAATATCGAATGATTGCTAAAAACGGATCAATTGTTTGGCTGAAAGATATTGTAAGTGTTGTTTATGAAAATGATAAAACTGTAGGTTTAAGAGGTATCATGATCGACATTACAAAGAATAAAGAATCAGAAAAAGATTTAAAGAATTCTTTTAACCTCGTTACAGAACAAAATAAAAGGCTTTTGAATTTCTCTTATATTGTGTCTCATAATTTAAGATCTCATACTAGTAATATTGCTTCAATTATGTCCTTAATCGAAACCTCTGATTCTGAGCAAGAAAAAAACGAGTTACTACTGCTATTAAAATCAGTATCTAATTCCTTAAATGAAACGATGCTGCACTTAAACGAGGTCATAAACATTAGAAATAATATCGGTTTGATATCAGAATCTTTAAATTTAAATTACTATTTAGAGGAAACAAAAAAAGTGCTTTCTCAACAAATAATTGCCAAAAAAGCGACTATTTTTGCCGAAATTCCACATGATGTAAAGGTCAATTACAATCCTGCTTATTTAGAGAGTATTTTATACAACATTATTTCTAACTCGATTCGGTACAGCCATCCTGACAGGTCTCCCGTTATTAACATTAAATGGTTAATTGAAGAAGAAAAGAACATACTTCAAATTACAGACAACGGAGTTGGAATTGATCTGTTAAAAAACGCAGACAAGATATTTGGGATGTACAAAACATTCAGCAATAATCCGGAGTCAAAAGGAATTGGATTATTTATTACAAAAAACCAAATTGACGCTATGAACGGTAATATTACGGTGGAGAGCACACCAAACGTAGGTACTACTTTTAAAATCTATATTCGATGACAAAAAAGAAAATATGGATAATAGACGACGATTCAATTTACCAAATCATCGTTACTAAAATTATCCAAAAAACAGATTTATTCTCAAGTATTTCCTCTTTTTATGACGGGAAAGACGGGTTAGAAGCCTTGATTAGTGTGATTGAAAACAAGGAAGCGCTTCCAGATATCATTCTGTTGGATATCAATATGCCCGTTATGGACGGATGGGAGTTTATGGAAGAACTGGTAAAACTGAAATTCTTAATAAACAAACAAATTGACGTCTATATTTCCAGTTCTTCGATTGCAATTGAGGATAAGAACAATTCCAAAACCTATCCTGCAATTTTAGGCTATTTATCTAAACCTATTACTAATAACGATATCGAATTGATTGCTTCTAATGATTAAAATACTATAGAATTATTACGAGCTAGCATCAATCAAATCTCTTTTAACGTCTTCTAAAGGTTTGGTCGTAAAAATCAATTCCTCTATGATTTTTTTTCGTAAAACATCTAAATCATCGTATTCATAATACTTAGCCCATGAGGTCAAATTGAGTAGATTTCTAATTTGTTTGATTTTTTTAGTGGTTTCAAAACTGCTGCGAAGTATTGCTTTTCCATTATAATCAGGGTTATTTTTATGCTGATAATTAACCGTGTTCTTACTATAATTCATTTCTAAATAATACAGTTCCTCGACCGCATTATCAGGATAAAATTGAGACCAAAGCGCAAAACCTAATTTAGTTTTTGAGTCAGATTCGGGTTCCATAGGTTCTAATCTCCATTTGCTGTTGGCTAACCTTCCCCAATGGTTTGATAAGCGATACATCCCCAATTTAGTGTAATAATAACTACTCCCCGACTTACTGGCATATTGCACCGTTAGCGCTTCGAGGCTACTTATGGGTAGCTCTTGAAAAACACAGAAAGTGTTCTTGAAAGATTTAGGACTGGGGCGAAATATTTTTTGCATTGCACAAAGGTAGTCAGAAAGTCTAAAATGCGACAGCGGGAATTAAATATTTGATTAACTTTGCAAATTAGAATTTTATAAAATTAAATTGATTATGACAAAGTCTTCACAAGAAAAAATGTTACAAAAAGGGGTTTATACCGGGATAATGGAAAAAGATGAAAACAACAATTTCTTTTGTGGTGAATATCTTTTAGATTATAAAATGGCGAGTTCTAATCATACTCTGGGCGATTATATTACAATTAAGTCGATTATCGAGAACCCTAGTGATATCAGCTATAACAAGTACCCTAAGAAATCTAAGAACTTCGATAAAGCAAACAACAAACCGCAACAATAATATTGTTTTAGAGTCCATATTATTTAGAAACTAAGAACTGTTGTATGCTCTTTTTTAGGAATATTTTTTAGTCTCAAACTAAAAATTAAAAAAAAAGTGTACTTTTGCAAAAAAATTGTCGGTTCTGAAATCAAATTACATTGATTTTATACTAAAAGACAAGTAGTTACCATATTTATGAAAAAAATAGTTGAATACCGCAAACTGCTAAATGTAGAAAAAACCGCAGAGCTTAAAGAGTTAAAAACAATCTACCGTAATTCTATGAAGGAATGTCATCCTGATAAATTTCAAGGTGATGAGGCAGGATTAAAAGCAGCAGAAGAAAAAAGTAAACAAGTAATTGAGGCCTACCACTTCTTAGTAAGTATCAATCCTGAAACTACAAAGTTGAACTTACCTGAATACACAGAAACAATTACAACTGCAACAATTACAGATTACAAATTTGTTGAAGGTAGATTGATTATCAATTTTTCAAACGGTAGCGTTTATGAGTACATCAGTGTACCTAAAGCAACTTATGTAAAAATGGTAAATGCAGCTTCTCCTGGAAGATTCGCAAAAAGACATATTCTTAGTTCTTTTACTTGGAGAAAAACATTAAACCAAGACTAGATTACTCTAAAATAGAAATACTAAAAGCACTCTTAACGGGTGCTTTTTTTATACATCATCTTTTTTTAAAACTTAAAATTTCGCTACTACCTCCCCTCAGATTAATTATTCTAAAAAAAACAGCGAATTTTTTAATGACTAATGCCTTCTAGATACAGATCATATATTTAAAATGCCACAATAGGTTTCAACACGGAACCCGATTGCAATACTACTGTCTGATAAAGAAAGGTAAATTAAAGCCATTTATGTTTATTTTTAAATAACTTAGGAGAAGCAGTTTATTGCATTAAACAATAGGAAATAGAACTTAAATTTACCTAGCTACAGCCGTTATTCTAAATTCTTAAAACATAAACACCTACTGTTTTCCAAATTCAGGTCAGCAGATAGCCTATATAAATTATTTTAAGGCAATCCCTATTTTTCTGAATACAGATACTAACAAAAAATTAATAAGCAATTGATTACCATGAGAATAAGCGGCAATTCCTCTCATCAGACAAACTAATAAATATCTCTAGGCTAAAAAAGAGAGTGCCTGAGTCTTCGCTTACAAACACTCCTCTTTTATTCCCTAATTTAACAACTATCTGCTAATATTCATCATTATGAATACTAAAAAAATAACAAAAATTTAGGTTATAAAATTAATTGTACTTTAATAAATTTAAATACTTTTGCACACTTAACTTAATTAACTAATTAATAATGAAAAAAATAATTTTATTACTTTCTGTTGCTGTTGTTTTATTTTCTTGCAACAAAGTTGGAAAAGATGAATTCCTTATCACTGGTACTGCAACTGGTATTGAAAATGGTAAAACTATAATCTTAGAAACTCAAGATCCTACCACTGGCGCTATTACAGCTTTAGACACTGTAAAAGTAGAAAACGGTAAGTTTGAAATCAAAGGAAAAGTTACTGAACCAGCTTTCCATACCATACAATTAGAATCAGTAGCAGGAAAAGAACCTTACGGAAAAATTCCTTTTATCTTAGAAAATGGAGAAATCACTATCGCTATCGATAAAGACAGTATTCAAAAATCTAAAGTTTCAGGAACTTATAGTAATGATGAGTATGTTAAATTCAATGAGGAAATTAAAGTAGTTCAAAAGAAACTAATGGATTTCCAAACTCAAAACATGCAAGCAATGAATGCGGCGCAACAAACAAAAGATACAGCTGTAATCAATAAATTGATGCAAGGATATACAGAAATTCAATCAGAAGTTGGTGCTGCTACTAAAGCAAAATATACAACTTACGCTGAATCACATCCTAAGTCTTATATCAGTGTATTAATTGTACAAGGAATGGTTAACGATCCAAGTGCTGATATTAAAAAAACGGAGACAATTTTCAATAGTTTAGAAGAGTCTTTAAAAAACACTAAAGCTGGAAAAGCTGTTAAAACAAAACTTACTGAAGTTAATTCTCCTGCTGTTGGTGCTACTGCTGCTCCAATGGGAGACGCTAAATGAACTTCAAATTTTTCTGCGCCAAATCCTGAAGGGAAAGTAATTTCTCTTAAAGAAAGCTTAGGAAAGGTAACAATTGTAGATTTCTGGGCATCATGGTGCGCTCCTTGTCGACAAGAAAACCCAAATGTTGTTGCGATCTATAAAGAGTTACACGCAAAAGGTCTTAATATCATTGGTGTTTCATTAGATAAAGATGCTGCCAAATGGAAAGAAGCTATCGCAAAAGATAAGTTAACCTGGAATCAGGTTTCTAATTTAAAATTTTGGGATGAACCAATTGCAGCTCAATATGGAGTTGAAGCAATTCCTGCAACTTTTATACTTGATGCTTCTGGTAAAATTGTAGCAAGAGATTTAAGAGGCGCTGAACTTAAAGCAAAAATTCTTGAACTTTTAGCTAAATAATCGTTTTTCAAGAACAGATAAAAAAAATCTCCCTAGTGGAGATTTTTTTATTTTATTCAATACCAATCAGTTAAAAATAATAGTGAAATTAAGTGCATTATTTGTTTGCAGAAACGAAAAGTGTTACTATATTTGCCACCGCTAACAACAACATAAGTGTTGTACTCAAAGGCTTCGGGGAGATACTCAAGCGGCCAACGAGGGCAGACTGTAAATCTGCTGACTACGTCTTCGTAGGTTCGAATCCTACTCTCCCCACCAAATCGCTACAAGCAATTGCAGCGATTTTTTTTTGCCCCAATAAATGTAAATAAAACAGATCAAGGATCAAAAGCAAAAGTTGGGGATTATCCAAAAAGGTTAGATAATCTAAATAGAAGAAAATTAATTTTACGAACTCCTCTAAACTGACTTCTAAATCGCTTCAAGCAGCTATAGCTGTTTGTTTAGTTCCAGTTAGCATAACTATACACTACTCTATTTTTATTACCTCACAGCTTACAATAAAGCCAAAAAAGAATATAAAAAAAAAGCCCCGCCTCTTATTGAAAGAGACGGGACCTTAACTATTATTTATTCTGTTCTTATTCTAAAATAAAACTTACACTTACATTTGCAGTTATTGTGATTTCTCCCGCTGCCAATGTCTCTCTTGGCGCTGCACTCTCGTCCATCGACATGGTCTTCATTCTTGCATATACAGGCTGTGGTTGAGAGTTTTGCGAATTGTCTGAGATATTCATCGCTTTACCTACTTTCTGTCCCAAAACAGACACAAAATCCTCTGCCTTAAGCTTAGCGTCCTTCATCGCTAATTTTCTTGCCTCTGATTGGTATTGCGCTAATTTTGAAGACTGAAAAACCACATTATCAATCCTGTTGATTCCCTGATTCACTAAACCTTCCATTAACTCATCATATTTAGATAGATCTCTCAATATTATTTCAACCGTTTGAGTAGCGTTGTAACTCGTTTTCTTTTTTTCATAATCATAAATCGGATTTAATGAAACACGTTGTGTTCTATAATCAGCTGGTGCCAAATTCATTTTTTTTATGATTCTCAGTACCGCTTCCATTTGTTGGTCATTTTCCTTTTTTACGTCCTTAGCATTATTTCCTTTTGTTTCCACAGTGGCAGAAATGGTAGCCTGATCTGGAACAACTTTTACTTTTCCTTCTCCTACAACACTGATTTGAGGAACTTGTTTAATTTCTTGTGCATATGACATCGTCATAAACATCATTGACAGTACTACTAGTGCTTTTTTCATCTTGAACTATTTTAATTAATTTATGAACTAATATTCTTTCAAAAGTTATGCCACTATAATTTGCCCATTTTTGCCATCACAAAAAGAATAATTATAGGAATAGTAAGTAACACAACCATAAAAGTATGGTCAACTACTAAGTGAGGGTTAGATATCAAAGTAATCAAATACCCCCCAATAGCACCTCCAAAATGCGCCGTATGACCTATGTTATCGTTCTTAGCTCTCATTCCGTAAATAGAATAAAGCAAATAAAGTATTCCAAAAAGATAAGCCGGCATTGGAATTATAAAAAAGATCCCTAACATCATGTCTGGTTGCAATAATATTGCCGAATACAAAATACCCGTAACGGCCCCAGAAGCCCCTATCGCTCTATAATTATAATCGTCTTTATGGAACATGATAGTCAATAGACTTCCAAAAATTAAACTTCCAAAATAAATAATCAAAAACGACAAGCTTCCTAAATGACCTATAACCACAGGAGCAAAAAAGTAAAGCGTAATCATATTGAAGGCCAAATGCGCAATATCAGCATGAAGAAAACCAGAGGATATCAGTCTAATTTGTTCACCGGCGCGAACACTACCCATATGGAATTCGTATTTTCTAAAAAAAGATTGGTCATTAAACCCTTTCCAGCTAACTAATGCGGTTACAACGATTATTGCTATTAAAATGATATTCATAAAGTCTATTTATTGTGAATTACAAATGTACTAATTCTCATAGACCCTATTAGTACCTCATCAAAATATATCTGGTTATTCATTTTTGACTTATCTTTGCAAGAAAAAATACTGCATGCAATTTCTCGTTTTCATCATAGCTTACCCTTTTCTTTGGATTATTTCCATTCTTCCTTTTCGCATTTTTTACTGGTTGTCAGACTGCGTCTATTTTCTAGTCTATTACATTATAGGCTATCGTAAAAAAGTTGTTAGAGCAAACTTAGCTTTGGCACTACCTAATCTTAGTGATCAGGAAAGACTAGTAATTGAGAAGAAATCATACAGACACTTATGTGATATGTTTATGGAAATGATAAAAACCATGACCATATCATCCGAAGAAATGAACAAAAGATTTGTAATCACAAATATCGAGTTGATGAAAGAGTACGAACAAAAAGAAAAAAGCATTATGCTTATAGCTTCCCATTATGCGAGCTGGGAGTGGTTAATCACACTTAATCAAAAAATTAGCTATCAAGGGGTGGGCGTCTATAAAAAATTAAGTAACAAATATTTTGACAAACTCATCAGGGATATTCGATCAAAATACAATACAGAACTGGTTACCACCAGCAAAACGATTCCTTATATCTCCCATAATCAAAAAGAGAATATACTATCTATATACGGTTTGGCCAGCGACCAATCCCCAAAAGCTGGTAGGATTTTTCATTGGAAATCCTTTATGGGTGTCGAAGTTCCAGTGCATACCGGTCCCGAAATGTTGGCAAAAAAATATGATCTTAATGTGATTTTTGCAAAAGTAAAAAAAGTACGAAGAGGCTATTATGAAGCCACTCTGATTCCTATCAGTGATGATCCTAAGTCGGTTCCTAATTTTGAAATTACCGATGCTTTTATTCAGGAAGTAGAAAAACAAATCCATGAAGCTCCCGAATATTATTTCTGGACTCATAAAAGATGGAAACACAGACGCTAAGACGGACGCCATAATTTTAGTTTTAATTAACTGTTGGTCCAAAAATATTTGACTAATTTTGAGGCTAATGCAAAACAAAATGAAGTTAAAAATCAACAATAGATTTAGCGCAGAATTACCTGCAGATCCTGATGAAACCAATGTTACGCGTCAGGTAAAAAACGCTTGTTTTTCCTATGTTAAACCCCAAGTTCCTTCGAACCCCAAATTAATTCATTTTTCAGAGGAAGTAGCAGCGATGCTAGGCATTTCTAATGAAGAGATACAATCACCTGAATTCACAAATGTATTTTCAGGGAAAGAACTACTACCGGATTCACGACCGTACTCCATGAGTTATGCCGGACATCAGTTTGGTAATTGGGCTGGGCAATTAGGAGACGGTAGAGCTATTATTCTTGCCGAAGTAGAATACAGGGAACAAGTTTACACTTTACAATTAAAAGGAGCTGGTATGACGCCTTACTCACGCAGAGCTGACGGTTTGGCGGTATTGCGTTCTTCCATCCGAGAGCATTTGTGTAGCGAAGCTATGTTCCACTTAGGTGTTCCTACTACCCGATCTTTATCGTTGATGCTTACTGGAGACCAGGTTTTGCGCGACGTGATGTACGACGGAAACCCTGCCTATGAAAAAGGTGCCGTAGTTTGCAGAGTAGCACCCTCTTTTATTCGTTTTGGAAATTTCGAGTTATTCTCCTCACAAAAAGATCTCAAAACATTAAAGACACTCGCTGATTTTACGATTAAATACCATTTTCCTGAAATTAAAGGAAATACGACAGCCAATTATGCCGCCCTTTTACAAGCCGTTGCAAACAAGACTCGCGAAATGATTGTGCACTGGCAACGCGTTGGTTTTGTGCATGGCGTGATGAACACAGATAATATGTCTATTTTAGGACTTACTATAGATTATGGACCTTATGGATGGCTAGAAGACTACAACCCCAACTGGACTCCTAATACAACGGATCGTGAAAATCGCAGGTATCGCTTTGGCAACCAAGCCGAAATAGCACTTTGGAATCTATATCAGTTGGCTAATGCATTGTATCCACTGATCCAAGAAGCAGCTCCCCTAGAAGCAATATTAGAGGCCTTTCAGTCGCAATACGAGCAGGAATATTTAAGTATGATGCGAGATAAAATAGGACTATCCACTACAGAAGATGAGGACAACCAGCTTATTCATATCCTCACAGAAAATCTACAATTGACAGAAACGGATATGACTATTTTCTTTAGAAAATTAAGCCAAATCGAGAAAGAAAAATCCGTTGAAGATGCTTTTGAATTGATAAAAGAATCCTTTTACAAAATGGAAGAGCTTGTAGACAAAACATACGATGCCTGGATGTATTGGTTTACCCAATATTTAAACAGACTAAAACAAGAGTCAATATCAGATGCCGACCGTAAAGTTGCCATGGATAGAGTGAATCCTAAGTATGTATTGCGTAATTATATGTCACAATTAGCTATTGAAGGGGCCGAAAAAGAAGATTATTCGCTAATTGAAGAACTACACCTTTTATTAAAAAACCCTTATCAAGAACAAGCAGAGCACCAAAAATGGTTTGCCAAAAGACCGGATTGGGCCAGAGAAAAAATTGGTAGCTCCATGCTTTCCTGTAGTTCTTAAGATGAATTAATACCAACTAAAAAGCCCTTTAAGTATCTCTTAAAGGGCTTTTGTATATAAAACATATTTCTTAATGGGTTACATTGAAAACCAACTTTTAACCAATTCGTCTTCTAACGGCTGCGCATCCTTGTGGACAAACTCGTTACTATCTCTATTGTAGGTGTAGTCCAAAGCCCATGTTTTATGGTTTTCTGCCAAAGCCTTGATGCTGTTGCAAACAAATTCAATTTCGGCATTTGTTGTTGTAGGATGAATAGACATTCTAATCCAACCCGGCTTTCTGATTAAATCCCCTAAGGTAATTTCATCAATCAATTTATGGGACGTTTCTTGATCTACGTGCAATAAAAAATGTCCATAAGTACCAGCGCAACTGCATCCTCCACGAGTTTGTATTCCGAATTTATCATTTAGTAGTTTTACACCCAAATTGAAATGCAAATCTTCAATATAGAACGAGATTACACCCAATCGATCTTGGTGTTGTGCCGCCAAAATTTTAATATTCGAAATAGTTCCTAATGCTGAGAATATGTAATCTACAATTTCGTGTTCTCTTTTCAGGATATTATCAATTCCCATCTGGTCTTTTAACTGAATTACCAGAGCAGTCTTAATCACTTGTAGAAAACCTGGAGTTCCGCCGTCTTCCCGATCTTCTATATTATCAATATATTTATGTCCGCCCCAAGGATTAGTCCAAGAAACAGTTCCTCCTCCAGGGTTATCAGGAACTAAGTTTTGATATAATTTTTTATTAAAGACTAAAACACCGCAGGTTCCAGGTCCACCAAGAAACTTATGTGGTGAAAAGAAAATGGCGTCCAAAAAGCTTTCTGGATCTTCAGGATGCATGTCTATTGGCACATAAGGTCCTGAACAAGCAAAATCAACAAAGCAAAGTCCGTTATGTCGATGCATTATTTTTGCCACCTCGTGATAAGGTGTTCGTATGCCAGTTACATTAGAGCAGGAAGTAATTGATGCAATTTTAAAACTTCGTTCTTTGTATTTTTCTAAAAGTATTTCTAAATTTTCTACACTAAATAATCCATCTTCTGTAGCAGGGATAACTTCAACATCAGCAATCGTTTCTAACCAGGAAGTTTGATTCGAATGGTGTTCCATGTGCGAAATAAAGACAACAGGTTTCTTATCAGCAGGTACGTTTATAAAATCTTTCAAGTTCTCTGGTACTTTCAGTCCTAGAATACGTTGAAATTTGTTTACTACCCCTGTCATACCTGTTCCGTCCGTAATGAGAACATCATCACTATTTGCATTAACATGCTTTTTGATAATACTTCTCGAATGGTGGTATGCTTTCGTCATTGCTGTACCAGACACCGTTGTCTCTGTATGCGTATTGGCAACAAAGGGTCCAAATTTATTCATCAATTTTTCCTCAATAGGACGGTATAAACGACCGCTCGCTGTCCAATCCGTATAGATAATTTGTTGTTGCCCGTACGGAGAAGTGAAGTCTTGATCGATTCCTATGATATTCTTTCGGAATTGTTGGAAATATTGTTCTAATTGGGTTGGATTCTCTTTGGTAGTCATTATAGTCATTATTTGGTTGTAAAGATAATTGAATTTTAGGGAACCTGCAATTGAGATCGATTGTCATTCGGCCCAAGACTTATTATGGACGGCTGGAATTTATACTTTTAAGATAAGTAACAACTATTTCTAAAAACATCACTCATTCGAGATAAAAGCAAAACCCTTTCAAAGTACTACTCTGAAAGGGTTCATCCTATTATTAAAACGTCATAATTTACAAATCAAATCCAACTGAAAATTGCCAAACTCGGTTTTGTGCTTTTCCTTCGTCATACAAGTCTCCAAGGCCTAGGTGGTAACGCACTCCTAAACTTATTCCGGAATTAGTTTTAAAACCTGCTCCAAAGTTCATACCCCAATCAAAGTTATTAGGATCATATTCCTGAGAACTACTAAACAACCCATCGTATTCTTCCTTATGAGAAATAGCTAATCCTATTTGTGGCCCAGTTTCTAAGAAGAAGTTTTTAGAGGGATATGCTTTTAGCATAACCGGTAAGTTTATATAATTCAGTTTTTGGGTAAACGTGCCATTAACATCTTTAATTTCGTACCCTTGTTGCGAATACATCAATTCGGGTTGGATAGAAAAGCTTTCGCTGATAAATGACTCGCCGTAAACCCCTATTTGAAACCCGTGTCGCTGTCCCGTTTCTCCATCCCCGTCAAAACTTACTGCAGCTAAATTATATCCTCCTTTGATTCCTGCATTTGACTGGTGCGTCGCTGTATCCTGTGCGTTTGATGTAGCGATACCTACTAATAAAGCTAGTGTACTATATATCGTTTTCATGTTTT
The DNA here is from genome assembly GCF_041431375.1 of Flavobacterium sp. Arc3. Taxonomy (NCBI): domain Bacteria; kingdom Pseudomonadati; phylum Bacteroidota; class Flavobacteriia; order Flavobacteriales; family Flavobacteriaceae; genus Flavobacterium; species Flavobacterium sp. Arc3. The sequence goes on along the minus strand of NZ_JASMRI010000008.1, from coordinate 113,749 downwards.
TATTATTTATGTTATTCTTCTATTTCCCCCCGTTTGCTTTAAGATCTGCTAAACATTGGGCATCCAGTTTTGGGGCTGAACCTCCTGAAACCATATTGGCAATTCCGCTTCCTGACTCTGCAGACCAATACATTAAACAACTTTCAACATTACAATGTTTTTCATGTTCTGTATCTTCATGATTGCTTTGCAAGACTGTCCCTAAATTAGTCAGTCCTAGAATATGTCCAAACTCATGTGTAATTACCGTGGTTTCAAATAAAGCCCTGTTAGGCTCAAAAGGACTATCGCTTAAACTATGAATTGTCTTCTCGTAAATCACGAAGGACGTATTTCTATAAGCAGTACCTAAAACATAGCTATTCCCTAAGTCAGAAGCAGATGCTCCATCAATAAAAAGAGCCCATACTGCAATTTGGTCTGCAGTGTTATATTTGGTTCTGTTGGCATCTTCGATAGCTACAATTTCTTCATTTGTAAATGTAGCTTTCCCAGGTGAAGCAATTGCTCTTTTTGCTACCGTTATCCCCCCTGATTTATTAATTCTGGCATTCAAAAAAGAAGTAAAATTACTAATTGTTGTCGCTGTCGGTTCATATCCTTGGACATAAACCACTTCGATTACCATGCTTTTATAAGTATCTTCAGATAATAAATCATGGGCTGAACTTCCCGTTGCTTTCTTATTATTACTAATCGAAAATCCGTCTACTAAAGCTGTATCTGTACTATCCTCTTTCGAACAAGAAACTAATAAGGCAAAGGCCATCATTACTAATGCAATTCTTTTTTTCATTTTATTCTTTTTTTAGGAATCCCATTTTTAAAAACAGCAACCGTTTCCAGTTGCTGTTCTAAACTTATCCATTATTTAAAACTAATCACTCAAATTATATTTGTTTCAACACTAAGGTTACAGCAGCATTTGTTGTGCTTTGCAACGTGATTGAAGTTGCACTGAAACTAGTTACTTTCCAAGTATTGTTCAGTAAGCTAAAAGAAGCATTTCCTGAAAAATTCAATTTCAAAAACACATCAGTCTGCGAACTTACCGCATAAGTACCTGTTGCAGCTGTGGTAAGACTGTTTACTACTTTAATAGACATGTCATTTGCAAAGTCTACAGTAAAATCTTTATAGTTATTCGCTGAGTCAACACCTGCATTTAAATAGGATTGTACTTTAAACATTCCGTTTACTAAAATAGTTTCCACTTTTTTAGAATTTTGAACTGCTTCAGCCATTGTTGCTTCTGTTTTAATAGAGGCATTAATAGTTGATTGAAATTCCGCATCACTGGATACCGTTGATTTTGTTCCATCAATCAGTGTAACTGACATTGGATAATTAATTGAAAACAATTCTGTACTGCTTATATTAGACATATACGTATATAATTGCTGTTCGGATGTTATAACCACACTCCCCGTTTGTTGTAAACTTACATTATAGATTAAAATTGTAATAGGAAAGTTAATTGTTACCGCAGAAATAGCATCTTGTCCAGAAGACTGAGCAGTCGTACATGCATTAAGAATAGCATTGTATTCCGTTTGATTGTTTACCGTAACCTCTGTATAGTTACTTGTTTTAACTTTTAAAGGAAATTGTAAGGTTACTGAATCCTGATCATTATTAAACTGCCCTAAAATAGAAATTACTTGTTGGTAATCTAATTGACTTAAAAGTGTTACTTGCACCCCATTTACTGTAGCTTTTGCAGGAAGCATAATTGATGAGCATGAAGTACCATCAATAAAATCGTCAAAAGAACCATCGTACATCGCAGTACGTTTCAGGTTGTTTGAAGTAGTTGAATTAGCAGCGTTTGTATTTGGATTCTCTCCTTGTACGTCATCTACTTCAATTTGGCATGATGTGAAACCTAATATAGTCATCAATGCAATTCCTGTAATAGTTTTTAATCTTTTCATAATTTACAAATTTAATGTTTTTCTAATGTTATACAGCGAGGATTGATTCGCCTTTCTGTTAGTAAGACAATCAACATTATTTTTACCCTACCCCCTTTTTTAATAAAAAATAATAAATTTAACAACCTACTTATAATCAATTATTTAAAATAATTAAAAAAACATAAAAAAATATCAACTTGCCTTGTTCCTCCCGTTGTTTAAAAAATATTTTACATTTACAGCCCATTCAATGAACCTACGATAAATGAATAACGGAGATAAAAACCTTTGTGAGGAGCAACATTTTAGCGACTTTTATATAAAGAATGTTCAATCAGCGACTAATTTTGCCTACTATAAATGCGGTGATAGCGATGCTGCCATGGATCTTGTTCAAGATGCTTTTGCTAAAATTTGGGAGAATTGTTCCCAGATTGATTTCAGTAAAGTCAAAACCTATTTGTTGACTACAGTAAATAATTTATTTCTAAATACTATCAAACACAATAAGGTAGTTATGGCTTTCGCCAAAGAGACGCCTAATTTAGACACTACAAATCAAAGTCCAGAATATCTACTCGAAGAAGAGGAATTCAAAGTAAAACTGCAAAATGCGATTGCGTCTTTAAGTGAAGCGCAGCGCGAAGTTTTTCTAATGAATCGAATTGACGGAAAAAAATACCGCGAAATAGCAGAACTACTTGATATTTCGCAGAAAGCCGTTGAAAAAAGAATGTCGGCAGCACTAAAAATTTTGAAAGCACAAATAGAAAATATATAATTATTTGATTTATAGTAGGGTAAATCGAATTGAAGTTGTCTTATACATATAGAGTTGAAAATGAAAAACGAAAACGAAATAATAAAATGGCTTAACGGCGAACTTTCAAGTAAAGAAATCGAAGATTTAAAACAATCTGAAGGTTTTGACACGATTGAAAAAATAGCGCATTATGCTTCCCATTTGGAAACCCCAAACGTAGATGCGCAAGCAGCATTGGCAGCTTTCAAAACTAGGTCTCTTTCGAAAAAAGAAACAAAAGTACGTACCCTAAACTTCAAGTCCTTCTTTAAAGTGGCGTCGGTTTTAGTGGTGTTACTTACTTCCTCTTATTTTCTATTTTTTAACAACACCCAGACCCACCAAACCGGAATCGCACAAACAAAAACCTTCCGATTACCAGATAACTCCGAAGTTTTATTGAATGCAAAATCAAAAATCACGTTCAATGAAAAAAAATGGAAAGACAACCGCGATTTAACCCTTGATGGAGAAGCTTATTTTCAGGTGCAAAAAGGAGAAACCTTCAGCGTACAAACTGCTGACGGTGTTGTAAAAGTACTTGGAACCCATTTTAATGTAAAACAACGCAACAACTACTATGAAGTTAGTTGTTATGAAGGATTAGTTAGTGTAACCTATAACAATGAAACGATTAAACTACCTCCTGGTAAAACGTTTAGAGTAGTAAATAAAGAAATAGAAGATGTAGATGATTCTACTGCCGAAAATCCATCGTGGATGCAACAGGAATCTAGTTTTACAGGAATTCCTTTGGTTCAGGTAATAGCAGAATTAGAGCGTCAGTACAATATTAAAATCAAAACGGAAGGGGTTGATACTTCTAAATTATTTACAGGAAGCTTTACCCACACCAATCAAAAAATCGCATTGGAAGCAGTGACTATTCCCTTAAAATTAAGTTACAAAATAGAAGGTAAAACTATCGTATTCTATAATTATGAATAAATGGATCCTTTATTTATTGTTGTGTATAACAACCATTGGTCAGGCGCAAACAGCAACCAATAAAACGGCTTTAACAGCAATCATAGGTACTGTTGAGCAACAGTTCAATGTGAAGTTTTCGTATGCTGTCGAAGACGTGGCCAATATTTCCATCGAAAAACCTGCTACTGAACTAACGATTGAGCAAACTATAGCCTACCTCAACTCAAAAGTACTTTTGAACTTTAAATCGTTGGACGGTCGTTACGTAACGGTTTCCGTATTAAACAAAACATTCCCCATATGCGGCACCGTGATCGCACAGGATTCTAATACCTCTTTACCGGGAGCATCTGTGCGTATTGATAACAGTTCTAAAGGAACCATAACTATAAAAAACGGTTCTTTTATACTGGACAATGTACCACTTGACGCGAATATTACCATTTCGTATATAGGCTATGAATCCAAACAATTTACTGCTAATGAATTATTTTCTACTACAGTCAATTGCAAGAAAATATTCCTTAAACCTTCTAAGGAAGAACTCAATCAAGTGTTAATCAATGTTTACCTGACACCGGGATTACAGAAATATATTGATGGAAGTACGGTTTTAAATACTAAAAAATTTGGCATTCTTCCCGGACTGGTAGAACCTGATGTATTACAGTCTATACAAGCTTTGCCAGGCGTGGAAAGCACGAATGAAAGTATTGCCAATATTAATGTACGTGGTGGCACCAATGACCAAAATTTAATGCTTTGGGATAATATAAAAATGTATCATTCCGGACACTTTTTTGGTTTGATATCTGCTTACAATCCGAACGTAACAAATAAAGTCACAGTAAGTAAAAACGGAACCAGCGCCGCCTATAGTGATGGGGTTTCGAGTACCATAAACATGAGTACAAATGATAAAATAGGAAGCTCTATTTCAGGTGGTGGTGGTGTCAATCTAATCAGTGCCGATGCCTTTGTAGAAATTCCGCTGGCAAAGAATATCGAGTTGGATATCTCTGCACGTCGTTCCGTTACTGATTTAGTTACTACACCCACTTTTACCAACTATTACCAGAGAAGTTTTCAGGACACTGAAATTAATGCTGACAATGCTGATAAAAGTACCAAATCTGATTTCTATTTTTATGATTTTACCGCTAAATTACTATTTGACTTAAACGACAAGCATAGCTTTAGAGCCAATATAATCGCGATCAATAACGCCTTGAATTATGCTGAATACTCTAACACCGACCAAAGCGCATCTAAGGTGAGCCAGCTTTCGCAAAAGAATATGGGGTATGGAGGAAGTTGGAAAGGACAATGGACGGATCGTTTTAGTACAGATGTAGTAACCTATTTTTCCAGATACAATATTAACGCAACGGATTATCGCGTGCCAACGGACCAGTTATTAACCGAAGCCAATGAAGTACTTGAAACAGGAACCAAACTGAATGCACATTATAAAGCTAGTTCCAATCTTAGTTTACTATTAGGATACCAGATTAACGAAACCGGAATGCTTAACCAAACTACCGTGAGTGCACCCTCCTATTCCAGCACTAAAAAAGACGTACTGCTGAATCATGCCATTTTTACAGAAGCAGAATACAACAAGAATAACACCTATTTAAGACTGGGAGCACGGTTAAATTATTTTCAAAAATTTGACAAATTACTGGTAGAACCGCGGATTAATATCCGCCAACAGCTCTCAAAGGAATTTGCGTTAAAACTGGAAGGGGAATTTAAAAATCAAACCGCAACTCAAATCATCGATTTTGAAGACGATTTCCTCGGTGTTGAAAAAAGACGCTGGGTGCTTGTCAACAATGAAGACATTCCTATCGCAACCAGCAAGCAAAGCTCTTTTGGTATCGAATTCAAAAAAAACAAATTGAATATCGAACTGACAGGATTTTACAAAATCGTGGATGGTATTACGGCTTCTAATCAGGGATTTTACAATAACTTTCAATATAAAAATGCACATGGCAGTTATACGGCAAAAGGAGTCGAATTTCTAGCCAATAAAACAGCTAAAAGATTCAGCGCTTGGATTAGTTATACGTATAGCACTAACGACTATGAGTTTGATTCTTTTACTCCTGCTACCTTCCCTAATAACGTGGACATTCGGCATTCTGCTTCACTGGGGCTAAATTATGATATTCTGAACAATCTAAAAATTTCAATTGGAGGAGTTTGGCGCAATGGGCAACCATACACTCGCCCACTTGAAGGTAACGAAACGGTTCAAAATGGCAACAATACCCTTGTCAATTACGGCGCACCTAACAGCGAGAATCTAGATGACTTTATGCGATTAGATGCTTCGTTCAGTTATAGTTTCAATTTCAGTACTGCAATAAAGGCAACCCTACGCGGTGGAGTAATCAATATCACTGATGAAGACAATGTCATAAACCGTTATTACAAAGTAGATTCAAACGACAACAGCAATACTATTGCAGTAAACAACAAATCCCTAGGTATGACTCCTAATGTCAGTTTTAGAGTCAATTTTTAGCGTTCGCGCTTAAAGCAGTACCAATTTAGAACTTAAACCCTCTTTTAAATTCAACTTTGAAAGGAGGCGTTGCTTTTGTTGCCCTTTCCTATTATCTGTTAAATAAGTCCATTGAAGCTATTCTTTTTTCGAATTAACAGCCCTCCTTTATCACTTTACCACAGAATTTATCATAATAAAAAAAAAACTATAATTAATTTATTTTCAGATACTTGTGATTTTTTATCCGTATTTTTACTTCTATAATTACCCTCTATTTATTTCTGTGTGTAGACCAGATCTCAAAATAAAAACGGGGCACATTCGAAAAGCTAAAAGAGTAGAAATATAAAAACGACAACTATGAAATTATTAATTATTTACGGTACTACTGAGGGGCAAACCCGAAAAATTGCACGTTTTATGCAAGAGGTATTACAAGAGAATGGCCATCAGGTGATTATTGCTGATGCTTCAGACGAACCTCCAACGCCAACTGATTTTGATGCCGTTTTGATAGGCGGATCTATTCACATGCACAAATATCAATCGCCAATGGCGCATTATATAACCAGTCATGTTACTGATTTAAATAAAATGCCCACAGCATTCTTCTCAGTCTCTCTGGCTGTGGCATCTGACATGGAAGAAGAACATGAGGAAGTTCAAAAAATAACAGATAAATTCCTTACCAAAAAAGGATGGAAACCTATGGTTACCACTCAAATTGCTGGAGCCCTTAAGTACACTCAATATGATTACTTCAAACGCCTGATCATGAAATTTATTTCTAAAAAAGAAGGACGTACTACAGATACTTCGCAGGATTTTGAATACACGGACTGGAATGCCGTAAAAAAATTTATCGATCAATTCGCTGATAAAGTTGCAAAAATGCGGGAAGTGCGGTAATTCTACTTAAACGAAATACAATTAAAAGTAAAGCATATAAACTGCTTTAAAATCGAAACTCATTCCAAAAGTCAATAGCTATATTATAACGAATAGGAACCCCTTTAAAAATCCACTTTGAAAGGGGTTTATTTGTATTAAAGATTAAAAACAGTACCGTTTATAAGTGAAAAACTACGTCTATTTAAAAAAATAGAATATATTTGAAAAACAAAATAAGAGCTTAGTTATAGCACAGCCTAATCATATTAACCTTTCATTTGAAACCTATAAAAAAAATTATGAATAAAAACACTGATTTAGGATTGTTAATCCTTCGCATTGCAGTTGGAGCCTTAATGTTACTTCACGGAATTTCTAAATTAGGAGATGTCTCTTTTATTGAAGGCATGCTATCTGCAAAAGGACTGCCTTCATTTCTTGCCTATGGGGTTTATATTACTGAAATTGTTGCTCCTTTACTAATCCTTGTTGGATACAGAACTCGATTAGCGGCTGTTATATATATTTTTGGTACTTTATTTGCTTTTTTCTTAGTTCACACAGCAGATCTATTTTTATTAAACGAAAATGGTGGTTGGAAATTGGAATTATTGGGATTATACCTATTTGGTGCGTTGACATTATTCTTTACTGGAGGTGGAAAAACGGCGGTTTCTTCTTCCAATACATGGGATTAAACTTTTGACTATATGAAATTAAAAAAGTACTATGCATAATTTGCATTCTTTCATTACACGAACTAAAAATCAAAACCCCTTTCAAATTCAACTTTGAAAGGGGTTTTTACATTTTTAAAAAGCGCAGTTTTAGATTCCAGCTACCGCTTTAATTTCGTCAATAATTCGCAGAGCTAACGTATCAGCCTGCGCTTGTGAAGGCGCTTCGGTATAGATACGGATAATAGGTTCTGTATTTGACTTTCTTAGATGAACCCACTCATTTGCAAAATCAATTTTCACTCCGTCAATGGTCGTGATATCTTCGTTTTTATATTTCTCAGTCATAGCAACTAAAATCGCATCTACATCAATTTGTGGGGTCAACTCGATTTTGTTTTTGCTCATGTAATACTCCGGGTACGAAGCACGCAAAGCAGAAACGGTCATTTTCTTGTTGGCCAAATGCGTCAAAAATAAGGCAACCCCTACCAAGCTGTCACGACCATAATGTGACTCTGGATAAATGATTCCTCCGTTTCCTTCTCCGCCAATGATAGCATTGTTCTTTTTCATTAAATCCACCACATTCACTTCACCTACAGCAGATGCTTCGTAAGTTCCATTGTGTCTGTTGGTCACATCGCGCAATGCACGAGAGGAAGACATATTTGAAACAGTGTTCCCTGGGGTTTTACTCAATACATAATCGGCACAAGCTACCAAAGTATATTCTTCACCAAACATTTCACCATCTTCACAGATGAAAGCCAAACGGTCTACGTCTGGATCAACGACAACCCCTAAATCCGCTTTTTCTTTAACTACAAGTTCTGAGATATCAGTCAGGTGTTCTTTTAAAGGCTCTGGGTTGTGCGGGAAATGTCCGTTAGGTTCACAGTACAATTTCACTACTTCAACGCCCATTAATTCTAATAATTTTGGGATGATGATTCCTCCAGATGAATTCACTCCGTCTACTACCACTTTGAATTTAGCTGCTTTTACAGCTTCAACATCAACCAAGGGCAAGTTCAGCACCTCATCAATATGAATATCCATGTAAGCATCATTCTCTGTGATTTCGCCTAAACTGTCCACATCTGAGAAATCAAACGCTTCGGCTTCAGCGATAGCAAGGATTTTTTCTCCTTCGATACCATTTAGAAATTCCCCTTTTTCATTCAATAACTTTAAGGCATTCCATTGCTTGGGGTTGTGCGAAGCGGTAAGGATAATTCCTCCGTCTGCTTTCTCCAAAGGAACGGCAACTTCAACTGTAGGTGTCGTTGACAATCCCAAATCAATCACATCAATACCTAAACCAATCAAAGTATTCACTACTAGATTATGAATCATAGGTCCAGAAATACGAGCATCGCGACCTACAACTACTTTTAGTTTTTCATCAGTATTACTTCTAGAAGCTGTGTTGTTTTTCAACCAAGTCCCATAAGCCGAAGCAAATTTTACAGCATCAACTGGCGTCAGGTTATCCCCTACTTTACCTCCAATAGTTCCACGAATTCCAGATATTGATTTTATTAAAGTCATTCTTATGTTTTTAAATTTTGATTTATTTCTTGTTATTTTCCACAAATATAATAATTGACAGTTTAAATAAGTCATTTAGAATTCATAATTTAGGCGAATGAACTTCTTAGCACACATCTATCTTTCGGGCGACAATGATTTAATCAAAATCGGCAATTTTATGGCTGATGGTATTCGGGGGAAACAATTTAAAAATTATCCTTTGGAAGTCCAGAAAGGAATTATGTTACATCGCGCCATTGACACCTTTACTGATGCACATCCTATTTTTCGACAAAGCACTAAAAAATTGCATTCCAGATACCATCATTATTCTGGTGTTATCGTTGATGTTTTTTACGATCATTTTCTGGCAAAAAACTGGATTAAATACTCTAATCAGGATTTAGACGGCTATGTTGCTGCTTTCTATAAGTCTTTGAGTGATAACACTCCTATTCTAAGCGAAAGAACGATTGGTTTAATGCCCTATATGATAAAACAAAATTGGCTGCTCAGTTATCAAACCATTGAAGGAATTGACAAAATATTAACGCAAATGGATAGCCGAACCAAGAATGAATCAAAAATGCGTTTTGCATCAGAGGAATTAACGGAGTTATACACCGAATTTGAGCAGGATTTCACGCTGTTCTTTGAGGATTTGAGAGCACATGTCAGACAAAAATTATTAGAAGAATAAATTTAAAAATAGAGTAGCTATAGAAACATATAAGTTTTTAAATGTTGAAAAATACTATAAGTACAAATTTTACTTACATGACTTATATGTTTTTAAAAAAACTATACCATAATTGGAGCTAAAATGTTTACAAAAATTAACGATATCTGTAAAACCATAATACCAAACCACAATGAAAAAAATGATACTACTCTTTTCGCTAGCAGTAATCGGCTGTAAATCAAATGAACAAACAGTTACTCCTACAGGTTTGGTTACTGATAAAGCGATGGTTGTTTCGGCCCGAGAAGAGGCTTCCGCAATTGGTGTCGAAATAATGAAAAAAGGCGGAAACGCTTTTGACGCGATGGTGGCTACTGAACTCGCATTGGCAGTAGCTTATCCGCAGGCAGGGAATCTTGGTGGTGGTGGTTTCATGGTTTTTAGAAAAGCAAATGGAGAAACCGGAGCGCTTGATTACAGAGAAAAAGCACCTCTTGCCGCAACCAAAGACATGTATCTCGATGAAAAAGGAAATGTAATTGAAGGCAAAAGTACCGCTTCGGCAGTAGCGTCTGGAATTCCTGGTACGCTGGCTGGATTATTTGCAGTACATAAAAAATACGGTTCTTTACCCATCGCCGAAATACTCGCCCCTGTTATAGCCTTAGCAGAAAACGGCGTGGTGGTTACCGAATTTCAAGCACAAAGTTTAGCTCATTACAGAGAGACTTTTATAAAAACCAATGGCCCCAATAGCCTGTTTTCTCAAGTATACAAAGCAGGTGACACGATTAAATACCCCGCATTGGCATCCACTTTAAAACGAATTGCAAAAAACGGGCGGGATGAGTTTTACAAAGGAGAAACTGCTAAAAAATTAGTGGCTTTCCTAAAGGAGAAAGACGGTAATATGACAGCGGAAGATTTAAATCAGTATGAAGCTAAATGGAGAGCGCCTATTACTTTTACTTACAAGGATCTGAAAGTAACTTCCATGTCTCCGCCCAGCAGCGGTGGCATTTGTTTAAACCAAATCATGAAAATGATTGAGCCTTTTAATCTTGCCGAAATGGGACATAACAGTGTTAAAGCCATTCAGCTAATCACTGAAGCCGAGCGAAGAGCCTACGCTGACAGAAATGCTTTCCTAGGAGATCCTGATTTTGTGAAGCTTCCCGTAAAAGAATTATTGGACTCCACTTACATCCAAAATAGAATGAGCGATTTCTCATTCGACCAAGCCTCAAAATCATCCGAAATAGGCAAAGGAAAAATTGCAGGTTACGAGAGCAAGCAAACTACGCACTACTCTATTGTTGATGCCGAAGGAAATGCGGTTTCTGCCACCACCACCTTAAATGATAACTACGGTTCTAAAATCTATTGTGATGAGTTAGGCTTCTTTTTAAACAACCAAATGGATGACTTTAGCGCTAAACCTGGTGTTCCTAATTTATACGGACTTACTGGAACCGAAGCCAATAGTATCGCTCCCGGAAAAAGAATGCTCAGTTCGATGACGCCAACAGTTGTTGAGAAAAACGGAAAGTTGTTTATGGTCTTGGGGACTCCCGGAGGTTCTACCATTATCACTTCTGTTTTGCAAACCCTATTGAATGTTTACGAATTTAACATGAGCATGCAAGAAGCAGTCAACGCGCCTCGTTTTCACCATCAATGGCTTCCTGACGAAATCACCTTTGAACCGAACTCTTTCGACAAAGAACTATTAGATAAAGTAAAAGCAAAAGGCTACAAAGTCAACGAAACTAATAAGGAAATTGTAGGCCAGGTAGATGCTATTTTAGTACTGCCAAACGGAAAACTAGAAGGCGGTGCTGATAAAAGAGAAGACAATAAAGCTTTAGGTTTCTAGACGATTTTAATTCATCCTATTCCAAATAAATAACACAAATACATCTAAAATGAAAAAAATTATAATTCTATTATGCGTCTTTGCTTTTGGCTGTAAAACCCAAACTAGTGTTGTCCAACCTACAGGTCTTTTAGCAAATGAGGCTATGGTTGTTTCGGCACGTGAAGAAGCCTCTAAAATTGGTGTCGAAATAATGAAAAAAGGCGGAAATGCTTTTGATGCCATGGTCGCAACTGAATTAGCATTGGCGGTAGCCTATCCTTATGCCGGTAATCTTGGTGGTGGTGGATTTATGGTCTATAGAAAAGCAAATGGCGAAAAAGGAACTTTGGATTACCGTGAGAAAGCACCTTTGGCAGCCACAAAAGATATGTTTTTGGATACAAATGGAAATGTTATTCCTGGAAAAAGTACCAAAACTCCATTGGCAATAGGTATACCAGGAACCATAGCAGGTGTTTTTGCAGTACATGAAAAATTAGGTTCTTTACCGATCGAAGAAATATTGAAACCCGTTATCGAATTAGCTGAACGCGGTGTTGTGGTTTCCCAAAAACAAGAAGAACGTCTGAATGACTACCGTCAAGAACTTACTAAAATTAACGGGGCCAACTCGGTACTTTCAAAAGTATACAAAGAAAAAGACACCATTAAATACCCAGCGCTTGCTGCAACTTTAAGAAGAATTTCAAAAAATGGACGAGACGAGTTTTACAAAGGAGAAACTGCTAAAACTTTAGTCCGTTATCTTCAGGAAAAAGGAGCCATCATAACTATGGAAGATTTGGCTCAGTATGAAGCTAAATGGAGGACCCCGCTTAGTTTTAAATACAAAGATTTAAACATCATTTCAATGGCACCACCAAGTAGCGGTGGAATATGTTTGGCACAAATATTTAAAATGATTGCCCCTTATGATTTGGCTAAGATGGGACATAATTCACCACAAGCGATTCAAGTTATTGTAGAAGCAGAGCGCAGAGCGTATGCAGACAGAAGTTACTTTTTAGGAGACCCTGACTTTGTAAAAATTCCTTTAAAAGCATTAATGGATGACAACTATTTGAAGCAAAGAATGGCCGATTTCAGTTTTGAGAAAGCCACCTTATCATCAGACATCAAAGAAGGGAATGTAAATTATAACGAAAGTATGGAAACGACCCACTACTCCATCGTAGATCAATTTGGAAATGCTATTGCCGCAACAACAACGCTAAATGCAGGTTATGGTTCAAAATTTTACTGTGATGAGCTAGGTTTTCTATTGAATAATGAAATGGATGATTTCAGCGCTAAACCAGGAGTTCCTAATATGTTTGGCCTTGTAGGAAATGAAGCAAACAGCATTGCTCCCCAAAAAAGAATGTTGAGTTCTATGACGCCTACCATTGTAGAAAAGAATGGAAAACTATTGATGACCGTGGGCTCGCCTGGAGGCTCTACCATTATCACTTCTGTATTGCAAACCATATTGAATGTGTACGAATACAATTTAAGTATGCAAGACGCTGTAAATGCACCCCGTTTTCACCACCAATGGTTGCCCGATCTGATTACATTTGAACCGAATACGTTTAGTACACAAACCCTTGATACATTAAAAGCAAAAGCCTATCTCATCAATGAAAAAACAACTCCTGTTATTGGTAAAGTAGATGCTATTTTAGTTTTGCCAAACAATAAGTTGGAAGGTGGAGCAGATTTTAGAGGAGATGATACCGCCGTGGGATTTTAGAGGAATGTGATTTAATACCGATTTAGAACTTACCTTTAAAGAAAATAGCCATAGTGAAATGCTGTGGCTATTGAGAATAATTTGGTTCTTTTGGAACAAAAACAAAACGGATTTAGATTTAATATAAAAAATATGCAGTCAACATATACGCTCTTCTAAATTTTTATTTTGAAAGCAATTAGCTGGCCCTTGCGTGAATATATAAAAGCAAATCCAGAAGTAATAAAAAATTTTGTTACCAATATTAACCTACAACGATTGAGCAGAAAAGAAGCACTAAAAAACTTATAGGATCATTAAATTAATAGTAAATTAGCACTTTTAAAAAAAAAGAAATGTTCAAAAAATACATTACTAAGTTAGAAAATATTATTGGCTGGTCGCAATCTATGCTAACAGAAAAGCAATTTATTTTCCTATCGAGTGTATTAGTAGGTATTTCTTCAGCATTTGCAGTTATTGTTCTGAAATCATTTGCCCACCGAGTTTTCTCATTTGCCACTTATATTAATGGTATTTTAAAACTAAGTTTCATAAACAGTATATTACCTATCGCAGGTTTATTACTGACTGTATTGGTAGTAAAAAGAGTGCTTGGCGGCTCTATAGAAAAAGGGACTTCCCAAATTTTATATGCAGTTGCAAAGAAAGCCAGTATCGTTCCAAAAAAACAAATGTATGCCCAAATCATTACAAGTTCCCTAACTGTTGGACTTGGGGGATCGGCAGGTTTAGAGAGTCCTATTGTTGTGGCTGGAGCCGCTTTTGGTTCAAATTATGCACAGCGCTACAAACTGAGTTATAAAGACCGAACCCTTCTTATTGGCTGTGGTGTTGCAGCCGGAATAGCTGCGGCATTTAACGCGCCCATTGCCGGTGTTTTATTTGCTATCGAATTTTTACTTGTCGATGTGAGTATTGCAGCATTTACTCCAATTATGATTGCCGCCGCTACCGGTGCTTTGGTCTCTGAAATTATCTTGGATGAATCTATTTTATTAAATTTTAAACAGCAACAAGTCTTCGATTATCATAAAATCCCATTTTATATCCTTCTAGGTATATTAACTGGTTTTATGTCTGTTTACTACACCCGATATTTTCAAAGAACGGAACATTATTTTGCTAAACTTAAACTTAACTCTTATAAAAAGGCAATGGTAGGAGCCTCTATTCTAGCCATTTTAATTTTTATATTTCCAACACTTTTTGGTGAGGGTTATGAAAGCATCAAAGTATTATCAGAGGATAATCCCGGTGTAATGTTAGAAAACACTCTTTTCAGTAGTTTTAGTAATAATAGTTGGGTGCTACTAATATTTGTAGGCTTGACGATGATGGTAAAAGTTTTTGCCACTGGAATTACTTTAGGATCTGGTGGAAACGGAGGTAACTTTGCCCCTTCCTTATTTGTAGGTTCCTATCTTGGATTTGTCTTTTCAAAAGCGATAAATCTAACTGGTCTAACCCAGTTACCCGTTAGTAATTTTACGATGGTAGGTATGGCCGGTATTTTGAGCGGATTGTTCCATGCTCCTTTGACAGCGATTTTCTTGATTGCTGAGATAACTGGTGGCTACAGTTTAATGCTTCCCTTGATGATTGTTGCTTCCATCAGTTTTGCTATTTCAAAACGATTTGAAAGACATTCCATGGATGTAAAAGAATTAGCTAAAAAAGGACATGCTTTTACCAGTAATAAAGACACGAATGTACTTGCTACATTAGATACCAATTCTATTATACAAACCGATTATTTAACGGTTACCCCAGACGAAAACTTGGAGAAATTAGTCGATTTAATTTCGCACTCGAATCAAGTTATTTTTGCTGTCGTAGATAAAGAAAAACACTTAGTAGGTGTTGTCCATTTCAATAACATACGTGAAATAATTTTTAACACCTACAGGGTAAAATATACTTTAGTTAAAAACATCATGGCCGTTCCTACTGAAATAATCTATCCATTTAATACAATGGAGACGGTTATGAACAAATTTGAACGATCAAAAGTTGCCTTTTTACCCGTGGTGAAAGATGATAAATACTTCGGATTTATATCAAAATCAATAGCACTTGAAGCCTATCGTACCAAATTGAAATCGATGACTATTGAATAATTTATAATTCTTAATATCGGATAGGGTGTTTTTTATTATTATCCGATAATTGTAGTATCTTTTTGGTTATGTGGAAGATAGATACAAATTATAGAGAAGAATTTCAATCAACCTTTGATCGATTGTATCAAAAAAAGCAAGTCCTGCAAACCAGCAGACCATTGCCTGCCATCGCATTGAATAAAATCAAGAAAAGTCTATCTATAGAATGGACCTATAATTCTAATAGTATTGAAGGAAACACCATGAGTTTAAGAGAAACTCAAATGGTGCTTCAAGAAGGAATAACCATCAAGGGAAAATCATTACGAGAACATTTTGAAACCCACAATCACGATAAAGCAATCGCTTATTTATTCTCCATTGTAAATGCTGATTATGTGTTGCGTAGTATAGATATTTTGTCTTTGCATGGATTAGTTTTACGTTCCATTGAAGATGATTTTGCAGGTCGCTTGCGCAATGGAGGCGTGCGTATATCAGGTGCTAATTTTGTTCCTCCAAATGCCAATAAAGTTTCGGATTTACTCGATGAACTGATTGATTTTATCAATACAAATCCGTTAGGACTTAATGACATTGAGCTAGCGGCTGTTTTTCATCATAAACTCGTTTGGATTCATCCTTTTTTTGATGGAAATGGTAGAACGGTCCGGCTGGCAATGAATTTAGTATTGATGCGTTGTGGTTTTCCGCCTGCCATCATCTTAAAAAACGATCAAAAGAAATACTATGAAGCACTCAATCAAGCCAATGGAGGTAATTATCAAAAACTTACCTTATTGATGTGTCAAGCTCTTGAGCGCACACTTAATATTTACTTGAATGCACTTCCAGGAAATGATACAGAATACATTGCCATTTCTAATTTAGTTCAGGAACCTGATATGCCTTATGGTCAAGAATACATCAGTCTACTGGCTAGGCAAGGTAAAATAGATGCTTATAAAGAAGGACGCAATTGGCTTACCACAAGAGAAGCCGTAGAGAATTATATGGCCACTAGAAAGAGAAAACGCTAATCAAATAATTAGCGTTTTTTTATGCGAAATACCCATTCATTATTACAAGAACAAAACGACCTCAATAGCCCCGATTGAAGTAAGAATCCTTATAAGGCACCTGTTTTGCCTTATAAGATTGAAACGGAAAGCGGGAAAGTACTTTATTGAAAAAAGCGGTGTTTCTGCTCTAAATACAGCGCCTAATTCAATTGTAAAGCATTGATTTTAACATAAACTTTTAAAGTGTTCTATCGAAAGAATAAATCAAAATGGTAACTTTGCTTTTTTGCAAAAATTATGTTAGACAAAGACAATACTATTGAGGTTCAAGGCGCTCGCGTTCACAACCTAAAAAATATAGATGTTTCCATTCCTCGTGAAAAACTGGTAGTCATTACTGGTCTTTCAGGCTCTGGAAAATCATCCCTCGCATTTGATACTATTTACGCTGAAGGACAGCGCCGGTACGTAGAAACATTTTCGGCTTATGCCAGACAGTTTCTTGGCGGCTTAGAGCGTCCAGATGTCGATAAAATTGATGGACTTTCTCCTGTTATCGCCATTGAACAAAAAACCACCAGCAAAAGTCCGCGGTCTACTGTGGGAACTATCACTGAAATATATGACTTCCTGCGTCTGCTTTATGCACGTGCAGCAGATGCCTATAGTTACAATACGGGAGAGAAAATGGTCAGCTATTCTGATGAACAAATCAAAGAGCTAATTATTGACGATTTCACAGGAAAACGAATTAATATTCTTGCTCCGGTTATTAGAGCGAGAAAAGGACATTACGGAGAATTGTTCCAGCAAATAGCTAAGCAAGGCTTCTTAAAAGTTCGTGTGAATGGTGATGTCCTAGATATTACTCCGGGAATGAAACTGGACCGTTACAAAACCCACGATATCGAAATTGTTGTGGATCGTATGGTTATTGAAAAAACTCCAGATAATGAAAAACGCTTAAGCGAAAGCATCAACACTGCCATGCATCATGGGGAAAATGTGTTGATGGTTCTGGATCAGGATTCTAAAGAAGTACGCTATTTTAGTAGAAACCTGATGTGTCCTACTACTGGAATATCGTATCAAAATCCGGAACCTAATTTGTTTTCTTTTAACTCTCCAAAAGGAGCTTGTGATCATTGCAAAGGACTGGGAACGGTAAACGAAATCAATACAAGAAAGATTATTCCAAATCCAAAATTATCCATAAAAGCGGGTGGTTTTGCTCCTTTGGGCGAATACAAATCGTCTTGGATATTCAAGCAATTAGAAATCATAGGAGAGAAATATGGTTTTAAAATTAGCGATGCCATTGAAAAAATTCCAGCCGAAGCGATGGAAATGATTTTGAATGGTGGCAAGGAAAAATTCACGATAAACTCAAAAGATTTAGGTGTTGCTCGAGATTACAAAATAGACTTTGAGGGAATCTCTCACTTTATAAAAAACCAGCACGACGAAAGCGGTTCTACGACTATTAAACGATGGGCTAAGGAGTTCATGGATGAAATTCCATGCCCGGTTTGTGATGGTTCCCGTTTGAAAAAAGAAGCTCAATTCTTTAAAATCGACGGACAAAATATTACGGAACTTTGTGCGATGGACATTTCTGACCTGACCGCATGGTTTAAGGATTTAGACAGTCGTTTATCTGATAAACAGCAGCGTATCGCTACTGAGGTAATTAAAGAAATAAAGGATCGACTGAACTTTTTAATGAACGTAGGTTTAGAATATTTGGCTTTAAGCCGAAGTTCAAAATCACTTTCTGGTGGAGAAGCACAACGCATCCGACTGGCAACACAAATAGGTTCACAATTGGTTGGCGTACTCTATATTTTAGATGAGCCTAGTATTGGTTTACACCAAAGAGACAATGATAAACTGATTCATTCTTTGGAACAATTGCGCGATATAGGTAACTCGGTTATTGTGGTCGAACACGATAAAGACATGATTGAACGCGCTGATTATGTGATTGACATTGGTCCGAAAGCGGGAAAATTTGGAGGCGAAATCATAAGCATTGGAACACCGGCGGAAACCCTGAAATCAAATACCATTACCGCACAATATTTGAATGGCGAGATGAAAATCGAAGTTCCATCAAAAAGACGGGAAGGCAATGGAAAATTCATGAAACTAACCGGAGCCACAGGAAACAACTTGAAAAATGTTTCTATTGAACTACCATTAGGTAAACTGATTTGTGTGACGGGAGTTTCTGGAAGCGGTAAATCGACCTTGATCAATGAAACGCTCTACCCTATTTTGAATGCCTATTACTTTAATGGTGTCAAGAAACCGCAACCGTACAAAAAAATTGAAGGCTTAGAGCTTATTGACAAAGTAATAAATATTGACCAAAGCCCGATAGGGAGAACACCACGTTCTAATCCTGCCACTTATACCGAAGTGTTTACTGAAATCAGGAAATTATTCACCATGACTTCAGAGAGCATGATACGTGGCTATAAGGCGGGACGTTTCAGCTTTAATGTAAAAGGTGGACGCTGTGAAACCTGTCAAGGATCTGGTGTGCGTACCATCGAAATGAACTTCCTTCCAGATGTTTACGTAGAATGCGAAACCTGTCAAGGAAAACGATTTAACAGAGAAACTCTAGAAATTCGTTTTAAAGGAAAATCCATTTCTGATGTATTGAACATGACTGTTGACGAAGCAGTTCCGTTTTTTGAAATGATTCCGAAGATACACCGTAAAGTAAAAACGATTCAAGATGTAGGATTAGGATACATTACCCTTGGTCAGCAGAGCACCACGCTTTCGGGCGGGGAAGCACAACGCATTAAGCTTGCTGGAGAATTATCCAAAAAAGATACTGGAAACACCTTTTACATTCTGGACGAACCCACAACGGGACTTCATTTTGAAGACATTCGCGTATTGATGGGCGTTATCAACAAATTAGTAGACAAAGGAAACACGATCCTGATTATCGAACACAATATGGACGTGATAAAACTGGCAGATTATATTATAGACATTGGTCCTGAAGGAGGAAAAGGCGGCGGAAAAGTCGTTGCTAAAGGAACTCCCGAAGAAATAGCCGATAATAAAAAGAGCTATACTGCAAAGTTTTTGAAAAAGGAATTGGAGTAAGTGTTTTTAATTACAGCAAATTCGCAAATTATTATCTTTTAATTAGACTTTGAAATAATACTAAAAAACTACTGTGTGATGCAGTAGTTTTTTAGTTTGTATTGGTTTGTGAGCAAGAAGTCTGGAGACTACGCAAGGCATATGCACTTTCAATACCCTTTTAGGTAGACTTCGTAGAGCAGCTACTATTTGAACTAAGGTTATGTCACTAAGATGGCTGGAACTTCGTAACCGCTCAATTTTCGGTTTAACGAAAACGTGATGCGAAACGTAAACGTGAATTTACCAGAAAATTCGCAATCTTGCAAAACTGCGGTTGCGTAATGTTTTTTATTTATCAAGTGTTTTCGTAATCCACTTTAAACAGACTGTGGAGTCCATGATTGACCAAGAATGTGGATTTTTTGAACCGTTTAATCTAATTCCTTTTCCTTGACTAACAATTACTTTAGCATTTTCATTACCCATCATCTTTAATTGATTAATCATTGAAATTATATCAATACCGTTCCAATCATATAAATCGCGATGTCTTTCGTTAATTAACCAGTCTGTATCGATATCAGTAAACATTAGAAGAGGCATTTCTTTTAAATATTTTGCATTTCCACCCTCTTTTTCGCCATAGGAGTAAATAGAATTTTCAATATATTTTTCTGGAAATTTATCAGGAGAACCACCATAGATACTATCGTAATTATTTTTAATCCTTTTTGCCTCATTCACTCCTGACTGAACTATATTTCTTTTAATTTCTCTTTCACAAAATTTATAAAACCGTGCTTCATCTAAAGGAGCATCTAGTGCAAAAATCCCTTTTGGAATTAAGAAAAAATTTTCAGGGTTTTTAGTTGCTCTTTCAGCATAAGATAAAGAAATCATTGCACCATTTGAAAGTCCTCCAATAATAAAGTTGTTTTTTGACACTTTGTAAGTTTCAACAATTTCATTAAAAATTTTATCCAACATATTAAATTCAGCATCTCGATTATCAGTACTCCAATTTATCGATGGAACAATTACCATAATTCCATTTTCAACTGCAATTTTATGTAGAGTCATCTGTCTTAATGTGTTTTCAATACTTTCGCCACCAGATGGTAAAATAATCAACACTCCTTTTATTACTTCTTTGGGCACAAACTTGTAATAAAAAAGTTCTGTTGAATTTCCATCATTTATATATAATTCTGAAGGGTCTGTTTTAGAAACCGAAATTTTTACAACTTCTTTTCCTCCCTTGAAAATCAAGGATAATTCTTTGTCATTTTTTTTCTGCAGTTTTTCAATTAATTTCAGCCATTCTGTTTCAGAATGTAAATTTTCTAGGTCGCTATCTGTTTTTAATTCTTCAAGGTATGTCCAGCCCTTATTAATTGATAATTTTAAATAAAAAAATGCGTTTTCTTTTTCATTTGCTAAAGCAGATGCACAAGCACCATTATATAAATCATTTGAATTTTTAGTTTCAATTTTAAATGCTTTTTTATAGAAATCATTTGATAATTTATATGATTTTTCATTGTAGCATGAATCCGCTTTTTTAATTAAATCTTTGTAATTTTGTCCGTAAGAAGCGAAAATTGTAGCAAATAATGCTAATAATGTTATTTTTTTCATTTTTAGTTTTTGGTCGTAAAATATCACCCAACGTTGCCGTGTTTGAAGCGCTTGAAAACGAGTATTTGCGGCTTAACGAAAACTTGATGCGAAACGGTAGTTCCACTAAACCCACAATCTCGCTAAATAGCGGTTGGCTGCTGTTATTTTTCTTTGCCCTTGTCCTTTTTTAATACAAAGTAAACTGTCATTAAAAATGTTAGTATGTAAACTACTGTCAATGCAGGTTTTTAATATTTCAAATTTTCAAAGTCAAATTGTTTAAAAATTGTCCAACCTAAAACAAGTGCTATAATTAGTAATGGAAATGAGTATTCATTTTTATTTTTTATCAGTTTTAATGTTTGATTATTAAGTCTGTTAAAGTTCCAACTATAATAACTGCCAATGCAAAAGTTAGCATACCTAAAATGTAAGCGAAAAAAGCTTTAAAGTAAGAGGAAACTTTTCTTTTGTCATAAAATTGTCCAACAGCCCAAGTTGTGTAAATAAGTCCAACAATTCCAGCAAATTGCATTAAGTTGAAATGTGTTATTCCTTGAAGAATTCCAAAAACTGAATAAATCAACATTCCCATTCCAATAACGAAACAGAGAAGAATTAGTATTTCAAATATGTTGTATTTGTACTTTCCGAAAAATAGTTTTGTCCACAAAGCAATGAATAGACCAATAATTATATTCGAGTACCCTAAATGTCCTTGTATCCATTTAAAAATTTCACTCGTTGTAGATTTCGTACTGTCCAAATAGCTTACATAGCCGTCTTGAAAATGAAAAAAGTGACTACACAATGAGTAAATCAATGAAGTGACAACAATGAAAATGATTGGCTTGACAAGTCTTGTTCTGTTTTCATTAAGATAATTTTTTACATTTTGTCCTGGATTTGTAATTAGTTCTCTAATCGTATATAAAATTCCACGCTCAAAATGTAAAACGTGTTCAATTTCGTGAATTATGTAATGTCCATCAATTCTTTTCAGTTCGTTTGGTTGTCCGCAGTTTGGGCAATATTTTGAAGTTAAATCTGTGTCGCAATTTTTACATTTCATTTCTCTGTCTGTCAATTTTTGTTAGTACGGTCGGTTTATAATAGCAGCCAACGTCAGTTTGTCTAAAAACCTCCAAACTGTTTAATTAGGTGTTAAATTTAAAGTAAATATAGGCGATTTAAGCTACAATATTTATTTTTTTATTATAAATACTATTGGCTGTTGTGAAAAAAAGTAAGGCATAAAAAAGCTTAAAATAAGTGCTAATAACAGCAAAATAGCAGCGCAGTACTTTTAGATACTGTTTTAGTTGATTTGGGTCAATTAAATTAAAAATTCTACACAGATTGTAAGCCGTAAAGATCAGTCCCACATGGGCAGAGGCGTGTTTAATGGTTTTCTTAGTTATAATATAATAAAAGCCCCATTGTCTTTTGATAACACCATATGGGTGTTCCACAATGGCTTGTCGTCGTCTGTATATTTCATAATTATTTTCGATTCGTACTTTGTTTTGATAAATCAAACTAAATACCAACAAGATCTTCCGGCTTGGAATCTTGGCACTAGCCAAGACTCTCCCGATAGCTATCGGGACTACGAAAGTTCATTTTAAGGGTAAGGGCATTTATGCTCAAAAGTGAAGGAAAACACTCGAAAACCATGTTATAAACTACTCCAAAAAAAGAGGCGCTATGGCCTCTTGAATATCTCTCTAAAACCTTTACGATAAGTGCATAGTATTGCGGAAGTGGAAGCGGTTTCGTTCAACACGAGCTTCATTGTTGGTGCTACGCACCCAACGAAACTCTAGCTGTTAGGCGATGTTTTTTTATTGAACCCTTGCAACTATCTTGTATATTATTTCTTCTCTTATTCTTTTCGTCAAATCTTTTTCATCTGGGGAATAATTAAATTTAATTCCAATTAAATCTTGAGGAATACCTACAAATTTAGTGTTGTCTAAAAATATTGGAATTACTTCATTAGTTTGCACTTTTTCGGAAAAACATTCACGTTCAAAAGTGGGCCAAATTTTAGAGCGATGATTTTCATCCAGTAAGCAAATTATAAATTTTGATTCATTTGCGAAAATCCTTTCAAATTCTTTGCTCCATGAACTTCCTAAATAATTAGCTTCATATAACCTGTCGTAAAATACTTCGTAGTCAAGTAATCGCAAAGTGTGTGCGATTTGAGCGGCTAATTCTCTATGTTCTCCGGCAAAAGAAATAGCAATGTCAAAAGTATAATTATTTTGAGATTTATTAAACCCACATTCTTTATATAAATTTTTCCAGTCAATATGTTTTATATAATATTGAAGAGCAGGATCTTCAATATTGAAAAGTTTTGTTTCTGGCGAATAATAAAAATTTGAATTTAATAACTTTTTTTCAGTAATATGAATGTTAAGACGATGTTCTTTAATACTATTTATTGCAATTTTATTAGCTTCTTCTGCATTAGCAGCCAGTTCGTTTAAATCAACAGGGAAAGTACTTGTTTTGCTAACTGATTGTAGAAATTTTATATACGAGTTGTTACTTGGTCTAAACCTTTTTCCTCTACAAAACTCCTTAACAATAGTATGAAAGGCATTTTCAAGTCTTTCAATAATGGATTTTCTAATATCTTTTATATTAGATGTTAGAATTTTTGTTTCCTCTTGAGTTTTATAAATTTGATTTTCAAGACAAATAGTTTGACATATTAGTTGTGTTAACCAATAATCTCCTTTAGCCTCATTAAATATTATTTTGGGTCTAAAAAATTTAACATTTAAAAGGTGTTCTCCACGAGCAATAATTTTAGCAGTAACTGCTTCTGTTCCCGGTTTTATTTTGAAAATGCCACATCTTTTAGCAATATCTGGTGCTAAATTTAGTAATTCATATCCTGTTTGATTTATTCCAATTATAACAAGTTTTGGATATTTTGAATCAATACCTTCATCAGCGGCAATTTTTGCAATATTGGAGAGTGATACTTTAAAATTAATTACCAGTCTATGGAAATCATCAATAACATAATTTCCCGGTTTTGGGTCATTAATCAGTTTTACAATAGTTACAACATCATCTCTTTTTCTAGCAGATAAATATGTAAAAGAAATATCTTCTTGTATGTCTTCTATAATTTTTAAAATTGTTGTAGTCTTACCAGTTCCAGCTTGACCTTCTATTACAACAGGCTTGCCTTTCTTTTTTACATCTATTAAAATTTGATGATAGTTTGGTGGTTCTACAAAAGTCAGTCCAGGCAGACCTTCAGTTACAAATACGTCAGTTAATTCCATTTTAAGTCCTATATAAATATCAAAAATACATTAATTTTTCTTTCTAAAATTGAAAAACTCAATTTCTCTAGATCATTGAATTCTCCGACTCTGCGACAAAATATCGCCTAACGTCAGTCTGTGAAAAAACCGCCGTTATGTTCTTTCAAATATAATGTATATTTCGAATATTAAAGCAAGAAAAGTTGTATATTTAATGATGCAACACATCACAGGAATTTCTCGCAATCAGATGGTTTTTTCTAGTTTAGAAGACACTATTTTACCGGAAAACCCCGTTCGTTTTATCGATGCTTTTGTCGAAGCATTGTCATTACAAACTTTAGGTTTTTCTGTTCAAACCATTAAAGGGGAAGGTCGCCCGAGCTTTGATACTAGAATCTTTCTTAAAATCTATTTGTATGGTTATCTAAATGGGCTGCGGAGCTCCAGAAAGCTAGAAAAGGAGTGCGCTCGCAATATCGAATTGCAATGGCTTTTATGCGCAATCATACCCAACTACCATAGCATATCCGACTTTAGAAAGCAGAATCCATCGGGATTAAAGAATCTGTTCAAACTCTTTGTTTCTTTTCTTAAAGATGCTGACTTGATTGGATGTGAAACCATCGCTATTGATGGCGCAAAAAGTAGAGCGCATAACAGTAAGAAAGCAAACTTCAATCAAAAGAAAATTGAGAGACATTTAATGTATATTGAAGAGCGAACCCAAGAATATCTAGCCGAATTGGCCCAAAATGATCTACAGGAAAATAGCATTACAGTAAGTAAGATTGCAGAAAAAATAGAGCGATTAAAAAAGAATAAGTTACGCTATGAATTTCTAGAAGAAAAACTAAAAGGGAGTGGACAACCTCAAATAAGTACCACGGATCAAGATGCTAGAGCACTTTTAGTTCAAGGAGTAGTAGTTGAGATAAGCTATAATATCCAGGCAGCAGTGGATAATAAGCATAACTTAGTTGTAGCTACTCACACCATAAACCGCAACGATCTTAACGCCTTAGGGGCTATCGCTTTGGAAGCAAAAGAAAATTTAGGCGTAGATACTTTCACCGTTTTGGTGGATAAAGGCTATCATAATGGAAGGGAAATTACCCAATGCATAAATAATAACATCACCACCATTGTAGCCCATCCTACGCCAGGAACAAGCAAAGAAAGCGTAACGCAACCAGATTATTTGGTAGCCAAATTTAAATACAATGCAGCAAACGACAGCTATACTTGTCCCCAAGGAGAAACTTTAAAAACCACAGGAAGATGGCATAAATAAAGTGGGCGCACAGAACAAAGCGGGTATCAATTTAAAAAATACCGAACCCCAGCCTGCAGGGAATGTCCCGTAAAACACCTTTGTACCGCTAGACCAGCAGGAAGAGAAATCGATCGGAGCGAGTACGCGCAAGGCGTTGAAGAAAACAACAAACGCTATCAGGAAAACCCACAGTTATACCGAACACGACAAGAGATAAACGAACATATATTCGGTACTATAAAAAGACAATGGGGTTATAATCACACTAATTTAACGGGACTCGAAAAAGTAAATGGGGAACACAGTGTAATTATGCTGGTATACAACATAAAACGCTCGGTCAATATACTGGGCGTGGCTGATTTAATTGCCAAACTCAAAAAATGGAACTCCCCCTACAAAGCAAAAGCTTGTTTTGTCTGTATAACGAACTATTTTAGGGTTTATAAAGCCATTATTAAAAATGAGCGACAATTTGCTGCCTAAAAAATAGCTAGCAGTAGAACGACTATATTGCCGTTTATGAGTATGTATTATTTGTGAAATTAAGGGAAAAGCAGGTTTTTTCACAGCCTGACGGTTTGCCGCTTGGCGAGGTTGCGAACTTCGTAACCTTATATTTTCTGTTAAAGATAAAATTTATTGCGAAACGTAAACGTGAATTTACCACAAAATTCGCAATCCCGCCAAACGGCTGTTAGCACCAGTTTATATTCGATAAGGTATTTTTGATTGGATTATTTCAATATTTTCATAGCCAAATTTTAATAGAAAACTTTCTATTGAGTTTTTATTTAATTCGTAATCTAAAGAGGGCCCAATAATAATTTTTTCGATTGGCAATTTTTTATATTCTGATTCTATTGAAAGTTTATCGTTTCTGTTAACATATTCAATTTTATAAAAAGGAATAATTAAACTACCATTACTACGAAAAAGAAGTTTACTGTTGTCATTTTTATTAATATTTCCGTCAATTTTATATTCAAGACGAAATTCTTTTTCTTCGTCAAAGCTAGGGTCTTTAAAATTTGAAATGAAATCTTCAATAAATGTTATAATTGATTTTGATACTAAAAGTTCATAATTATAACCTTCCCAATCGATTGAGACTTTTATGTTTTCAAAGTATGCGATTATAATTTTTATAATTTCATTTATAATTTTTTTTTGAAATTCTTCTCGGTATTCAATATTCATACAATTTAAAGATACACCATCAAAATATTCTAAATTACTCTTTTTAAATCCAATAGAAATTCCTTTTCCTTGATTACCGTATGCTCTCCATTGACTTAATAAATCTCCATTTTTTGAAAAACAAGCAACATATCTAGATGATTTATTATTTGATTCTAAATTTTTCTCAATGTAGTTTAAGATTTTTAATTTTGATTCAGAAGTTTCATTATAAGCTTGGTGTTTAAGAGTATCTAATATTATTTCCACTCCGTGATTATATTCTTTTCTATCATTTAGATAATAAAGGTTTGTGAAATATAAAGATTGACTTTCTACTATTGATAAAAAGCTCTCTAAAGTTACGTAATGATAAACAATTTCAGAATTTTCAAGCTTGTGATTGAGATTTGGATTAGAGAATGCTTCTTTAAGCAAATAATTACCTAGTTGATAATTTATATCAGTCCAAATTTCATCGTTTATTTCTATTTTATCGCTTTCTTTCATTAAATTACCGCTAACTTGTATACAACATCAAATATACACCTCTTTTTGAACTTTACATTAACGAATCTAAGGTTTTTCTTATTTATAAAAAGGCTGTCCCATTTAAGTTCCTGTCGATACAGCAATTCAAAAAAGAAAGAAGCTTTTAAAAATAATTAAACTATACCGTGCCGCTTTTGAAAAAAGAGTTACTTTAGTATCTTGGATTCCTAGCCCAGATAGAAGCGGTATCTCCCGAATTAGAAAAACAAGGCATTGGCCGTAGTTTTTGTTATCGGGAATATAGCGGATAGCTGGATAAGGCTCCTGAAAATAATAGTTAATAATACAATACGAATATGAGATTAGAAGATTTTGACAATGATGAGGATAAAATAATCCAAGACCGCTTAAAACAGAAAAACTGGAATGAGATCCGGACTAATGATAGCTGGGCGATTTTTAAAATCATGGCCGAGTTTGTAAACGGTTATGAAAATATGGGACGTATTGGTCCATGTGTATCCATTTTTGGTTCGGCACGAAAAAAACCAGAAGACCCGTATTATTTACTTGCAGAAAAAATAGCTTACAAAATCAGTAAAGCCGGTTACGGTGTAATTACTGGTGGCGGTCCAGGGATAATGGAAGCAGGTAACAAAGGGGCGCATCTGGGCGGAGGAACTTCAGTAGGCTTGAACATTGTATTGCCGTTTGAGCAGCATTTCAATCCGTACATTGATGGCGATAAAAACCTGAATTTTGATTATTTCTTTGTTAGAAAAGTAATGTTTGTGAAATATTCTCAAGGATTTGTGGTTATGCCTGGTGGATTTGGGACTTTGGATGAACTATTTGAAGCAATGACTTTGATACAGACAAAAAAGATCGCGAGATTCCCTATCATACTGGTAGGAACTGAGTTTTGGTCCGGATTAATAGAATGGGTAAAGAAAATGTTAATCGAAAGAGAACAGACCGTAGGCCCCGACGATTTGAATCTGATAAAAATTGTTGATACCGAAGACGAAGTGGTTGATGTCTTGGATACTTTCTATAAAAAGTACAATTTGCAACCCAATTTTTAATAAAGAAAGCTGTTTTTACGAACAGCTTTTTTTTATGCCTTCTCTTAAAAAAATAATTCCTTTTGTGTCCAAATAAATGTATATTGTGCACTACTAACCAGTTGAATTGATCATTGAAACCATTTTATAAAATAGTGATTTGTATCTTAGTTTTATTGACCTCAATAAAACAATATGCCCAGCATCATTCTCAACTGTTTGTGGAAGTGAATGCTGATGATAAAACATTGAATATCGAGCAGGAATTGACTTTTTTTAATGAGTCAAATGATACGCTGACTTCGCTGGTTTTGAATGATTGGAATAATGCCTACTCTGATGTAAATACTCCTTTGGCCAGACGATTTTCGGATGAATTCTATCGCGGTTTCCATCTGGCTAGAGAAGAAGAACGAGGCAGTACTAAAAATATAACGATTATTGATGCCAATAAATTATTCCTTTCCTGGCAAAGAACGGCTGAAAATCCAGATATTATTAGTGTCAAATTGAGAGAAAAACTCGCCCCGCACGAAAAAATAAAATTGCGCCTTACTTATACGACAAAGATTCCTAGTGATGTATTTACTAAATTTGGTTACGATGCAACAGGTGGCATGAATCTAAAAACGTGGTACCTCGCTCCTGCCCGCTATGAAAACCATACTTTTATTAAATACAGCAATGCTAATTTAGATGATATTGCCACTGCGGTATCTGATATTGATATCGAATTAAAAGTAGCCAAAGGTTTAGAAGTGACCACTGATCTGGACAGTACTGGGGGAATTCAAAAGGAAAGTTATACCATCTATAAACTATCAGGAAAAAACAGAACTAATTTCAGTCTTTTTATAGAACCAAAATCCAGTTTTTATAGCTATAAAACTGAAGGCCTTGAAGTAGTGACTAATTTAAAAGAGGATAAAGTCAGCTTAAAACAACAAGCCTATGCGATTGATTGTATTGTTAATTATGTAGATGATTTAATAGGGCAGTACCCTTTTGATAAAATTGTTGTTTCACAAACGGATTATGAACGCAATCCGTTCTATGGTCTAAATCAACTGCCCTCTTTTATCAGGCCATTTTCGGATGAATTTACCTATGAGATTAAATTTCTAAAAACCTACTTGAATGCTTATCTAAAAAACAGTTTGCATTTAGACAATAGGAAAGACAATTGGATCTATGACGGGATTCAGGTTTATGTCATGATGAAATATATAGAACAAAATTACCCTGACACAAAAATGCTAGGTAGCGCCTCTACCTTTCTATTATTGAAAAGTTACAATTTGACTAATTTAGATTTTAATGAGCAGTACAGCTATTTCTATATGTTGATGGCCAGAAAAAATCTGGATCAACCGCTGGGAGATCCAAAAAATTCTCTGATAAAATTCAACGAGCAAATCGCCAGTAAATATCGCGCCGGATTAAGCTTTAGATATCTAGATAATTATCTTGGTAATGCCGTGGTAAGTAACAGTATCCGCCAGTTCTATGCTGAAAACAAAGAGAAGCAGGTATCCAGAAATGATTTTGAAGCCATTTTAAAAGAAAATTCAAGTAAAAATATTAATTGGTTCTTTAAAACCATTATAGATTCTAGGGAAATCATTGATTTTAAATTTGCTAACGTAGAAAAATCCAAAGACAGTATTTCGTTTACCCTTAAAAATAAAACAGGAGTGATTGTTCCTGTGCCAGTATATGGAGTTTATAAAGGCCAAATTGTGTTTAAAAAATGGTTGGACCCACAAATATCCGACAGTGTATTTACTGTTGAAAGAAAAGGTGCCGATAAAATTGTTTTGAACTATAAGAACGAAGTTCCTGAATACAATTTAAGAAACAACTGGAAATCCCTAAAGTCTTTTTTTCCAAATAACCGTCCCGTAAAATTTGTGTTTATGAAGGATCTTGAGGATCCGTATTACAATCAGGTTTTATATGTCCCTACCCTCACCTACAATTTATATGATGGCCTCTCTCCTGGAATGCGCCTGCATAACAAAACGATTTTAGACAAGCCTTTTACCTTTGACGTAAATCCAGCCTATTCAACAAATGCAAAAACATTTTCTGGTTCGGGTTTTATGGTGGTCAATCAAAACTATAGAAACAGTGCTCTTTACAATGTGCGTTATTCACTTTCCGGTGCTTATTTCCATTATGCACCAGATGCTGCTTATTTAAAAATCAATCCGATGGTTCAGTTAAAAATCAGGGAAGATGATATTAGAGACAACAAAAAACAGCTAATCGTATTACGCCAAGTGATGGTGAGCAGAGAAAAGAGTGACCTTATAATTGACAATTCTACAGAAAATTATTCTGTGTTTAATGCCAAGTACTTCAATACAACAACTGAGGTAACTCATCATTTTAGCTTTTCGACTGACCTACAATTAGCGGCTAAGTTTGGGAAAATTGCTGCAGAACTGGAATACAGACAACTATTTGAGAATAATCGTCAGATCAATTTGCGTGTTTATGCAGGTAGTTTTCTATACAACAAAACCAATTCTGATTTCTTTAGTTTTGCTCTAGACCGACCGACCGATTATTTGTTTGATTATGGCTACTATGGGAGATCTGAAAGCAGTGGTTTTTTTAGCCAACAATTAATTGTAGCTGAGGGTGGTTTTAAATCAAAACTCAATACGCCATACGCCAATCAATGGATGACTACTGTCAATGCGAGTTATACGTTGTGGAATTGGATTGAAGTCTATGGTGATGCCGGAATATTAAAAAACAGATACCAAAGGGAGAGATTTGTATATGATAACGGCATCCGATTAAATCTTGTTCCCGATTACTTTGAAATGTACCTACCCGTCTATTCTTCTAACGGTTGGGAAATAGGCCAAGACAAATACAGTGAGAAAATTCGTTTTGTAATTACATTATCTCCTAAAATTTTAATCAATTTATTTAATCGAAAATGGTTTTAATCGAAAGTTTTAATACTTTTTCATTATATTATTATACAATAAAAAGCAATTAAATTCCGAATATCTAAATTATACATATGTTTATAGTGATTTAATTGATAATAATTAAATTATATTTCTTTCACTGTATTATGAAAATCGATAGATTTTAAGTAAATTTGTCTCATAAAGTGATACTTTCCAACTATGATAAAAGAAAAAACCAATACTACATTGACATTCGAAGACTTTAAAACCGAAGTGTTGAACGACTATAGAATCGCTATGATAAGTAGGGAATGTAGTCTATTAGGACGTAGAGAGGTGTTGACCGGAAAGGCAAAATTCGGAATTTTTGGTGATGGAAAGGAAGTGCCCCAATTAGCAATGGCTAAATTTTTCAAAAATGGTGATTTCCGTTCCGGATATTATCGTGACCAAACTTTTATGATGGCCATAGGTCAAATGACTGTTGAACAATTCTTTGCCGGACTATATGGTAATACAAATTTAGAAGAAGAGCCAATGTCTGCCGGTAGACAAATGGGCGGTCATTTTGTTACACACAGTTTAAATGACGACGGTTCATGGAAAGACTTAACAAAACAAAAAAACTCCAGTGCTGACATTTCTCCTACAGCAGGACAAATGCCTAGATTATTAGGACTTGCACAGGCATCAAAAATATACAGACAAGTTAAAGGAATACCCAACAAAGCAAATTTCTCAAATGAAGGAAATGAAGTGGCTTGGGGAACCATTGGAAATGCAAGTACTTCTGAAGGATTGTTTTTTGAAACCATTAATGCTGCAGGTGTTTTACAAGTACCTATGATAATAAGCGTTTGGGATGATGAATATGGTATTTCTGTTCATGCAAAACATCAGACTACTAAAGAGAACATTTCAGAAATTTTAAAAGGATATCAAAGAAACGAGACTGAAAAAGGGTACGAAATTCTGAGAGTAAAAGGATGGGATTATACTGATCTTATTGCTACCTATGAGAAAGCATCAGCGATTTCGCGAGAACAGCATGTTCCCGTACTAATACATGTAAGTGAGCTAACGCAACCTCAAGGACATTCTACCTCTGGATCACATGAAAGATACAAAGATGGAGACCGTCTAGCGTGGGAAAGAGATTTTGACTGCATCAGACAGATGAAATTATGGATGATTGCAATTAATATTGCCTCTACTGAAGAGTTAGCCGAGATAGATGCAAACGCTAAGAAAGAAGTTCTAGCAGGTAAAAAAGCCGCATGGAGTTCTTTTATTGAGCCTATTGTTGAAGAACAAAAAGAGTTGATTTTATTATTGCAAAAAATTGCAAATTCAAGTAATAATAAAGAAGGTATTCTAAAATATGCTTCCAGCTTAAAAAGTGTAAAAGACCCGATAAGAAAAGAAATTCTTGTTGCAGCACGTAAATCTTTGCGTCTTGTACTTAATGAGAACGGACAAGAGGAGCTATCAAACTGGATCACTTCGTATACTAAGATAAATCAAAAAAAATTCAGTAGTCATTTACATTCTGATTCTGCCTTAAATGTATTTTCCGCAAAAGAAGTTTTACCACAGTATGCTGAAGATTCAAATGAAGATACAGATGGCAGAATGATTTTACGTGATAATTTTGATGCTATTTTCACAAAATACCCAGAAGCACTAATCTTTGGAGAAGATGCAGGAGCAATTGGTGACGTTAATCAAGGCTTAGAAGGAATGCAAGAAAAATATGGTGCGCTCCGTGTTGCCGATGTTGGAATACGAGAAGCTACCATCATAGGACAAGGTATAGGAATGGCCTTAAGAGGTCTGCGCCCTATTGCCGAAATTCAGTATCTAGATTATCTATTGTACGCGATCCAAATCATGAGTGATGATTTAGCCACCCTACAATACAGAACAGTAGGGAAACAAAAAGCGCCACTAATCATCCGTACAAGAGGTCATCGTCTGGAAGGAATTTGGCATTCTGGTTCACCTATGGGAATGATTATCAACGCCATTAGAGGAATTCACGTGTTAGTTCCAAGAGATATGACAAAAGCAGCAGGTTTTTACAATTCACTATTGGAATGTGATGAACCAGCTTTAGTAATCGAATGTTTAAACGGATACCGCTTAAAAGAGAAAAAACCGCTTAATTATGGTGAGTTTAAGACTCCTATTGGTGTGGTTGAAACGATGAAAGAAGGTTCTGATATTACATTAGTTTCTTATGGTTCCACATTAAGATTAGTGGAACAAGCCGCACAAGAACTACTTGAAGTAGGTATTGACTGTGAAATTATAGATTTACAATCGTTGCTTCCATTTGACATTAATCATGATCTTGTAAAAAGTATTGCTAAAACAAATCGTTTGTTAGTAATTGATGAAGATGTTCCAGGAGGTGCATCTGCTTATATTTTACAACAAATTATTGACCAACAAGATGGCTATAACTATTTAGACAGCAAGCCACAAACCTTAACTTCAAAAGCACACAGACCTTCATATGGAACTGATGGTGACTATTTCTCTAAACCTTCTGCGGAAGATATTTACGAAAAAGTATATGCAATGATGAATGAGGTAAACCCTGCAAAGTATCCAAACTTATATTAAAAAAATAAAGTACTGGGAATATTTAACTGAATCGTAATTGGAACTGTTTCAGTAATAATAAAAACAGTATCTTGTCGACTAATTAGTTACAAACTAAAATATAAAAAAATGAAAAAAATATCAATGTTCATAGGCGTATTGTCTGTTATGGCAATCGTTTCTTGTAAAGAAAAAGAAGAAACTCCTGAAGTAGCTCCAGCAACCACAACTAATCAAACCATTGAAGTTACTACAGAAGCTCCTGTAGTAGAAGAAAAACAAGATGGAACTTCTATAAGTGTAGGTACGGACGGTGTTGATGTAAGTACTAAAAACGGAGAAAACAAAACCAACGTAAACGTTTCTGGAGGTACTGCAAAAGTTGAAGTTAAAAAATAATCTCGTTTTTTAAAATTAAAAATAATAAAGCCAATCTGAATTAGTTCAGTTGGCTTTTTTTATATTATTGAAATTAGAAACACAAAATAGCAAAAAATGACAAGTTTAGAAACCGTTTTAAGAAATGCCCAAAACGTCAAAGTAATCGCTGATTCTATTACTTTAAATCAATATGTCGCTTTGGATTTATCTGTTTTAAATTACAATCTACGTGAGCAATCGATGGCTGATTCAGCTGATTTTGAAAAATATATAGAAAATTATCTGACTTCAAACAATTCAAAAGTGGCGTATGGAGGGTATAATGAAGAAAGGAATCTTTATAAGCGAAGTACTATTTTTAAAGATATTGAGACAGAGGAAAGAAATATGCACATTGGCCTAGATCTATGGATAAAAGCGGGAACTCCTATCTTAGCAGCGCTTGAGGGTAAAATTCATAGTTTCAATTTCAATGCTGGTTTTGGTGATTATGGTCCAACTATCATTTTAGAACACCATATCGAAAATCAAACATTTTATACTTTATACGGACATTTGTCGTTAGATAGTCTTGATAACCTTGCAGTTGGCACAGTTTATAAAAAAGGACAACAAATAGGCCTTTTGGGAGATGCAGCGGTAAACGGCGATTACTCACCGCATTTACATTTTCAGATTATAGATAACATAGGGGCTAATTCTGGTGATTACCCTGGTGTTTGCACAAAAAGTGATTTGGATTTTTATCTAAACAATTGCCCTGACCCTAACTTATTACTAAAAATAACATCTTGAAAATGAAAAAAATTATCCTACTGTTCAGTTTAATTGTACTTATTGGATGTAAGTCAAAAAAACCGGATACAACAACTGAGGCAATACCAGAAGTAGTAACATTCGTGCGATTAACCACCACCGAAGTTGACGCTAATCTAAAGACTAAAGCCTATCAGTTAGGCAAACGAATTTTAATGACTTGTAACACTTCTAAGTTTAAGCCTTTTAATAAAAGTGAAGCAACAAGATCTGTAATCGACAATATTACAGAGGAAAAGCTATCAAAAACATGTGCTAAATTTAGACAGCGATATGGTGATTTTAAAGACCTTAAATTAATGCAAATCTATAAAGACAACGAAACTAGAACAACTATTTTTCGTTATAAAGCACTCTATACAAAGGCGGTGGCCAATAAAGAACTTCGTGTTTACATGAACGATCAAAGTCAAGTGTCAGCAATAAAGTCAATGGATTGGTCTGATACTTTCGAAAGAAAATTATTCAGAAATACAGATACCGATACAGAATAACTTTATATGATTTGCTTTTCAACAGTAATCCAAATAGAAAATGACTTAATTTCATTTTCTATTTGGATTTTTTGTTTTCAGTTCAAAGCTAGTAATACGGTCGACACTCCTTCCCTATCCCTGTCGTTTTAACATAGTATCAAAGGTTAGCACATACCTAAGAAAATGACATACAGTATCAACACATTTATTAATTATCTCAAATCACAGTATCTGTTTCTACTTATTTTAACACCACCAGAATTAATGTCTATTCAAATAACAAACCCTACTACGAACAAAATATTAAAACCCTTCGATGAAATGACTGACGAACAAGTTCAAGCCACAATCGAAAAGTCTAATGGCTTTTTTAAAGGATAGAACAAAACTTCTTATGATGATCGAGCAAAAGTATTGCATAAAGTAGCCGATATTTTACGCAAAAAGAAAAAGTTAGTTCATCGAGCTAATCAACCTTGAAATCGGGAAATTTTTAGCCTAAGCGGAATAAGATGGCAATCTACGTTATTATATATTAGATTACTAAGTCGATAAAGCTGAGGTCTTTCTTGCCGATAAAAACGTAAACCCTAAATCTGGTGAGGCGTCTATAAGAGCCAGCCTTCCAGCGTTTCCCTTTATTGTTATGATTTCTGATTCTGCTAAAAGTACTATACTGTTAAATTTTAGGTTGAACAATAGTTAAACTATACAAACCTAAAAACTAATAGCACTACTTTTATTACTTAAATAAAATTTATCATCATGGAAAAATATGCTTTATTAGCACGATTAGAAGCTAAAGTAGGAAAAGAAGACGAAGTTGCTGCATTTTTAAAAAGTGCTTTACCATTAGTACTGGACGAGCCAGACACTGTAAATTGGTACGGATTACAAATAGGGCCATCAACCTTTGGGATTTTTGATACTTTTGAAACTGAAGAAGGTAGAAAAGCGCATCTTGCAGGTAAAATTGCAGAAGCTTTAATGGCAAACGCAGGAACATTACTTTCTAAAGATCCTGTAATTGAATTAGTAGATTTAATAGCCGTTAAATAATCAGAAAGTACTCAGTCAACTTTTAAGTTGCTCGATATAGTCTGAAAGTAATTTATATCGAAATTTAATCTCAATAAAAAACAAATTTTACTTTTTGAAGCCAACATAAATATTTTATGTTGGCTTTAATTTTTTTATTTTAGTATTTTAATTAAGACACGGTACATTATCATTTTAGAAATGAAATTACATAATACTTCAAATGTTGCTGTAATTCTAGAAAGCATCTCTGAGAATAAATACATACCACTGGATCTATCGGTTACAAATAAATCATTGGAAAAAAAATATCGTGGCAATACTATTGATTTCTAAAATTTCATAGAAAAGCAATTATAATGAAACAAATAATCCTCTTACTAAGTTTAATTGTCCTTCCCTATTTTTATCGTTTTAACATAATAACTGAATATAAGATAAGAACCAATTAACTGATAAATAGAACCATACACTCATTACTGCCTTAAAATACATACAATAAATACTTACGTGTTAAAATTTATGAATTAATTAGTAGTACTGTCTTATTCTTTTAACATTTAGTTGCGACAAATCGATTGGGTTTCTTATTAATTTTATAAAACAAACTTTAATCTGCATAAAAGTTGTTTAAAAAATGTCGAAATAGATACTGTAGTTCTAAATATCTGAAATCACAGTATCTATTTCCACTCATTTTAACACCCTAAAAAGCAAGATTAAATCTATTTAAAATTAATTAAAAATAAATTTATGTCTATTCAAACAACAAACCCCACCACAAACAAAGTAGTAAAATCATTCGATGAAATGACTGACGAACAAGTTGAAGCCGCAATCGAAAAGTCTAATGACTTTTTTCAAGAATGGAAGAAAACTTCTTATCACGAACGAGCAAAAGTGTTGCATAAAGTAGCCGATCTGATGCGTAAAGGAAAAAGCGATTTAGCCGACTTAATCACCCTTGAAATGGGAAAAATAAAAGCACAAGCGGAATGGGAAGTTGATCTAAGTGCAGACATATTGGATTACTACGCTAATAATGGTGCTGCATTTCTTGCCGATAAAAAATTAAACCCTGAATCTGGCGAAGCGTTTGTTCGCAGTAGCCCTATAGGTGTTCTCTTTGGTGTTATGCCTTGGAACTTTCCCTTTTATCAGATCATACGATTTGCTGCGCCAAATATCATGGTAGGGAATACCATTTTATTAAAACATGCATCAATAGTGCCTCAATGCGGTATTGCAATTGAAGAATTATTTAAAGAAGCAAAAGCGCCAGAAGGATTATACACTAATTTATTGATTTCAGGTAAACGAAGTACAGCTTTAGTTAGCGATGAAAGAATCAAAGGAGTATCGCTAACGGGTAGTGAAGGTGCAGGTTCTAGTATTGCAGAAGCTGCAGGTAAACATTTAAAAAAATCAGTCCTTGAATTAGGTGGTAGCGATCCGTTTATAATTCTTGAAGATGCTGATATAGATACCGTTGTTGAAATGGCTATTGCAGGAAGATTTAGCAATACCGGACAGAGTTGTGTAGCTTCAAAAAGATTTATTGCCGTAGCAGCTATAGCTGACGAGTTTTTAGAAAAGTTTGCCAAAAAAGTTGCCTCACTTAAAGTAGGCGATCCTATGGATCCAAATACAGAGGTTGGACCGCTAAGTAGCGAAGAAGCTTTAGTCAATATATTAGATCAGGTGAAACGATTTGAAAAAGCAGGTGCCAAAGTTCTAGTAGGCGGTAAAAGGGCCTTTGAAACCGGTGCTTTTATGCAACCTACCATTTTAACTAATCTAAAACGTGGAGTACCTACTTTTCAGGAAGAATTATTTGGTCCCGTAGCCTCTTTTTACAAAGTCGAAAATGAACAAGAAGCTATAGACCTTGCAAATGACTCGCCTTTTGGCTTAGGGGGATCTATCTTTACAAAAGACATAAAACGAGCCATACGATTAGCTGATTTGATCGAAAGCGGAATGGTTTTCATCAATCAACCCACAGGAACACAACCAGACTTGCCCTTTGGAGGAACTAAAGGTTCAGGTTACGGACGTGAATTATCTGAACAAGGAATTCATGAGTTTGTAAACAAAAAACTAATTAGAGTAAGCTAAAACTATATAGATGTATAAAGAAGCACTTATTTTTAAAATAGGGAAATGATTATTTTGTTTTAAAAATAAGTGCTTTTAATATCTGTTTAACAATTAAAATAAAAGAATTATGACTACAAAGCAAATTATATTACAATCACGACCTTCTGGCGCACCCACGCTAAAGAATTTCAAACTTGAAAATACCACATTAGATCAGTTACAGCCAGGGGAAGTGCTGTTAAAAGGACTGTATTACTCGGTCGACCCCTATATGCGTGGCCGAATGAATGATGCCAAATCTTATGTGGAACCCTTTAAGATTAACGAACCTCTCGACGGCGGTGTTGTTGCTACGATTGTAGAAAGTAAATCAGATAATTTTAAAGTTGGTGATACCGTAGTAGGAAGATTTCCGTGGAAAGAAACGTTTGTATCAAAAGATGATGTCCTACAAAAAGTAGATACCAATGTACCCGAGCTGAGTTATTACTTAAGTATTTTAGGTATGACTGGTTTAACGGCTTATTTTGGACTAATGGATATATGTAAACCAAAAGCAGGTGAAACTGTTGTTGTGTCCGGTGCAGCCGGAGCCGTAGGAATGGTTGTAGGACAAATTGCTAAATTACAAGGCTGCCACGTGGTAGGGATTGCAGGTACAGATGAAAAAGCAAAAACATTAATTGAAGACTTTGGCTTTGACCAAGTAATTAATTATAAGACTACCAAAGATATTTACAAATCAGTAAAAGAGGCCTGCCCAAAAGGTGTCGATGTCTATTTTGATAATGTAGGTGGAGAGATTTCTGATGCTGTAATTAGTGCCATTAATTTTCATGCCCGTATTGCATTATGCGGACAGATATCCTTATACAATAGCGAAGAAACACCCATGGGCCCTAGACTACAACCTATGTTACTAACAAGAAGTGTTTTAATGCAAGGGTTTATAGTAAGTAATTACCAAGATAGATTTCCTGAAGGAATGAAGCAATTATCAAGTTGGGTTCAAGAAGGAAAATTAAAATTCACACAGACAGTTGTAGATGGGTTTGATCAATTACCAACTGCATTACTCGGTTTATTTGAAGGTTCTAACACTGGAAAAATGATTGTTAAAGCTTAAATTATAAAGTACAAAAGAATGAAAAAAGCCGTTAGCTGTATTAATTTAATACTGCTAACGGCTTTTGTATTTTGCTGTTTTAAATCTTTAAATTTTAACACCTAACGCTAGCTAATCGAAAAAATCACATTAACACCAGAAATAGATACGGAAATCTTAATTTAAAAATAGCTAGCCACTATCTCTAATTATTACCTATTTTTGCTGCAAAAAAGTCGAAATAATCTGTAAATTATACAACTAATCTATAAATTATGTAATTCTTTTCTGCGAAAAAAATGCAAATTTTACACAATCAGTTAAAAAATAAATAATTTGAAGCTATATATCAAATACATGGTCAGCAATCGCTGTAAACTAGCAGTTAAAGAGGAATTAAAAAAACTTGGATTGCATTTTATTCTTGTTGATTTAGGGGAAGTAGATGTCATGGAAAACATTTCTATGGCGCAGAGAGAACTTCTTAAAGCAGGGTTACTTAGTGCTGGATTTGAGCTAATGGATGATAAAAAATCTATGCTGATCGAAAAAATTAAAAATGTAATTATCCAAATGGTTCACCATTCAGATGAAGTTATTAAAGTAAATTTCTCTATTTATTTAAGTGAAAAGCTGAATCACGATTATACTTATTTATCCAACCTATTCTCTGAAGTGCAAGGAACCACGATTGAGCATTTTATCATTTCTCATAAAACAGAACGGGTGAAGGAACTGATTATATATGGTGAACACAATATCACTGAAATTGCCTGGAAAATGGGATATAGTAGTGTAGCGCATTTATCAAGTCAATTTAAAAAAGTAACAGGTCTCTCCCCTTCTCACTTTAAAAATTTGAAAGATAAAAGACGATCTCCTCTTGAGGAAGTTGGTATTAAAAATCAAAGTAATCTCAATTAAGTTTTAATACCATCATGAAATTAATTTCAGAAAAAAGATTTCAACTTTATTATATCCTAGTAGCGATTATATTGACTACTGTTTTAGGTGTTTTCTATTTCAATAACCTAAAAGTAAAGTCAAGCAGCGATTCTGCAGAACATGCTCAGGAGATATTACGCAAAAACGATAATGTTCTTTTAGACATTCTTGATATCGAGACTGGAGTAAGAGGCTATATTATCTCTGAAAACGACATTTACTTAGATACGTTCAATAATGCTGTAAAAGCAATGAACAAAAATCTTTCGGTTTTGTCAGAGCTAACCCGCGACAACACACACCAAAACATTCAGGTAGATTCTTTAAAAATCATGACCTCCAAAAAATTGGTCTTATTACAAAAAATTATAGATGACAGACCATATGAGTTATTGGATGAAAATGAAAAGGTTGCTATTCTAAAGGATGGTAAAGTTATTACTGATGTAATTAAGAATATCATTTCTAAAATTAATGTTGAAGAATACAATGCTCTTAAATTAAGAAAAACAGAAAATGAAAATAGTATTCAATATTCGGAAATACTATTCTTCTTACTCTTGATTTTGATTTTTGTTATTTTTACACTTGTCTTTATTATTGTTAAAAGTTTAAAAGTCAGAAATGACGAATTAGAACTATTTACTGCCTCACAAAAATTACTTTCTAATTATTCCCTTAGTCTTATCGAGGCAAGTCTAGACCCGCTAATCACGATCAATATTGATGGTAAGATTACCGATATGAATGAAGCAACAGTTAAAATCACTGGTATTAAACGCGAAGAGTTGATAGGATCTGATTTCTTTAATTATTTCACACATCCTGATATGGCACGTGAAGTATATGAGGAAGTATTTTCAAAAGGTTTTGTAATTGACTCTCCTCTTACCCTTTGTCACAAAGACGGAAAATTAACCGATGTGTTATTTAATGGATCTGTTTATAAAAATGATGTAGGAAACGTATTAGGAGTTGTAATAGTTGCCCGTGATGTAACAAAACAAAAGCAAGCAGCTTTGTATACACGAAGTATACTCGAAGCAAGTCTTGACCCTCTAGTTACTATTAATGCCGAAGGGCAGATCACCGATGTAAATCATGCATTAATAGCGGTCACCGGTATTCAACGTGAAAATTTAATAGGAACAGATTTTTCGCTTTACTTTACAGAGCCTGAAAAAGCGAGACAAGCTTATATTCAAGTTTTTGAACAAAGTTTTGTTTCTGATTACGCTTTGACGATAAAACATTTAAATGGGAAATTAACAGATGTATTATACAATGCGTCCGTCTATAAAGATGATAAAGGAGAAGTACTAGGCGTATTTGCTGCCGCAAGAGATGTGACAGCCCAAAAATTAAGCTCTAATTATT
This sequence comes from Flavobacterium sp. Arc3, assembly GCF_041431375.1. Taxonomy (NCBI): domain Bacteria; kingdom Pseudomonadati; phylum Bacteroidota; class Flavobacteriia; order Flavobacteriales; family Flavobacteriaceae; genus Flavobacterium; species Flavobacterium sp. Arc3. The sequence goes on along the minus strand of NZ_JASMRI010000008.1, from coordinate 71,252 downwards.
CGTTAAGCCTTATTGAGGCAAGTCTTGATCCATTGGTTACTATTAGTATCGAAGGAAAAATCACCGATATGAACGAAGCAACTATCAAAATTACAGGTATGGAGCGAGAGCTTCTTACCGGTTCTGATTTCTTTGATTATTTCACAGAGCCGCAAATGGCGAGAGAAGTATATCAGGAAGTATTTGCAAAAGGATCTGTTGCTGACTCTCCGCTTACACTTCGTCATAAAAACGGTAAACTGACAGACGTCTTATTCAATGGATCAGTTTATAAAGATGATCAAGGGAATGTACTTGGTGCTGTTGTTGTTGCAAGAGATATCACAGACCAAAAAAGGATTGAAACGGAACTGATAGAGGCTAAAGTCTTTGCTGAACTTGCCACAGGAATTGCTGAAGAAGAAAAACGAAATGCTGAAAATGCAGCTTTAATTGCTGAAAATGCCGTAAAAGCAAAACAGCAATTTTTATCCAATATGAGTCACGAAATACGTACGCCGATGAATGCCATTATAGGCTTCACAAAGGTTGTACTGAAAACTGATTTGACTGCCAAACAAAAAGAATACCTCGATGCTATTAAAATGAGTGGTGATGCGCTTATTGTACTTATAAATGACATTCTGGATTTAGCAAAAGTAGATGCTGGGAAGATGTCCTTTGAAAAAATACCTTTTAAAGTGAAGTCGTCCATTTCATCAATGCTTCATTTATTCGAAACAAAAATTCAAGAGAAAAATCTAAAATTAGTTAAAGAATACGACCCTAACATACCGGCAGTCATAGTGGGAGACCCGATTCGATTACATCAAATTATTTTAAATCTAGTTAGTAATGCCGTCAAGTTTACATCTACAGGAAAAATTACGGTTAACGTACGTTTAATTGACGAAGATTTAGAAAATGTTACGATTGAGTTTGCAGTCACCGATACCGGTATTGGAATTCCAGAAGAAAAAATAGCATCTATATTTGATAACTTTCAACAAGCTTCAAGCGGGACGTCTAGAATCTATGGTGGAACTGGACTAGGGCTTGCAATTGTTAAACAATTAGTGGAACCTCAAGGAGGTAGTATTAATGTGATTAGTAAAGTTGGTGAAGGAACTACTTTTAGTTTTAGATTGAATTTCCAAAAGACAACGGCTGATGCAGAAATCGAAACCGAAATACTTGAAGTAGACAAGCAGAAAAAAAACATTAAAGTTTTAGTAGTTGAGGACATTGCGTTGAATCAATTATTAATGAAAACACTTTTGGATGATTTTGGATTCGAACGTGATATTGCCGAAAACGGAAAAATAGCGGTTGATAAACTTCAAAATAATTCTTATGATATAATTTTAATGGATCTTCAAATGCCTGAAATGAATGGATTTGAGGCGACAGAATACATCAGAAAAACAATGAATTCTGATATTCCTATTATTGCCTTAACAGCTGATGTTACTACGGTAGACCTAGCTAAATGTAAGGCTGTAGGAATGAATGATTACATTGCAAAACCTGTTGACGAACGATTATTATATAGCAAAATTGTAAGTATTGTTAGGAAGTCATCTATTAAAAAAGAAAAAGAAATTAAAAAAATCATAGTGCACAAAACTCAAAAACATATTGATTTAAGCTATCTAGAGACTCGCACTAAATCTAATCCTAAATTGATGATGGAGATGATTGATGCATATATCAAACAAACACTTCCATTGGTCACTGTACTGGAAGAAAGCTTGTTAAGCAATGATTGGGAATTACTTCGGGCCTCAGCCCACAAAATGATTCCTTCCTTTTCCATAATGGGTATTAACTCAGAATTTGAAGACATGGCTAAAAAAATACAGAATTACACAGGTAATTTAGGAGATCAAAAAGAAGAAATAAATGACTTGGTTTTGCAACTTTCAACGGTTTGCAATCAAGCTTGTGAAGAATTAGAAATAGAATTTAATAATATAAAAAACAAAAACTGATGAAAAACGAAGAAAAAATAAAACTATTTTTAGTAGATGACGATGCCGTTTTTCTAAAGTCACTAGAAATCGAATTTATTCAACATACCGATTTTATTGTGGAAACGTATGCAACTGGGGAACTTTGTCTAGCAAATTTAGACAAAAAACCAGATGTAATAATCCTTGATTATCATTTGGATGGAATTGATAAAACTGCAATGAACGGAATTGAAACCTTAGACAAAATTAAAGAGTTTAATCCCGATATTCCAGTGGTAATGCTATCATCTCAAGATAAAATTGATGTAGCCATTAGTTGTATGCACCACAAAGCTTTTGATTATGTGGTAAAAAGCGAAACTTCTTTCTTACGACTTCAAAAAAACATTACTGCTTATTTTCATTTTGAAAGAATTGAAAAAGAACTAAGTTGGTATATGGCTAGAATGTAATGATGTTATTTATAGATCCGACAACTTAAAAGTACACATTATAAAATAGCTAAGCCTGTCAAATGAGAGGCTTAGCTATTTTATACCTTAACCTAAAAAAGCACATTTTCTCAAATTATGCGAATTGTATAATGTTTAAACATGCTTACATAACTTCTTTGATAATAATATCATCACATTTGGCTAGTGATAATTAATTCACATTTTAAACCCAAATTCATGAAATTATTATAAGTAATGCCAATTGTAGCGATGCTATTGGTTGGAGTGCTATCAAGCTGCAGTGCAGATACGGATTCTGCAGAACCTGTGGTAGCAAATTCTTCCTATGAAACCACTACTTTGACATCTGCCAAACAATCCCTTGCTGCAGAGTCAACAATTTCAGAATTAAAAGGTGTAAATCTTGGCTTTGCTGAGAATTTCGTAATTCTTTCTAAAACAGGAATTACTGATGTTTATAAATCTGACGTTACAGGAGATGTGGGAGCAAGTCCTATTACAGGCGCTGCCATTCTATTAAAATGCTATGAAGTGACTGGTACAATATACACCGTAGATGCCGCAGGTCCACTCCCATTTAGAGTGACAAATGCCACGCGCCTAACAACTGCCGTGGGTGACATGCAAACTGCCTATACGGATGCAGCGCGACGTTCTAATCCTGATTTTCTAAATTTAGGAGCCGGAAGTATTGGAGGAAAAACGCTTACTCCAGGACTTTATACTTGGACAAGTGATCTTTTGATTCCAAAAGACATTACAATTTCTGGTAGCCCAACTGATGTATGGATATTCCAGGTTGCCGGAAACCTTAGTATGAGTGCGGCAGTGAGAATTACTTTAGCTGGAGGTGCACAAGCTAAAAATATTTTTTGGCAAACTGCTGGTGTAGTGACACTAGGAACAACAAGCCATTTTGAAGGAAATATATTAAGCCAAACTGGTATCAATTTAAAAACTGGAGCTTCCATTAACGGAAGAATGATGGCACAAACTGCAGTAACACTTGAAATGAATACCGTTACACAACCACAATAAAAATTTAAGATTACTAAAAAAAGCACCGTATGTCTAATGGCAAATCGTGCTTTTTTTTAAAACTTCTAATTTTATCCAACAAAATCTGTGAATGATGAAACTTTTCCTTCAAATTGTATAAAATATACTGCCTATAAGTGGGTTACCTTTGATTATAATATAATTACAAGTTATCATCATGTCATTAATTAGCATATTGTTAGTTTTAATTGTTATTGGAGCTGTTCTTTGGCTGATCAATACTTATGTTCCTATGGATACCACAATAAAAAATATATTCAATTCATTAATTGTAATTGTGACTATCATATGGATACTTAATGCTTTTGGGCTTTTCAGTTCATAAATCAATGTTTATCGTCAAAAAACAAAATAATCAAATTTATAAATCTAAAAAATAAAATTATGAATCTTAAAAGAATCTTTGGGGCATTACTTACAGCTCTTGGTATCGGAGCGTTAATCTATGCTGCCGTATTGTTTATGAATACTTCAGGCGGTAATCAAGATATTAAAGCTTTGATAATCTACGGAATATTAGGACTAATATTCTTTACATCTGGAATAAGTTTAGTTAGAACAACAAAAGATGAATCTTAGATCATAACACTAGTTAGCAAAGCATTGTTTATTTTCAAAATGAATCAGTTGCGATTCCGTTATTCATAATCAGGTGCTGTGCAATTTAAAATTAAATACAATTTGATATTTGATTTTTTAATACATACAAATGTATCTGTTGGTATTTTAAAAAATGCCAATTATCAAATATTAACTTTAAAAACTTAAAATCCATGAATGCAAAAAATATAGGAATCTTATTAATAGTTATTGGAGCCATAATGGTATTTTATACTGGATTTAATTATGTTACCACAGAAAAAGTTGTAGATATAGGCCCGATAGAAATAAACAAACAAGAAAACCATCCAGTACAATGGTCGCCAATCGTTGGTGTAGTACTAATCATGGGAGGTGTTGTCCTTGTCGTAAAAGATAAAAAATAATTAATTTAAATTCTAAATCAGCTTACAAATTTTATTACTAGGTGATAGTAATTAAAATTTAAAAATGGCTACTGATTTAGTTCACTATTCATACTTAAAATATAAAAATTTAACATTATGAAACCACAAATTGGAATTACAGAAAAAAATTTAGCAAATAGCGTTACACTACTATCATCCGTTTTAGCAGATGCAATGACTTTGTATATTAAGACGAGAAAATTTCACTGGAACGTTTCTGGAGAAAGTTTCATGGAAATACATAAATTGTTTGAAGACCAATACAAACAATTAGAAGAAAGTGTAGATGAAATTGCAGAACGCATCAACAAACTTGGAGGAAAAACAATAGGGACAATGGAAGAGTTTTCTAAACTTACCAATCTAAAGGAATCCCCAAATAAGTACCCCGCTAAAAAAGAAATGTTGACTGAATTATTAAATGATCATGAAACAGTAATTGTTGCACTACGTAAAGGAATCGAAGTATCTGAAGATGAAAATGAAGATATTGGTACTGCTGATTTCCTAACGGGATTGTTACAAGAACACGAAACAATAGCCTGGATATTAAGAAGGTATTTAAGCTAGAAAACAAATCTTCACTCCTATTTATTCAAAACGAAAATCTTGTGAAATTCGTTTTAATTGGGAGTGAAGGTTCATTCTTTTTTATAAAACTTTATATAACAGATAATCCTTTTTACAATGAAAAAAAATACTTTTAATCGATTTACAAAGAGTTTAATTTTGGGTGTGTTTGCAATCATGCTAACAGCAACCTTTAGTTCTTGCTCTAAAAATATTGCCTTCCAAACTTCAACTATTGTTCCTGCCGCACGCGGTGAAGTGAAAATAACAAAAGATAATAATAAGAACTACGTAATCAACATTAAACTGGAGAACCTTGCAGAGGTAAAGAGACTAGAGTCATCTAAACAAGCCTATGTAGTATGGATGGAAACAGATGATTCAATGGTTAAAAATATTGGCCAGATAAAAAGTGATTCAAAATTTTTATCTTCAAAACTGAAAGCCAATTTTGAAACAGTTACTCCAATGAAACCCACAAAAATTTTCATAACTGCTGAGAAAGATCCAGCAGTGCAGTACCCTGATACAGAAATAATTATTAGTACAAGAAATTTTTAGTACTTTAAAAAAGTACAAATTAGTAGACATAAGATTAAAATGGTTGTTGCTCTTCTAAAGAAGATTACAAAAGCAGCAGAATTTCAGTAACTTTTTTTTGGTTTGGTTTGGTTAAAGGGTTGCAGTAAAATGCAACCCTTTTTTTGAACTAATTTTTTTTGTTTTTGAATAAAAAAATACTGTGTACTAAAAATGTGAATATTACAATTTATTTAAAAAGTTATATAACAATTCAAGTCATTGAAAAACTGACCTTTATTCCTTATAATAATTTTTATAAAAATGCAAAAAATACAATTTAAAACTAAGGATACAACCAAACTAATATCGACGACTTTCACTTCGTGGAATGACAAAGATCCGTTTAGACAAAGTGCTGTTATTGCATACTATGCCATTTTTAGCATACCAGGACTTTTAGTTTTAGTTATTTCGATTGCTGGTTATTTCTTTGGAAACGAAGTTGTAAATCGAAATATCTTAGAACAAATCTCTAGTACAATGGGATCACAAACATCGATCCAGATTAGTCAAATTCTTATTAAGTCTACTGAATCAAAATCTACAGTATGGGGATCGATAATAGGAGTTATTATTTTACTTGTTGGAGCAACAGGTGTATTTGTGGAGTTACAGAAATCGCTAAATTTAATTTGGAAAGTAGAAGTACTACCCTCGAAAGGAATTTTTACTATTCTAAAAGCTAGATTATTTTCATTTGGATTAATATTAGCAATCGCTTTTTTACTTCTGGTTTCATTGGTTGTCAGTACGGCACTATCCAGTATGGCAGATTGGATCAAAATATACTCGAATGATTCCACTGTTATCATTTTCAACGTATTAAACTTTTTATTTTCTTTTGCGGTAATATCGGTGCTTTTTGCACTAATGTTTAAAATTTTACCCGATGCCAAAATAAAATGGAAACATGTTTGGCTGGGTGCTATAGTGACCGGAATTCTATTTACCGTTGGTAAAACGATACTCGCCTTTTATTTCAGTACAGCAAATCCCGCATCAGTTTACGGAGTTGCAGGTTCAGTCATTTTAATTCTATTATGGGTTTCTTACTCATCGATGATTCTGTTTTTTGGTGCTGAATTTACTGCGGCCTATGCCAAATTTTACTCTGGCACCGTTCCTCCTACCGCAATTGCAAAAAAAGAATCAGTCAACAGCAAAAAAAATTAATTGCCTCTTTCTTATCTCCTTCTTTATATCATCTCCTTTTGATAGCAAATCATCATTCAATTAGCACTAATTAACTAATACTCGGCCAAATTTAACTTCGTCATAACTTTAATTTCCTGTAAGTTCAATATGTAAATTATGTAAGCTTTCTCAATAGTTGCGTAACATGATTTTACATTAAAAAACTGAATTTTAACGTATTACGAACAAAAGGTTTCTATAAAAATTTTTTAGATTTTCCTTAAACAATTAAATACCATGAAAAGAGTAAAAAAATTAGGAGTATGGATGGATCATTCTATTGCATATTTAATGGAGTTCACTAACAATCCCTTTGAAATTAAAACAATTGAATCTCAATTTATTGAAGGCAAAAACGAACTTATTCTATCACAAAAAACCGATTTATCAATAAATACGGATCAACATCTTTTATATGCCTATTATAACAAAATAGGAGAAGCAATTAAAAACTACAAACAAATTGTTCTTTTTGGGCCGGCGGATGCAAAAGTCGAATTATTTGATGTTTTAAGTGAAGACCATCGGTTTATGAAAATGAAAGTGGAGATAAAAGAAACTGAAAAAATGAGCGTAAATCAACAGCATGCTTTTATCAATAAATATTTTGCAGAAAATTAATACAGCAAATGATAAACGGAGTTTGCTTTCAAATAAAAAATTAGAATTAGTACTGTAAAATAGATTTTAAAACGGTGCTGTTGTTTCCTTTCACTCACTATTGAAAAAGTGTGAAAAATATAAATTTATGCAAAAATTATACAACAGTAATTTTTGACAGACTAAATACATTTACACTATGAGAACTGCGATACTACTTTAATTTTAAAATTAGAATATTATGGATACAGAAAAATCGATTATAGTATTAAATTCATTTATTTCAATTAATAATGCCCGAATCCAAAGATATAAAGAGGCTGCAAAAGATACTGAAGAATCACATTTAAAAAAAGTATTTAGCAATTTTCAAGTAACAAGTGAAAAAATTAAAACTGAACTTAAAAAAGAAATTATAAAGTTAGGAGGAAATCCAGTAGAAAATCAAACCAATAAAAGATATTTCTACTCTATCTGGTTTAATCTTAAAAACATATTTGTTTATAAGGATCTCGATGACGTCATATATTCCAGTGAAAGAAATGAAACTATTGTAATACAGTCTTACTATGAAGCGATTTACAACAATTTTGAATCTCTTTCGACTAAGCAGCAAATAATGCTAAACGAACAATATTTATTAATAAATGTTGATTATGCTAAAATGAAGTCTTATAAAAGAGCTATTTAAATTATAACAAAAATTACTCTCAAGTTAAAACCTTCAATTATTAAACAAAACTACAGCAACTACTAATTATTAATCTATATAACACATGAAGCTTTGAACGTTTATCTAAAAAATATATTTACTGATGTAGGTAATGTAACATTATTTGCAACGAAGTTTTTTAAAGAGGTTTTTTCTCCTCCGTACGAATTCAAAGAATTCATGAAACAATGTTATATTATAGGGTATAAATCAATTCCCTTAGTAGCTATAACAGGTTTTATAATGGGATTAGTACTAACTCTTCAATCACGCCCTACCCTAGCTAAATTTGGAGCTGAGTCTTGGTTGCCAGGTATGGTAGCACTTTCACTTATTAGAGAAATTGCCCCCGTTATTACAGCTTTAATATGTGCTGGAAAAATTTCATCAGGAATAGGTGCTGAGCTGGGCTCCATGAAAGTAACAGAACAAATAGACGCCATGGAAGTAGCAGCAATTAATCCGTTCAAATACCTAGTAGTTACTCGAATTTTAGCGACAATGCTTATGGTTCCTCTTCTGGTAATATTTGCTGACGGGATTGGTATGCTTGGTGGGTACATTGGTATAAATATGCATGGAGATGTTAGTTTTTTTCGTTATATATCAAAGGTTTTTGATTCATTAGCATTCGTGGATATAATTCCAGCTACAATTAAAACATTCTTCTTTGGTTTCTTCATTGGAATGATTGGATGTTATAAAGGATTCAATGCTGAAAATGGAACCGCAAGTGTAGGTCAAGCAGCAAATTCAGCTGTAGTAACAGCATCCCTAACTATTTTCATTATCGATATGTTAGCCGTTCAATTAACTGATTTACTTTTTTAAAATGGAGCAAGAATCAACAACTACACTTCCTCAAGTAACAATGGAAGAAAAAGGACCCGTCATAGAAATTAAAGGACTTTTTAAAACCTTTGGTGCAAACAATCATGTTCTAAAAGGAGTAGATCTATCCCTAAATAAAGGAGAGGATCTAGTAATACTAGGTAGGTCTGGCTCTGGTAAATCAATAACTATAAAATGTATTGTAGGTCTAGTTCAACCTGACCAAGGAGAAATCAAGGTCTTTGGTCAAAATGTATTGAACTTAGCCACTCATAAGCTTAATGAAGTTCGAATTAGAATTGGTTTCTTATTTCAAAACTCTGCTTTATACGACTCTATGACTGTTAAACAAAACCTTGCATTTACCTTAAAACGTCATGCCTCTAGTTTAACAATCAAAGAAATCGAAAAAGAGATTAACACGGTATTAGAAAGTGTAGGTTTGGCTGAAGCCATAAATAAAATGCCCTCAGAATTATCAGGCGGAATGCAAAAAAGAATTGCTCTTGCCCGCACCTTAATATTAAAACCTGAGATTATTCTTTATGATGAACCTACTACCGGTCTTGATACAATTACATCAAGGGAAATAAGTGAGTTAATTTTAGACATTAAGAAAAAGAATAAGACATCGTCAATTATTATTACACATGATATGGCCTGTGCAAAACTTACTGCTGACCGCATTATGATTCTGAAAGACGGAGTAATCCATGCAGAGGGCAGTTATCAAGAATTAGAAGAGAGTGAAGACAAATGGGTTCGATCCTTTTTTATATAATTATTTAATTTAAGAAGTTAGTTATGAGCAGCAAATCAGGGAGCACTTGGAAATTAGGAATGTTTGTTATAATAGGATTAGTGGCTTTTACGTCCACAATCTATTTTGTTGGAAAGCAAAAAAACATGTTTGGCTCTACATTTAATTTAAATTCAAATTTCAAAAACGTTAGCGGATTAGAAATAGGAAATAATGTCCTTTTTTCCGGAATAAATGTAGGTACAGTAAGTGAAATACAATTAGTAACGGATACTTCAGTAGTAGTTCGGTTATTAATAAAAAAAGAAGTTCAAAAATTCATTAAAAGCGATGCTGTTGCCAGTATAGGGTCTGATGGGTTAATGGGAGATAAAGTCCTTACCATATCTCCAGGGACTAGTTCTAAGAGTATCGTAAAAGATAACGCGACCATAAAATCAATCCAAGCAATTGAAATGGATGAAATCATGAGAAGCGTTAAAGTGAGTATGGACAATGCCAGTATCATTACTAATGAGCTTGCTGAATTCACTTATAAAATGAACAATGGGAACGGTGCGTTATCAAAATTAATCACTGATGAAAAATTTGCAAATAGTATGACAAAAACCCTTACCAATCTCCAAACCGGGTCTAAGGGATTGAGTGACAATATGGAAGCGGCAAAACATAATTTTTTATTGAAAGGATATTTTAATAAAAAGAAAAAAGAAGAAGAAAAGAAACTTAAAGAGTTAGAAAAGGAAAAAGAATTGAAGGAAAAAGAACAAGAGAAAAAGTAAATCAATATAATTTAAAAAATTACTGAAGCGGGAGACTTGTCATAAAAGAAGAAGCTGAAAATTTTAATACACCTCAATCTTAAAAAAATTGAGGTGTTTTTTTATGCCATTTTTCTTCGGTTCTTTCGTATGAATTATCATAAATTATTTCTAAAATAAGTGAATCATATAAGTTCTTCTAAAAGTTATGTAACTTATTTTTAGTGATAACGTTCGACCTTTGTAAGGCACTGAATATCGAATATAAATTAGACTAAAATGCAAAAGAAAGATCTTAAAGAGACATGGGAAAAGCAAAAGGAACGTCTAAAACAAAAATTTGCCGCTTTGACTGACACAGACGTATTATTTCTCGAAGGCAAAAAAGAAGAGATGATGGTAAAACTTCAACTAAAACTTGGTAAAACAAGGCAGGAGTTAAACCAAATTATCAATGGCCTTTAAAGAGGTATTGAAGTAAATAAACGAATCGATTATTTACGTTCTTAAATAGCACTAATTAAAGCTATCTAGTTCTAATTCATTACATAATAAGTAGCTAACCGTAAATAATGTAACATTTATAAAAAGTTATATAAGAAATCCCCTCACGATGTAACCGATATTTGTAAAACAATATAGAAGCAAAAATTAAAATTAAAAACAGACAAAATGAAAAAAACAAAACAACTTACGTTAGCTGCTTTTTTGCTAACATGCTTTGCATTTAATGGAGCAAATGCACAAGATATAAAATCAAAAACTCCAGCATTTGGATTCAAAGGTGGTCTTAACTTTTCCAATCTTTACACTGATAACGTAGATGATAATAATATATTAACAGGTTTCAATGCAGGTTTGTATGCTAAATTCCCAATTACAAATTCTATTTCCATACAACCTGAAATCTCTTACACTACTAAAGGTGCGGAACTTACCTACGATAATGCTTTTGCAAAAGGAAAAGCAACTTTCAAAACAAACTATATTGAAGTTCCTGTACTATTAGTTTTCAATCTTACAGATGCTTTTAATGTACATGTGGGACCGTATGCAGCTTATATGGTAAGCGGTAAAACAACAAACGATTCAAACCTGTTTACCTCTGAAACTGAATTAGACACTAATGATTTTGAAAGGTTTGACGCTGGAATTTCAGGAGGTTTAGGCGTTGACTTAGAGACTGTAAACTTTGGAGTACGTTACAACTATGGTTTAACACATGTATTTAAAGAAGGAAGCTTTGCAGATCCAGATGCTAAAAACAGTGTGTTTAATGTATATGTTGGTCTTAGACTAAACTAAAAATAAAAAGAGGTTCTTACAGAGAATCACGGATATTAAAACAATAATTAATCAATAAAAAAATAGAAATCATGAGCAATCTTCTTTACACATTAGCAGTAATCTTAATCATTTTTTGGGCAATCGGATTCTTCGCATTTAGCGCAGGAGGAATCATTCATATCTTACTTGTTATTGCAGTAATTGCAGTATTATTAAGACTTATCCAAGGAAGAAGATTATAATATATAAACAATTATAAATAATAAAAAAATAAAATTATGAAAACAGATAAAGTAATATTAGGAGTTTTAGGTGGTCTTGCAGCAGGTGCAATAATGGGAATATTGTTTGCTCCTGAAAAAGGAAAAAAAACAAGAAAAAAAATTAAAAATGTAAGCAACGATTACGCAGATGAATTAAAAGATAAATTCGATGTTGCGTTAGATACGATGTCAAAAAAATATGATGCACTTAAAGAAGAAGGACAAGGTCTTTTTAATGAAGGGAAATCTAAATTTGAAAAAACTAAAAAAGATATTGAAAATATGGATATTAAAAATATCAATATCTAACAATAGCATTTTTAAACTTTAATTGGCTTAAAAATAGAATTATGAGTAGCAAAGCAACAACAATAGAAATTCTTTTCGAGAAAGTAGAAGACTATACTCGGACAACTGTGGAGTTGGCAAAACTAAACGTTATTGACACTTCAGCAGATGTTCTATCTTCAATGATATCACGATTAACAATTGCTATTGTTTTTGCTATGTTTTTACTACTTCTAAACCTTGGCCTTTCGTTCTGGATTGGTGAACTTCTTGGGAATTTTTATTTCGGCTTCTTTATAATGGCTGCCTTATATTTAATACTGTCAATTGTATTATATTATTATAAAGATCAATGGATTAAAATGCCGGTCAGTAATTTTATTATTACCAAAATGCTAAAACACAAATAGCATGGAAAAAAGGAGCGCAACACAAACTTTGAGACAAACGATCTTATTGTTGGAACAAAAACAGGCAGAAGAATTACAATCACTACATCAACACTACCTTGTCGTATATGAAAGTGTAAAGCCTTTAAACTTAATGAAAAGTGCTTTAAAAAAAATGACATCTTCTCCAGATTTAAGACACAATATACTTAATACGGTCATTGGCTTATCTACTGGCTACATCTCAAAGAAGTTATTGTTGGGCTCAACGCACAATCCAATAAAAAGGATAGCAGGAACCGTATTACAATTCGTAGTAACTAATTTAGTTGCTAAACGTATTGATCTTTAGAAATCAATACTTCTTAAATAAAAAATTCACATTATATTTTAAATAAGTCAATTTACTTATCATGATTAGAATAATACTATTGATTTATATTCTTTCTAAGAAAGTGACCCGCAATAATAGCATCCGTTAATCCTTTAAGTTTAATCATCATTTTTTCAAAAATTTCAATTAAGGAGCCATGGACAGCAAAATAATAAACGAAGAGTTAATTACCATTAAGAAAAAACTCGCCTTTCAAAATCAGGAAAAGAAAGACAGAGCCGCTGAGTTATTTATTGCCAATACAGAACTTCTTTTCCAAAATGAAGAAAAGGAAAAAAGAGCACAAGAGTTACTAATGGCTAACATAGAACTTAAAAGAGTCCAAGAATATCAAAAGGAATACATCGAAGGAATAGAGATGATGATATATATGACCTCTCATCAAATCAGACAACCGATTGTCAACATTCTAGGCTTATCCCAATTAGTTGACCTTTCAACAGATACAAAGGTAGATCTTAAACAAACTTTAGATCATATAAAAACATCTGCGCAATCCCTTGATGAATTAACTAAAGAACTCAACACCTATATTTTAGACCTGAGACAAAAAGCAAAAAATAGGCTTCTCTAAACTACTATATTACCTGGTCTGCTAAACTTCTAAAATCGAACATTAGCCTCCCCCCTTTATTATTCCAATCATAAGCAACCGACAGCCTTTGTCGTAAACCCTGATTTTTAAGATATCCTTTTCTTAAAAAAAACCCTCCACCCCTTTTTATTGATAGTAATACGGCTTTTTTTTAATTTCAGTTAAATAAAATAAGCCAAATAACAAGGCATTAACACTTCATATTTCACAACTCGCTGATTTAAAACGACTTGTTCAAAATCTTAAGGTTTTCTATATGTGAATTATATAAGTATCCTTTTTAATAGTATAATACTTCTGTAAGCAATTAAACCAACCTTTGTTTCATAAAATAATTAAACCCCCTAAACTTCAATAAAATGAAAACTAAAAAATTACTATTAACCTTTGCAATACTATTTATTGCTTTAATTTCTGGTTGTGCGAAAGACGATTTCGTAGAAATCGATGGACTTTGTCCGGAAGTGGTAAGTACTACTCCATTAAATGCAGCTACTAATGTTCCTTTGGATCAATTGATCACAGCAACTTTTAATGAAGAGATGAATCCTGAAACTATAAATCAGTCTTCTTTTACTTTAAACGGTACTTCACAGATAGCTGGTGTAATTACATACTCAGGTAAAACAGCAACCTTTAAACCATCTGCTTTACTTTCTCCTAACACAACGTATACTGCTACAATAAAGAGAACAGTAAAAGACCTTACAGGTAACGCTTTACAAACAGAAAAAATTTGGACGTTTAGTACTGGTTTAACAGTTACTCCAATGGTTGCGTCAACTGACCCAGCAAACAACGAGAATAACGTATTTTTAAATAAGGTAGTAAGTGTGACTTTCAATATGCCAATGAAAGCTAGTACTATTACTGGAACCACTTATACTTTAAAACAAGGTAATACTGCCATTGCAGGAATTGTAACATATAGCGGAACAACGGCTGTATTTACTCCTACATTAGCATTGGCTGCAAATACAGTCTATACAGCAACTGTTTCAGCAGCTGTAACGAATCTAGACAACACACGTTTACCAAGTGACTATGTGTGGAAATTTACGACTGGAGCTATAGTAGCCCCAACAGTAACTTCTACAGATCCTATCAATAATGCGACAGGTGTTGCACTTAATAAAACGATTACTGCTAACTTTAGTATGGTAATGGATCCATTAACAATCAATGCTACTAATTTCACATTGAAACAAGGTACAACAGCTATCACGGGAGTTGTAACTTACTCAGGAACTACTGCTTCATTCAAACCAACAAACGCTTTAGTAGAAGGTAAAACATATACAGCAACCATTACAACTGCTGCGAAAAATGCTGCCGGAGTACCTTTAGCAAATAACTATGTATGGAACTTCACTACATTGTCGGCATTAGTTGTCCCTGCGCCTTCAGGTTTATTCTTCGGAGTATTTGGAGGAAATGCAGGAATAACGAATCAAGGACTAAATACCAGAGTTAACGGAGCTATCGGTACAACTGCTGCATCATCTTTAGTAACTGGTTTCACCGATACTATGGCATCTCCATTCGAAGTATATACCATTACTCCTCTTCATAATGGGTTAGTTAATGGTGGTATTTTTACCGATGCTCCTGCACCAGGAAATGCGACAAAAGCAGCCAAAGCACTAGAAGGATTAAATGCAGCAAGAGATCTTTATAACAGTATTTCTCCAGCTAACAAACCAGGCGGTAGCGATCAAGGTTCAGGAGAACTTGGAGCGTTAACTTTAGCGCCAGGTGTTTATAAATCAGCAAGTGGTACATACAAAATTACAAATGGTGATTTAACATTAGATGCTCAAGGTAATGAAAATGCAACTTGGTATTTCCAATCAGCATCTTCATTAACAGTAGGTTCTCCAGCAGCATCTAGAAATGTTAAATTAATAAATGGTGCCAAAGCAAATAATGTTTACTGGTACGTAGGTAGCTCAGCAGTTATTAACTACGCCGGTGGTGGTGTAATGGTTGGAAATGTTATTGCTAATAATGGTGTGACATTGTCAGCACCTGCAAATAGCACTACTCTACCTGGTGCAGAAACAGTATTAAACGGAAGGGCTATTTCATTAGTATCCTCAGTAACTATGGTTAATACCATTATTAATGTTCCTGCTAATTAATTAATACTCCAAGTTTTACATATCCCGTCTTAGGGCGGGATATATTAAAATAAAACCTAATAATAAAAAAAAATGAAATCAAAAACTTTTTATACAGAGAAACCATCTAATGCATGGTGTCCTACTAATCTTACCATCAAAAGCGTCGGAATGATTGCTTTAGCTTGGTTAAGTTTTCAAACAGCTGTCCAAGCGCAGGAAACTATTGCAGTTAAATACGCAAAACCTTCCTGGTACTTTGGTGTAGCGGGTGGAGCAAATTTTAATTTTTACCGTGGTTCAACGCAACAAATGAATGCCAGTTTCACTTCACCAAAAACATTTCATGATGGATTTGGTGCCGGACTTTTCATTGCTCCACTTTTAGAGTATCGTCCTGCTGATTCAAGATGGGGTGTTATGTTACAAGCCGGTTATGATAGTCGTAAAGCTGATTTTGACCAAGTGATTACTGCATGTGACTGTCCTGCTGATTTAACAACTGACTTAAGTTACATTACAGTGGAACCAAGCGTACGTTTTGCACCGTTTAAATCTAATTTCTATCTATATGGTGGTCCACGTTTGGCTTTCAACTTGGATAAATCATTTACATACCAATTAGGGATCAACCCATCATATCCAGATCAAGAAGCTACTCCTGCAGTAAAAGGTGATTTTGATAATATCCAAAAAACAATTATTTCAATGCAAATTGGAGCAGGTTATGATATTCCACTTTCAACGGATGCAAACAAAACTCAATTTGTATTGTCTCCTTTTGTTTCTTTCCAACCTTATTTTGGTCAAGATCCACGTTCAACAGAAACATGGAACAATACAACTGTTAGAGCAGGTGTTGCACTTAAATTTGGACAGGGAAAAAATATTCAGGAAGCTACTGATATCAAAGCAGATAAAGAAGTTTCGTTTTCTATAGATTCTCCTAGCAATGTTCCAGGAGACGCTAGACTTACTGAAATTTTTCCACTTAGAAACTATGTGTATTTTAACGCTGGATCGAATGAAATACCAAACCGTTATGTTTTATTGAATAAAGATCAGGTAAAAAATTTCAAAGAAGATCAAATAGAGGTTTTTGCACCAAAAAATTTATCAGATCGTTCAAAAAGACAGATGACTGTTTATTATAATGTTTTAAACATCCTTGGTGACCGTATGCAAAAAAATCCAAATGCAACTATTTCCTTAGTTGGTTCTTCAGCTGAAGGCCCAGCAGATGGGTTAGCTATGTCAGAGTCAATTAAAACATACTTAGTTGATGTATTTGCAATAAACCCTTCTAGAATAAGTACTAAAGGTCAAACTAAACCAAACATTCCGTCAGAACAACCAGGTGGAACACTTGAATTAGAACTTCTTCGTGAAGGAGACCGTAGAGTATCTATCGAAAGTACTTCTTCAGATTTATTAATGGAATTTCAAAGTGGGCCTGGTGCGCAATTGAAACCAGTAAAAATTGTTCCACTTCAAGAGGCTCCTGCTTCTAGTTATGTAACTTTCAACAATAAGGGAGCTGCGGAAGCTTTATCTACATGGTCATTAAAAATCACTGATGAACAAGGTAAATCACAGTCTTTTGGACCATATACTCAAGAGGAAGTTAGTATCCCCGGAAAAACAATTCTAGGAAATCGCCTTGAAGGAGATTTCAAAGTAAAAATGATAGGTCAGACTAAAAGTGGTACTGTTATAGAAAATGAAGCTCCTTTACATGTTGTACTTTGGACCCCAGCTAAAACAGAAGAAGGTCTTAGATATAGCATTATTTATGAATTCAATAAATCGAAAGCTATTGCCATCTATGAAAAATATTTAACGGATGTTATTGCACCAAAGATCCCTGTTGGAGCGACAGTAATTGTTCACGGTCATACTGATGTTATCGGTGACTCTGTTCACAATCAAGATTTATCTTTAGCTCGTGCAAACGATGTAAAAACTATCATTGAAAGTGCATTATCTAAAGCAGGTAGAAATGATGTTAAATTTGAATTAAATGGATTTGGCGAGAATGAAAGCAATTCTCCTTTTGAGAATACAACTCCAGAGGAACGTTCTTACAACAGAACCGTTATAATTGATATTGTAGCTGCAAAATAATACGTCAATTAATGACAAACTTATTTTTTAATTTTAGAAAAGAGGATAGAAACTAAACAGTCTATCCTCTTTTTTTGTTTAAAATTTATGCCCAATGTATTTATGCGGCTATGATAATCAATTCCATAACTATTTTAAACCCCTAAGTCAAAAAATATAATTACCTTTATTACAACAACTTAACGGTAAAAAAAAAAATGAAAAACAAACAATTATTCATTCCCGGAAAAATAGGCTCTATAGAATTAAAGAATCGGATTGTGATGGCACCCATGACTCGATGCAGAGCTATAAAAAATGTCCCAAATGATCTTATGGCTGATTATTATAAGCAACGCTCCAGCGCTGGTTTAATAATTACCGAAGGTACATCGCCCTCACTCAATGGACTTGGTTATGCCCGGATTCCAGGAATATTTAATGAGCTACAAGTGACTAGTTGGAAAAAAACAACAAAAGCAGTACACAAAAGCGGGGGAAAGATTGTTGTTCAATTAATGCACTCCGGAAGAATCAGCCATCCTTTGAATATGCCTCTTGGAAGTGAGATACTTGCCCCTTCTGCTGTTAAAGCTGATGGGCAGATGTGGACCGACTTAAAGAGTTTACAAGATTTTGTTGTGCCAAAAGAAATGAGTTTACAAGATATTATACATGCCAAAACAGAATTTGTTGCCGCCGCAGAAAACGCCTTGTTTGCGGGATTCGATGGTGTTGAATTGCATGGTGCAAACGGCTATTTACTAGAAGAATTCCTTTCACCCATTAGCAATATCAGAACTGATACTTACGGTGGCAGTATCGAAAATCGATGTCGGTTTATCATCGAAGTGGTAACTGCCGTGGCTGAATCTATTGGCAAAGACAAAACTGGAATTCGTTTGTCTCCTTATGGCGTCGCAAGTGATATGCCACATTATCCAGAAATAGATGATACCTATGATTACCTTTCAAAAGAACTTAATAAAATTGGTATTGCTTATATCCACCTTGTTGATCATTCGGCCATGGGAGCGCCCCCTGTCCCAATCGAAATAAAAAAAACAATTCGGAAAAACTTTAGAAACGCACTAATCCTTTGCGGTGGTTTTGACCAAGAAAGCGCCGAACTAGCCATTGCAAGTGGATTGGCTGACTTCGTAGCATTTGGAAGACCGTTTATAAATAATCCAGATCTTGTGGAGCGGTTTAAAAATGGCTGGCCCCTTTCACAAAATCTCAATACCGATTTATTTTACACTCCTTATGAAAAAGGATATACTGATTATCCTTCTTTTAAACCATAATTCAATTTAACTATTTGATTAACTAAAAGTTGTATTACTCAAACGAAATATAAAATGGAAAATATAGATCTATTGCTGGAATTATTAGGAGACAAAAAGGATTTTTACTTAAACCATGTTTGCAAAACAGTTACTAAAGAGCAAATTCATTTACCCCATCCGGATTTTACAGACTCTTTTTTACAAAGCAATCGAAATGGACAAACCATAAGAAGTTTAACACAGATTTACGACCATGGCAGGCTTTCCGGCACGGGCTATCTCTCGATTTTACCTGTAGACCAAGGGATTGAACATACTGCTGGAAGTTCATTTGCTCCAAACCCGATGTACTTTGATCCTGAAAACATTGTGAAGTTAGCCATTGAAGCGGGCTGTAACGCTATAGCTTCTACGATGGGCGGCTTAGCTCTGCTTTCTAGAAAATATGCACATAAGATTCCGTTTATCGTAAAACTAAATCACAACGAGTTATTGACTTACCCCAAAAAAAACGACCAAATAATGTTTGGGAGTGTAAAAGATGCTTGGAATATGGGTGCCATAGCTGTAGGCGCGACTGTCTATTTTGGATCGGCCGAATCTGATCGACAAATAATCGAAGTTTCAAAAGCCTTTGAAGAGGCGCACAATTTGGGTATGGCAACTATTCTATGGTGCTATTCCAGAAATAATGCATTTATAAAAGACAAGGTAGACTATAATTCAGCGGCAGATATAACCGCTCAAGCAAATTACTTAGGAGTATCATTGCAAGCGGATATTATTAAACAAAAATTACCAACAAATAACGGTGGGTTTACAGCGATTGACTTTGCAAAAACGGACCCCGAAATGTACACTAAATTAGCTAGTGACCATCCAATTGACTTGTGCAGATATCAGGTTCTGAATTGCTATGCTGGACGAATTGGTATGCTAAATTCTGGAGGTGAATCAAAAGGTTCAGGCGATTTAAAACAAGCGATACAATCTGCGATCGTGAATAAACGGGCTGGTGGCTCGGGCATAATTATGGGACGAAAAGCTTTTCAACGCCCTTTTAACGACGGAGTGAAAATTATAAATGCAGTACAGGACATCTATCTTTCAAAAACTATTTCTATAGCTTAGCTCCTTATTACTAATAAATTACAGTTATAAAACATTTTATTTCACTAATAAAAACAGTCTATTTCCTATATGTTTTGAAAACAAATAGCTTCGAACCGAAAAATTTAGTATTTTTAACTACTTTTTATACAAATATGACTCAAAACGAAAAAACCATTACTAAATTTTACAATGCTTTTGCTAATGGTGATGCTACAAAAATGTGTGAATGCTACCATCCTAATATTCAATTCAGAGACCCAATCTTCGGCGCTTTGAAAGGAAATGATGTATGCAAAATGTGGGAAATGCTAATGGCAAAAAGTAATGGAAATGAGAACATTAAGTTTTCAGAAGTAAAAGCAGATGACTACCATGGGTCTGCACTTTGGGAAGATACCTATAATTTTAGCAAAAACAATAGAGAGGTTGTGAATAAAATTAGAGCAGAGTTCTTTTTTCAAGACGATCTGATTATGAGACATACTGATGATTTTGATATCTGGAAATGGTCAAAGCAGGCATTAGGATTATCAGGACATTTATTGGGCTGGACTGGTTACATGCAAAAGAAAATACATCAAAACGCACTACAATCACTCAAAAAGTATCAAAAGTCAACTTTATGATAGTTCAAGCTTTAAAAACAATTTTTAACAGAGATTTAAATCGGCTAAAAAAAGAAATAGAGCTATATCAAAATGAAAATCAGATTTAGACGATTCAAAAAGGAATAACTAATTCTGCCGGGAACCTTTGCTTACATCTAATAGGAAATCTTAACACCTACATCGGTACCATTCTTGGGAACACTGATTATGTTAGAAATAGAGAACTTGAATTTTCATTGAAGGACATTCCAAAAACACAACTCATTTGTAAAATTGAACAGACTATGATCGTAGTGGATTGTGCATTAGATAAGCTATCTGAAAAGGAATTACGAATGGATTTTCCTGTTTTGGTTTTTGAAACAAAAACGTCAACCGAATTCATGTTGATTCATCTCACTACTCACCTCGCCTATCATCTTGGACAAATAAATTACCACAGAAGATTATTAGAACTAGAAGAATAACCCGCAATTTCTTACTTAATAGCGTATTTTTCTTTCTTTGCACTTAGCTTAAAACTTTACAAATTAAAAAAAAAACAGATAATTACTTGTAAATCAATAACTTTAAAATAAAACAATCGCATACACGATATTATAGGAGAAGGAAATAGCTTTGTTATTTGGCATTTTATCACAAATGCTTATATTGCGGAGCAAATTGAAATAAATCCAAATAATATACAATGAAAAAGGTATTACATCCAAAATTAAATGAGTTACAAGCAACGGCTATTTGCGGAAATGACATTAGCTCTTCTTGCTTATATGTTTCGGCTCTTACCATCATGTATGCTGGTCAGTATGCATGGATTTCATTATTATTTGTAGCTGTTGTTTTATTTTTATTCAGAAAAATATATGGTGAAGTAGTTGGAGCTTTACCTTTAAATGGGGGAGCGTACAACGTACTTTTAAATACGTCTTCAAAAAGACTTGCTTCTGTAGCAGCCACCCTGACTGTTTTGTCTTATATGGCAACGGCCGTAATTTCTGCCTCAGAAGGAATGCATTACCTACATAATATAGCTCCTGGAATTAACATTACAATAGCAACGGTCATTATACTGTTAATTTTCACAGGACTAGCAATAATTGGTATAGGAGAATCCGCTATTGTCGCAGTTGTGATTTTTATCACGCACTTAACCACTTTAAGCTTGTTAGTTTTAGCTTCCGTTTGGTTCATTTTCATGAACGGATTAGAAGTTTTTGATTTGAACTGGAGCCTACCAATTACTTCCGGAACCATTGTTAACGCTTTATTTTTAGGGTTTTCTGCAGCGATGTTAGGAATTTCTGGTTTTGAAAGTTCTGCCAACTTTGTTGAAGAACAAGAACAAGGCGTATTTCCTAAAACCCTTCGTAACATGTGGGCAATAGTTAGTTTTTTTAACCCAGTAATTGCTTTATTACTTATCTGCATCATTCCATTAGCACAGGTTGGAGAACACCAAGAGTCACTTTTAGCCCATTTAGGTGCTACAACTGGAGGTTCATGGTTAGCATATTTAATTTCGATTGATGCGGTTTTAGTATTATGTGGTGCTGTGTTGACTTCATTTGTAGGAGTCTCTGGATTGTTAAACCGTATGACATTAGACCGTATTTTGCCAAATTACTTTTTAAAGCAAAATAATAGAGGATCTAATTACCGCATTATCATTAGCTTTTTAATCCTTTGTATTTCTGTACTATTAGTTACTAAAGGTGATATCGTAGCACTTGCGGGTGTATATACTTTTTCATTTTTGGCAGTGATGGGATTGTTTGGAGTTGGAAATCTATTATTGAAATTCAAAAGAAAAAAATTACCAAGACCAGAAAAAGCTCGTGGTATTTCGGTTGTAATTGCTGTTGCATTAATCATTACCGCCTTTGTGGGAAATATAAAATTAAATATCACGTCGTTTTATACCTTTTTACAATATTTAGTTCCAGCCTTTGGTTTTGTAGCCATTATGCTTAACCGTACGTTGTTAATTAGACTTTTAATCGATGCTTTAGAATATTTTTACAGACCTTTACGTAAAATGGTCATCTTTACTAATCGTTATTTGTTAAAAATGAACCTAAAAATTGAATCACAAGAATTTGTGTTTTTCACTAAAGGGGATGATGTTGCAATTATTAATAAAGTTATGCAATATGTTCAAAATAATGAATCTACAAAGAAATTAAAAATCGTAAACATAAATAAAGACCACTATAATAATGACTTATTGATTTCTGATTTGAAAGTATTAGATAGAGCATATCCTGAAATTGATATTGAATTCATTGAGCTAGAAGGTGTTTTTGGACCGGATATTATTGATGAACTTTCACAAAAATGGAATATACCAAAAAATTTCATGTTTATTGGTTCGCCAGGAGATCGTTTCTCCTATAGAGTTGCTGAATTAGGTGGTGTTCGATTAATTATGTAACTTTAGTTGTAGTTGCCATAAATAACTAGGATCAAAAGACTATATAAACATAAAATACATGAAGAAAATAATCGACTATACTCTTTTTCAAGATGGTGGTTTTAGCATTAAGGTTATTAGTCTAATAAAGCTGATTGTTTTTATAATCCTAGTCCTACTCGTTTTAAAGCTTATTAGAAAGGCGATTTATAAAGTCGATAAAATTGATGTAGCCAAAAAGTATTCTATATATAGACTAGTTCGATATTTAATTATTCTAGTATCGATTATTGCTGGATTACAATTATTTGGTTTTAATTTATCAGTACTTGTAGCGGGATCAGCAGCTCTTTTAGTAGGGATCGGTTTAGGGCTTCAGAATCTTTTTAGTGATTTTATTTCTGGAATTTTACTGCTGCTTGATTCCTCTGTAAAAGTAAATGATGTTATCGAATTAAACGGAATGGTGTGTACTGTACAAGAAATTAATTTACGTACTACGACAGTTCTAACTAGAGATGACAAATATATCATTTTACCTAATTCTGATTTAACAAAAAATCAATTAATCAACTGGACACATAATAATCATGCCTCTCGCTTTGAAGTGACCGTAGGAGTAGATTATTCTTCGGATGTTACACAGGTAATGAAGATACTAAAAGAAGCTGTAGATAATCAAGGTAGCGTTTTGAAAGAACCTAGTCCATTTATTCGTTTTACAGATTTTGGTGATTCATCATTAAACTTTTCAATAATTTTCTGGTCTGAAGAATTATTTCGCGTTGAAAACATCAAAAGCGAAATGAGAATAAAGATCTTCGAATTGTTTAAAAATAATAACATTACTATTCCTTTCCCTCAGCGCGTTGTTCACATTAACAAATAACAAATGGAAGAGCAAATTCAAGAGTACCTTTACAACCCTACAGTTGGTAAAATTGTAAGCTTTTTTATAGGCATCGCAGTAATTTGGATGCTAATAAATGCTATTCAAAAAAACCTTTTTTCGAAGATTAAAGACAATAACAATCGCTACAAAGCGAAAAAATTCAGCAGTTTCATTGGTTATTTTTTAACCATAATTCTTTTAACAGTCATATTCAGTGATAAACTCGGCAATTTAACTGTTGCTTTAGGAGTTGCAGGTGCGGGTATCGCTTTTGCTCTCCAAGAAGTAATTGCTTCATTTGCAGGTTGGTTAGCTATCATGTTTGGAGGGTTTTACAACACTGGGGATCGCGTTCAGCTTGGTGGAATCAAAGGCGACGTAATGGATATTGGTGTTTTAAGAACTACCATAATGGAAACAGGGCAATGGGTTGATGGCGATCTCTATAATGGTCGAATTGTATTAATAGCTAACAGCTATGTTTTTAAGGAACCGGTATTTAACTATTCAGGTGATTTCCCTTTTTTATGGGATGAAATAAAAATCCCTATTCAGTATGGAAGTGATTATGAAAAAGCAAAGCAAATAATTCTAAAAGCGGGAGTTGAAGTAGCTGGAGACTTAACTGTTAGATCCAAAGAAAAATGGACTTCCTTACAAAACAAATACCGTTTAGAAGATGCACAGACTGAACCAATGATCTCCTTAATTGCCAATGATAATTGGGCCGAATACACCCTCCGTTACGTTGTGGGATATAAAAGAAGAAGAGCTACAAAATCAGAATTGTTTACAAAAATCTTAACTGAAATTGAAAAAACAAATGGAGCCGTAAAAATGGCTTCTGCAACATTCCAATTAGTACAAGCACCAGATTTTAACGTTAACATCAAAAAATAAAAATGAATCTATTTCATCTTTTTTCAATACTTATTGTTCTGTCAGCAGGCTTCGCTTATATCAATTTTAGAATCCTAAAATTACCAAATGCAATAGGACTGATGCTGGTCTCTTTAATTTTTTCATTCATAATACTAATTCTTGGCTACTACTTCCCCTCGTTTAAAGAGAGTATAGCACTAAAAATGGACAATATTAATTTTAGCGAACTATTGTTAGAAGGAATGCTAAGCTTTATGTTATTTGCAGGAGCGATTCATATCAAATTTAAAGACTTGAATAATGAAAAACTGAGTATTTTACTTTTTTCAACTATTAGTGTATTAATTAGTACTTTCATAATCGGATTTGCGAGCTACTATTTATTGACTTTTATGGGCGTTAATGTACAGTTAATTCATGCCATGTTATTTGGCGCACTGATTTCCCCTACTGATCCTATTGCCGTCTTGAGTATCTTAAAGAGTGCTGGTGTGACTAAATCATTAGAGACTAAAATAGCCGGTGAATCATTATTCAATGACGGTGTAGCTGTTGTTGTTTTCATAACCATTTTAAAATTAGCACAACCAGGAGCTAATTTAGAAATAAGCAGTATCTTATTATTATTTGGACAAGAAGCTATCGGCGGTTTACTCCTAGGAATTGGAATTGGTTATATAGGATACAAATTGATTGCCAGTATTGACCATTATCAGGTAGAAGTATTAATTACCTTAGCTATTGTAATGGGAGGCTATACGCTAGCGCATTATATACATGTTTCTGGACCACTTGCTATGGTTGCTGCAGGATTGATTACCGGAAATCAAGGTAAAAAATTAGGAATGTCAGACGTAACAGCTGAATATATCGATAAATTCTGGGAGCTTATTGATGAGATTTTAAATGCTGTATTGTTTGTTCTGATAGGTTTAGAATTATTAATCATACAAACTAATGAAAAAATACTTTTTGCAGCTGTAATTCTATTATTAATAACTTTGATTACAAGATACATTTCAATTTACATCCCTTCTATCGCCGTTCGTTTAAAGGAAAGGATCACTCAAAAAACCATTCTTATATTAACGTGGGGCGGATTAAGAGGTGGAATTTCTATCGCACTTGCATTATCTATCGCTCCTGAGTTTAATAAGGATATTTGGGTTACCATCACGTATGTAATTGTTTGCTTCTCCATTTTAGTACAAGGAATGACAATAGGTAAAT
Source organism: Flavobacterium sp. Arc3 (assembly GCF_041431375.1). NCBI lineage: Bacteria > Pseudomonadati > Bacteroidota > Flavobacteriia > Flavobacteriales > Flavobacteriaceae > Flavobacterium > Flavobacterium sp. Arc3. The sequence continues at coordinate 44,906 of NZ_JASMRI010000008.1, read as the reverse complement.
TTGCAAAAAAAATGCAGTAAATTATACTTTATTCTATAACTACCCTCTTATTATTATTGAAAACAAATCACAAAAAAAACAAAAACTTTAAATTTATCAATTTTTATTTATTAGATTTAACCCCTCCTAATCTACTATATACTAGAGACTTCTATATTTTTAAAATTGATACGGAATATATTGATATGTATTCCTAATTTGAATTTATTAGTGATGACTCATAAGAATTTAAATACCACTAAAATCGCCACCGATTTTTACAAACTTCAACAAGATTATAATTCATTAAAAGAAAAGTTTGATACATTAACAGACGAGAATCAAAATAACGAAAATCAAATTGATCACATAAACGAAAAATTGACAATATCTTTAGAAAACATGTCAGATGCTTTTGTTGCCATCGACAAGGGTTGGAAATACACCTTTGTAAACCAGAAAGCAGGCGTGATGATTGGAAAGAAACCAGAAGACCTCATTGGTAAAAATGCGTGGGTTATATTCCCCGATCCTACTCAAACATCATACTATAAAGTGTATTACAAAGCGATGAAAACCAAAAGAGAGGTCGTTTTTGAAGATTATTATGTTCCGTGGAACCGCTGGTTTGAAAATCGTATAATACCCAGTAAAGAAGGAATCGTTATTTTTTTTAAGGATATCACAGAAAGCAAATTAGCTGAAAAGAAATCTCAAAATTTGAATACAAAACTAGAGGTCAGAAATAGAGAACTCTACGAGAGTATTATCCAAATTCAAAAAATTAATAGGGAATTAATATATGCAAAAGAGAAAGCAGAAGAGGGAGACCGTTTAAAATCTTCTTTCCTCGCGAACATGAGTCATGAAATTCGCACCCCAATGAATGGTATTTTAGGCTTTACAGCGCTTTTAAAGGAGCCAAAACTAACTGGGCGAGAACAACGCGAATATATTCGTGTCATTGAAAAGAGCGGTGAAAGAATGCTTAATATCATAAATGATATCGTTAGTGTTTCTAAAATAGAATCAGGACAAATGAACCTGTCCTACAAAGAAACCTCAGTGAAAGATCAAATTGATTCTATTTATGCTGTTTTTAAAGCTAAAGCCAAGCAAAAAAATATCCTTCTTACAATAAACAATACTTTAGGTACAGCCGATAATTTAATACACACAGATGAAGAAAAAGTCTACACTGTATTATCACATTTACTTAGCAATGCCTTAAAATTTACCGACCATGGAATAATAGAAGTAGGATGTTTTAAAGAGAATAATTCTGTTGTTTTTTATGTAAAGGATTCAGGCATAGGAATCGATTCTACTAAAACAGAAATCATTTTTGAACGTTTTAGACAGCTGGATGATTCTTTAAACAGAAATTACGATGGTGCTGGATTGGGTTTATATATTTCTAAATCGTACGCTGACCTTTTAGGTGGTTCCATCTGGGCAGAAAACAATGCAGATAATGGTGCGGTCTTTTATTTCAAAATCCCCCTTATTGAGCCCTATGAAACTTACAAAGAAGTTCAAAACTCCTTATTAGCAGTTCCTTATGAAGCACAAAAATTAAAAATTCTTGTAGCCGAAGATGATAGTATCTCCTTAAAGTTTATTTCTAAAATTTTAAAAATATTTGGAGAAAACTTATTAATAGCTAGAAATGGATTTGAAGCGGTTAATTTATGTAAAAACAATCCTGATATTGATATTATTCTAATGGACATCCAAATGCCAGTGATGAATGGATATGAAGCTATTAAAAAAATAAGGGAGTTTAATGAAGAGGTAATTATAATTACGCAAAGTGCGTTTGTATTTACTGACGAAGCTGAAAAAGCGATTAAAGTTGGAGGCAACGGATACATCTCAAAACCTATTGATAAAAATCAATTAATTGATCATATCAATAAACAAATAACTACTTCTAGAAATAAATCGCAAACTAAAAATCTTTCATAATCTCCTTTAAACTGAATTCCCATTCTTTAGCTTTTTCATACCAAAGTTGCCCTTTAGAAACAGTTAGAGGGCACTCAAAATTATTGGTATAAAGAGCACCTGTCCCAAGGCCTTGCGGCATCAAATTACCTTGTAAAAAGGTCCATTGAGCAATGGCGTTTAAACCAATATTACTTTCTAAAGCAGAGGTAATCCACCATCCAATTTGGTGTTTTTTAGCCAATGAAATCCATTCTTGCGTTCCTCGAAAACCTCCTATAAAACTAGGTTTTAAAATGATGTATTGCGGTTTGATTTTTTGCAATAATTGTTCCTTTTCTTCAAATAAAAACACACCAATCAATTCTTCATCTAAAGCAATAGGCATGGGAGTGATTTTACACAGCTCTGCCATCCTGTCAGTATTGTTTTTTTGTATCGGTTGCTCTATACTATGCAACTTAAATTCAGATAATTGCGTTATCTTACCTAAAGCTTCATTTGAACCAAAAGCACCGTTAGCATCCACTCTGATTTCAACCTGCTCCGGAGTAAAATGTTGCCTGATATAACGTAATAAATCCAGTTCTACACCAAAATCTATTGCACCAATTTTAAGTTTCACACAAGCAAATCCTTGCGCCAACTTCTCTTCTATTTGTCGCTTCATAAACGAGGCTTCACCCATCCAAACGAGACCATTGATTTGAATTGATTTTGTACCATTTGTAAACTCCGACGGAAACAATAAAAAAGGGGTTTCACTATACAGAGATTGAAACGCTATTTCGACTCCAAATTGTATCGAAGGAAACTCTACTAATACTTCCCAAAGTTGGTCTTTTCCAAGATGAATATTAGCGCAAGTCCACTGCAATTTTTCTTCATAGTCTGGCCGATCATCGATGCTTAATCCTCTCAAAATACCGCACTCGCCTATTCCTGTTTTTCCGTCTTTTTCAAGTACTAAAAACCAGGTTTCTTTTTCGGTCATAACGCCTCGAGAAGTTCCTGAAGGGCGTTTAAAATCCAACATGTATTTATGATAGGTTGCTTTCATATTTTGCTTTAACTGCAATTACCATTGCCATTTTAGTAAGGTTGACTACGTTTTTTGAACGCTTCTCAACTGCGTTCTAATTGATAAATTAAATTATTGTTTTCGTTTTATTAAATAAGATAGCCCAATTAATAAAACTCCGAAAAGACAGAATATAAGATATAAATAATGCGGCGTTTCCTCATAAATGTACATTTGGAGATTTAAAATCACCCCTACAAAAAGAAAAACCAAACCTACTAATCGCATATAACCAATTGCTTTTTTCATATTTTCTAATGTGCTAACAATTTTAAAACCCTATCAAAATCATCACCTTGAATACCTGCTTTTTTAAATACTGCAAAATCTTGTTTTATTTTTTGAGCCCAACTTACGCTGTCGTTGACATTTTGAGATTGGTATTCCTTGTAGATGGATTTTGCATTTCTAAATTCATCATTCAGTAAATAAGCATGCGCTAAGTTGAGCTTTACTAACAACTCTGTATCATCTAGCTTCTCTCCTTCTTTTAGAAATTTGATTGCCTTCCCATATTGTTTAGTAACAATATAGCCAAACCCAATATTACTGTAATCTAACGCAGTCGACTTTCCATCATTGATAATTCTTGCATACGCCTCTATTGAGCGTCCATACTCGCCTTTCTTAGCAAAATTTAATGCCTGATTACGCAAATCAATATACACTCCATTAGAAACGCTTGATTCGTTAATACAACTTTCGCCATTATCCTTGTATACTTTTGCTTGTTCTATAGCTAGAAGGCTCTGAAATTCCTGAAACTTATACTTTTTTTGAATTTTCTCTTCAATACATATACAAAAATCATCAGAGTTTGCCAGTTTTCGAGCTAATGCAGACGTTTTGCATTGATTGATAATGAATTTTCTATTTTCTAAAGTCCAACCTCTACTTAATTTAGCATCAACCCAAGGCACTACCTCAAGAATGATTTTTTGTTTCATAATCCAATTTGAACTTTCGAAACCAAACCATAGATTCCCAGTCGTGTTTTTCAAACAAGAAGACTTATCAATCGACAATCGTTTTGCATCTTTACTTAACGGCGTCTCTTGCGCTAAGCAGGCTTGATTCATCTTACCGCTTTTTTGATATGCTAATGCCAGTTCATTTGACGAGAAAATTGCATATTTACTTTTGTCCTCTCCTGAAATACGAGAAAGCAAGAAAACTGCGCCCGCCGAGCCCTGACTAATTCCCGTAGGGTCCGGAATTGCTTTTAAAAGAGAAACTAAACTACCCGCCATTTTTTGATTGTCATCTAAAAGGGTAATTCTGTAAATTAACTCGGTCGTTCCTATGGGGAAATCGTCTGTTTTAATGACAATTCTATCACGTGCAGAAACAATGATTTCCTTGGTAGTAGCTCTATCTTTATCCCAATAACCGTCTTGTTGAGCAAATCCCGACTGATAAAAAATGCTAATCAATAGCAGAAAAACTATTCTATTCACTGGTGTGTTTTGTGTTAACTATACGAAACTAGCCCAGATGGAAGTGGAAATCCTTATGTGCTGGTCCCGACACTTCGGGACGGCACATAAGATTGTAGCAAACAGCTGGAAATAGCTCCTAAATTATTTTATAATTCGATACTCTCCCCTATTTTTAGCAACATCAAATCTTTTCCTTTATCGAAAAACTGCTGAATAGCCGCTTTATGATCAATTTCGATATAACCAAAGGTGTCATAGTGATACCCCAGAACTTTATCACACTGCACAAAGTCTGAAGCCAAAATAGCATCCTCAACATCCATAGTGAAGTTGTTTCCTATGGGAAGTATAGCTAAATCAAGTTTGGTACGCATTGGAATCAACTTCATATCCATTGTTAGGGCTGTATCTCCCGCGATGTAAATGTTTTTGTGTTCGCCCTCGATAACAAATCCTCCTGGATTACCACCGCTTGCCCCGTCAGGAAACGAACTAGAATGAATAGCATTTACGTATTTCACTTTCCCGAAATCAAAAACCCAGCTTCCGCCGTGATTCATAGGATGCGCCTGAAACCCTTTGGCGGCATAATGACCTGCAATCTCAGCGTTTGAAACGATGACTGCATTCGTACGCTTTGCAATTGCTTCCACATCCAAAATGTGATCGCCGTGCGCATGCGTCAGTAAAATATAATCTGCTTTTATTGTAGTAATATCAATATCTCCTGCCAATGGATTAGCCGAAATAAATGGATCTACTAAAAGGTGTTTTCCGCCTACCTCGATTCCAAGAGAGGCGTGTCCGTAAAATGTAATTTTCATAATTTATAGTTTATTTATCGTCCTCCTAAAAGGGTATTTACAATGATATCTGAAAAGAAATAAATCATACATAGAGCCAATAGTACTGAAAGCGCAAATGTACTTAACGCTAATTTTTTTAATTCTGGATCTAATGCCTTAGGCTCTTTATTTTTATAAACATTACTTAAATGTTTAGTTAAAGGTATATAAGCTAATAAAAATATGTACTGATCGAACTTAAAATTATTAATAAGGGCAAAAACAACCACCAAAGCCATAGCAAAAGTTACTAAAAAGTAATGATATAACTTTGCTTTTTTACCACCCATTTTAACAACCAAAGTATTTTTCCCTACTTTTCTATCTGACGCTTCATCGCGCATATTATTCAAATTTAAAACACCAACACTCAAAAAGCCAATTGCCATTGCTGGCAAAAAGAGTTCGATATCTATTTGTTTTGAATACAAAAAATTTACTCCTAAGGTACTCACTAATCCAAAAAACACAAATACGAATACATCACCAAGCCCACGATACCCATAAGCTTTTGATCCAATTGTGTATCGGATTGCCGATAAGATAGCCAGTATACCTAATACCAAATAGAACAAGGAATAAAATAGATTTGTATCTGCGAATGCAAAATAAATCAATAGTATTGCTGAAAGCAGCGTAAGCAAGGAAGTAATTATAATTGCTACTTTCATTGCTTGTGGCGTAATCACACCACTTTGAATCGCTCTTTTTGGTCCCACACGATCCTCATTATCCGTCCCTTTGATCCCGTCACCATAATCATTGGCAAAATTTGATAAAATCTGCAATCCAAGCGTAGTTAAAATGGCAAAACCAAAAACCCTCCAGTTAAACACTTCTGTTGGTGTAAGTATATTATCCGTTGGGTTTGCCAAGGCATACATACTTCCCACAATTATACCAGAAACAGATAATGGTAATGTTCTTATTCTTGCTGCTTCAATCCAATGTCTCATTTTATTTTATTTTACTATATTTTTATAATTTATTCTCTATTCTAAGCCTGTTATTTGCTTACATCCAATTCTCATTTGACGTTTCCACCTTGTACAACCATAGGTTAACATAGTGTTTTACCGTACTAAAATCCGCCAATTGAAACGTAAGATTCCCTCCTGCTGTATGTATTATTATCGAACCAATATTTGCCTTCTTGTGCCAAAACAACTGTGAAGTAGTAATCGCCTGAATTTTACTAGGCTCAATTATTTTGTTATCAATATCCCAAGCACCGCTTTGTTTAATTATAAAGTCATCGTTAATATAAAGTCTGTTATTTTGAAATCCAAAATAAACAATCAGCCCTACAAATAACAAATACAACACTACAGCGTATGAATAGTCAAAAAATACTGGCTGAACATATTTTGCAAAAGCAAAAAAAGCCGCTACCGGAAGTATCATTGACAAAAACACAGAAAAGACAAGTTTGCGGTAATTTGGTTTTAAAACAATTCCTTTAACGGGAATTTTTTGAAACAACAATTCAAAAACAGCCTCTTTTTCATTTTCATTACAACCCGGAATTTCAATTACAGACTTACGATCCTCTTTATCACTGCTGGTCGCTTGTTTTATCTTTATTTCCAGAATATTCATTTTCTTTTGAAAATAATTTCTGGTAACAGTGACAATTTGCACTTTTTCTGGCTTCACAATAGTATTCTTAGTGCTTAACAAGCCAAAAGAAAGCAATAATGAATTGTTTTGCTTCGCTACCTTGTAATCAAAATACTTAAAGACTACCCGAATTAAATTGATGATCAAAACCAAAGCAAACATCAAGACGAAAAAAAACACAATCGAACTTATCACCGAACGTTGCTCTAAATAAGCATCAAACTGTTCTTCATCAAAATCTGATTCCGCTATAAAGATTTTACTTTGTTCGTATAAAGTTGTAAAAAAAGCCAATATTAAACCCAGCGTTTTCACATAATTAGAAGTAACCCCTACTTTTAACAAACTCAAAAAGCTAATCTTGACAATGGACTCTTTCTCGACACCTTCCTCTTCCACAACCGCTTGTCGATCAGATGAAATGTCAATTTTCTTGTCATTATCCAATAGTCGAGCCTTTAACGCCAAAGCTAACGGATGCGAAATTGCTTTAATTTTCCCTTCTTCCTTAGCACTTCCAGCCGTGTCCACATTCAACTCATAAACACCGATAAATCGCTGTATTAAAGACTGATTTATATCTACTTGCTGAATTTTATCCAGCTGAATAATTGTTTTAGTTTTATTTAAAATTCCTTCGTTAATAATAAACTCTTCATCTTCATCCACCAGATAAAAAGTAAAATTCAAGTATTTTAAATATGCTACTACCGCTGTTACTATTAAAAAAACACCTATTCCTAAAAAAATGTAGTACTTATTTAATTCATCGAACTTAACAACATAGAGTAGCAAAATGGGCCACAAACCGCGCCCCCATTTTTGTACAGTATCAAAAAAAAGTATCAGTACCCCGATAGAGGATTGCCTTTGAGGTTGATTGAACTGCTCCTCCATTACAATTGCTTTTGTATTTTCCCCATCAACAATTGTTTAATATTTTCTGCTTGCTCTATAGCTATTCCTGGAACTTCTAAATCACTTGAACTACCACCCGCAGTGAAAATTTCAATTTTTGCCAATCCGAAATATCGTGAAACAAACCCTTCATGTAAAGCTACATGTTGTATTCTATTATAAGGAATTACAATTGTATTTGTGGCTATCACACCATGCCTAAAAAGAACATCATGCGTCCTGAAGGCAAATCCTTTTTTCTTAAAGCTAATTCTCGAAAGCAACAAAACAAGAAAAAGGAAAACAAAATAAGCCGCTGAAATTACAACCGCAAAAACCAATAATCCACGGTTAAAAAACAGCAATACTCCTAAGCCAACTCCGATTAGCAAGAAAAAGAAAAATACATTTAGCAAAGTCACTTTCCAATAATCAGCATGTAAAACAGAGAACTGCACTTCCTCAAATTTAGGAAGCGCTGTCGTATCAATTATTTCATTTGTAAAATTCTCCATTTATTTTTTGTTTAAAATTTAATGTATGACAATTTAAAGGTCTTTACTAAGACAACTTCAAACCTTAAACTTTAAACCTTTTATGGCAACCATTTTTTTTCAAAATTAGGCTTACGCTTTTCAAGGAATGCATTTCTACCTTCTTTAGCTTCTTCTGTCATATAGGCTAATCGAGTGGCTTCACCTGCAAAAACCTGTTGTCCCACCATCCCATCATCAGTCAGGTTCATGGCAAATTTCAACATTTTGATAGCCATAGGTGATTTTCCTAATATCTCTTGTGCCCACTCATAAGCAGTATCTTCTAATTCAGCATGCGGAATAACGGCATTTACCATTCCCATATCCATTGCGTCCTGAGCGGAGTAATTACGACCTAAGAAAAAGATTTCACGTGCTTTTTTCTGACCTACCATTTTTGCAAGATAAGCAGATCCATAACCACCATCAAAACTGGTCACATCAGCATCTGTTTGCTTGAATATAGCGTGTTCCTTGCTCGCTAGAGTTAGATCACAAACTACATGCAAACTATGTCCACCACCTACTGCCCAACCAGGAACTACAGCAATCACAACCTTCGGCATAAAACGAATTAAACGTTGTACTTCTAATATATTCAAACGATGCTGACCGTCCTCTCCTACATAACCCTGATGACCACGCGCATTTTGATCTCCACCACTACAAAAAGAGTACACTCCATCTTTAGACGAAGGGCCTTCAGCAGACAGCAACACAACCCCTATAGAAGTGTCTTCTTGTGCATCATAAAATGCGTTGTATAACTCAGCTGTTGTTTTGGGACGAAAAGCATTGCGAACATCGGGTCTATTGAACGCTATTCTAGCGACCCCATTGCATTTCTTATAGGTGATATCTTCATATTCTTTGGCAGTGATCCAATCCATTATAATTGATTTAAATTATTCAAGTGTAAAAATAAATCATTTTTTGCATTTTATACTATTCTATTAGGGGAAGCTTTGGAAATCCTTCCTTTATATAACCGTTTTAAAGTGTTAAAATTTAAAAAAAAACAAAATATTAACAGTGGGTAACTAATATTATCACTAATTTTAAACCAAGCTAATCAGCAGAATACAATTAAATTATGCGGATTTAGCGTTAAAATTTAACTGATTTATTAACCTGAAAAAAGAATGATTTGAATTCAATTAAAAATTTTGTCGCTCCTTATTTTGTGGTTTTAAATAATAACAACAGAAAAAGCGAGAAAACGGGAAAGCAATTTACCGAAATTGTGAAAGGACTATAGTAACACCTACGGTTAAAAGAAAGATTATGAAAACCATAACGCTGCAATAACAAAGTTACATCACAGTAGAATTTTGGATTTACTATCTTTATACAATAAAAAGAAACCAAATGGTTTTTATTATAATATAAGTCTAGCATGTAAGTAAATGTTTACCCTAGATTATTTTTTAGCTTTGTACTTCGATTACTCGAAACAAACTAAAAAAGAGAAAGACTAATCATCTCGATTAGTCTTTCTTTTTTTTTATTCCTTAACGAGATAAATCCCGTCTTCCTTAATTTCAATTAATTTCTCCCTGTATAATGCTCCAATCGCTTTCTTAAAGGTTTTTTTACTCATTTTCAGAACCGTTTTAATGTCTTCAGGATGAGAGCTATCTGTTAATCGTAAGAAACCACGACTCGCTCTTAGTTCATCCAAAATTATATCTGCATTTGGTTCGATACTTTCATATCCTTGAATCTGTAATGAAACATCGATTTTATTATCAGGACGAATGTTTTTAATGTATCCTCGCATACGATCTCCCGTACGAATTGCATCATCATACACTTCATCTTTATAAAGTAATCCTTTGTGACGCTCGTTGATAATTACATTGATTCCTATCTCTGTAATATGCGAAACGATCAACTCTACTTCTTCTCCTTTTTCAACAGTAAGTTCTTCATTTTTAAGAAATTGATTCGTCTTACTTGAAGCTACTAAACGGTTCGTTTTCTCATCCATATAAAGATAAACCAAGTAGCGCTTTCCTTTTTCCATAGGACGAGCCTGCTCTTTAAACGGAACTAAAATATCTTTTTCCATTCCCCAATCCATAAAAGCACCTATCTGGTTGACATAATTCACACGCAAAAGTGCAAATTCATTCAATAAAATATAAGGTTCTAATGTGGTTGCAACTGGACGTTCTTCATGATCTAAATAAACAAAAACAATCAACTCCTCACCTATCTCAAATTCGTTAGGCACATATTTATTGGGTAAAAGTATGTCGTGTATCCCTTCAGGATCTGTCTCTGGTGTTCCCAGAAATAAACCAACTTTTGTGTCACGAAGTATTGTAAGCGTATTGTATTTTCCTATTTCAATCATTTTCTTGTATTTTCTAAAGCGCAAAGGTACGAAGTTTGAAAATAGTAACCCTACACCATCTTACAATTCCCATATATTTTCCTTATTAGAAGCAAAAACACCTCAGCCTCACAGAATGTTTAGTCCTGCTATCCACAGTATCTTTTGGGCTAAACCCCAGCCCAAAAAGGATACTCGCTCCTATCAGGGCTAAATTAGAGCGCTTCGTTTTCTATAAAACCATCAAAAAAAGTCTTAAACAACTATTAAAATTTATTTTACTACCCATTAACTTTCTTTTTTTACTTAATTTTAAAATCTGAAAATTAAATACCAAAAATCAAATGAAACCAAATCCTTTTTGCCTCCTCTTTGCCTTATTGTTTTTTACTCAAATTAGCATTGCTCAAATTACAGTCGATGATCCCGAAATCAAAAAAATGATTACCGAGGTCAAAGCTGAAAACCTAGAAAATACAGTAAAAAAACTCGTTTCCTTTGGAACAAGACATACCTTAAGCGATACCAAAAGTAAAACGCGAGGCATTGGCGCAGCACAGCAATGGGTCAAATCAGAGTTTGATAAATACGCCTTACAATCCAGTGGGAGACTAACTTCAGCCATTGATTATTTCACCATAAAAGCAGATGGCAGACGCATTGCAGTTGATAGCCAACTAGGAAATGTTATGGCTACTCTCAAAGGAACAGATCCTACAGATGATCGCGTACTTATCATTAGTGGTCATTTAGATTCTAGAGTTACTGATGTTATGGACGCTAAATCAGATGCACCAGGCGCAAATGATGATGGTTCAGGAGTAGCCGCCATGATGGAGCTCGCCAAGATTATGAGCAAAAGAAGTTTTCCTTATACAATCCTTTTTGTTGCCGTTACAGGAGAAGAACAAGGATTGTACGGCGCAAGACATTTGGCTGAACTAGCCAAAAAAGAAAATTGGAATATTATTGCCATGCTAAACAATGACATGATAGGAAACAGTTTATCAAGCGGAACAAATTTAAGAGACAATACTAAGGTGAGAGTTTTTAGCGAAGCCACCCCTTATCTAGAAACAGAAGACGAAGCTAAAATGCGAAAGCTAATCAACAGAGATAATGATAGCCCATCAAGATTATTAGCACGTTACATTAAAACAACTACTGATCAATACGTAGACCAGCTAGAAATAAATCTTGTTTATAGAAATGATCGTTTTTTACGTGGGGGTGACCACACTCCTTTTAGTCAAAATGGTTTTACAGCGATTCGTTTTTGCGAAATGAATGAAAATCACGACCACCAGCATCAAGATCTAAGAACAGAAAATGAGATTAAATATGGTGACCTTCCTGAATTTATGGATTTTGAATACCTTAGAAAAATAGCAGCTTCAAATTTGGCCACATTAGCTAATTTGGCTTCAGCCCCTAAAGCCCCAACAAATGTGGGTATTGAAGTAAAAGACCTTACTAATTTTTCTACTTTGGTATGGAAAGCTCCAGAAGGTAAAAAAGTTTATGGTTACCAAGTATTAGTAAGAGAAACTTCTGACACCAATTGGCAAAAATCAATTTTTGTATCAGATACAAAAACAACGATACCCTATTCAAAAGATAATTTTCTTTTTGCCGTGCAATCAATTGATGAATTAGGACATGCAAGTTTACCAGTGTTTCCTACACCAATTCGCTAAGGAGTTTTACACTTCAGGAAAAATATGACTTTGTTGTATCTAACTGTTCTATCAAAAACTAAAAGTCAGCAAGCTTAAAATTTTCGAAAAAAACATCAAAAACGACAAAATTACAAATATATCCGAATAGTTACCGAAAAGCTATGGAGAAGTTAAAAAACGATTAAAATAGTGATTGCGGTTTGTGTTTACTCTCAATAAACATATCTTCGCGACAATGAATAGAACTTTACAAAATAGTGCGAATCTAATATTGCGACATTTGTTTACAATTGTTGCAATATTAGTAGTGCTTTTTTCTAGCTGTTCCATAAAAAATGAAATAAAAGAAATTATTGGAATTCCAATCGCTATGGAAAAAGGTACAAATCAAAGAGCTAATCTTTTTTCTAGTACTATTTCGAATTTATGTGACCATTCCCTAGCTACAGATTTATTACAATCTGCAAAAATAACTTTGCTTACCGTTAATTTAGCAGCTATTGCTACCTTATCATCAATTGTATTGCTTCTTTTTTCTGTTTCTGAAAAAGAAAAGAGAAAACACCCTTTTTACAATAGCTTAAAAATTAGTGATTCTTTCCCCATTTTTTTGCTATACCGCAAACTGATCATTTGATACCCTAATAGTTTTTAGAATTGCCATAAGGAAAACCTCCGCTATGGCATCTTTCAGTACAACAATTTTTTAATTAGTTGATCAAAATCTGATCTCAAAATCTATTACATCATTATGGTCAAACCTCTTTTGACAGTCACAATTGTGTGGCTTGTCTTGGGAATATCATTTCCCTTATATGCACAAAAATTTCCCGAGACATTGGGAACTTTATGGAAAAACGTAGAAGAAAATTATTCTGGAATTAAAGTCAAACATTCTTCTGCTGATGCTGCAGCCTTAAATGAGCGAGCCGTAAAATCGAATATGTTGCCACAAATCAAAGCGCAAGCACAAAGCACCTATGGAACTTATAACGGCGGCGGTGGTGCCTTTTTTCCGCAAGCCGGTTTTTTTAATGTTAGTGGTGACGCCTCTCTATATGGCGCTTCACTATCGGCAAACTCTTTTGTTTCTGCAGTAGTAGATTGGGAAGTTTTTTCTTTTGGTAAACTTCGGAAAGAAAATCAAGCCGCTCGAGCAGCAACAAATAAAAAAAACAGCGAAAAAGACGCTTATTTACTGAGTCTAAAAAAACTTTTATCCGAAAGATATATTACGCTTTTATATAACAAAACTAAACTTTCCTGGAATGAAAAAACGTTGGAACGCTTAAACGAAATTCGATCCATCACTTCTGGTTTGTCAAAAGCGGGGCTAAAACCTGCTGCCGATAGCTTACTTGCTTCTTCTGCGTATACACAGTCACTTGCTGCAAACTATAAATTAGAAGGAAACAGCAGTGCAGCCTTGATTAAGCTACAGGAACTTTCTGCAAAAGAAGCTTTTGAACTCAATAGTTCGCTTACTCAATTCTCTACACCAGTTGCCTATCTTGAACATAGAAATGGATTAATTGAAAATTCACATCCTATTCTTACTACATTAAAACATCAAGCAGACGTTTTCAATTCTAAAAGTGCGGTTGAAAAAAGCGCTTCCCTACCATCAGTACATTTTCTAGGTGGATTATCTTATAAAGGTAGCAGTATTAATGACGACGGCTATGTTTCTGGAAAATGGCAAGATGGTTTTTCAAATAATGTCAATAACTTTCTAGCTGGAGTTCGGATAACATGGAACATTTCAAATTTACTAACTAACAGCTATAAGAGTCAAGGATTAACAAAGGAAGCTGAAAGCATAGAAAATCTTCACGCACAGTACGAGCAAACCATGCAAGCAGATTTGACAGCAGTTCAAGTGCGAATTAGTCAACAATTCAAGCAAATCGAAAAAACAACTACTGCTGTAAAACAGGCTGGCGATGGGTATAAAATGTACTTATCTCGATACAAAAGCGGTCTGATAGGTCTAAACGAACTGCTGCAAATACAACAACTATTTGAAGTTGCCGAAAATTCACATTTAGAAGCATCACGAGAATACTGGATGCTTGTTGCTTATGAAGCAGAGCTAACTTCGAATTTTAATTTTCTCTTTACTAATCTTTAACGCTACTTAGATGAACTTAATAAGATTTGCGCTAAGAAGACCTATATCGGTAATTGTTGCTGTTATTGCAATTGTTTTCTTATCCATTACGTCAATAAAAAAAATAAATGTCGATATTTTTCCTGAAGTAGAACTTCCTGCAATGTATATCGCCATGCCATACGGCGGGCTTTCTCCTGCTTATATGGATGGTTTCATGGCCAACGAGTTTCAAAAAGTCCTTTTGTTTGTGGGCGGAGTCAAGAGTATGGACTTCAAAAGTATACAAGGGCTGACCCTAATGAAATTGACTTTTTATCCGGGAACAAATATGGCACAAGCCGCCGGTGAAGTCTCGACCTCTGTATCCAGAGCAATGGGCTTTCTTCCGCCGGGAGCCGTTCCGCCTATGGTAGTTCGATTCGACGGAAGTTCGCTACCGGTTGGCCAATTGGTCTTCGAAAGTGACCAGCGTTCCATTAATGAAATTCAGACTTTAGTACTTACAAAAGTACGTCCTATGTTTGTTGCCATTCCAGGGATAACCGCGCCAGCTCCTTTTGGTGGAAACGCACGATCAATTGTTGTCAATATAGATCCGCAAGCAATGCAAGCCAATAGTTTGAGTGCTGAAGAAATCACTATTGCCATTACAAAAAATAGTTTACCATCGCCTGCTGGTAACATCCGCATAGGCGATGAGAATTTAATGGCTCCTATTAATTCCATAGCAAAGAGTCCAGAAGAATTTCTTAACACGCCCATAAAAACAAATGATTCGCGCACTATTTACGTGCGAGATGTTGCGAGTGTTCAAGATGGAGCAGATCAAACTGTAGGATATGCTTTAATTAACGGCAAACGTTCGGTCTATCTTCCTATTATAAAAAAAGCAGATGCATCTACGCTAGAGGCCGTTAAAAATTTGAAGGCATCTTTACCTATGTTGGAGGATCAACTTCCTGAAGATGTAAGTATAAAGTATGAATTTGACCAATCAAAATACATCGAAACTTCGTTAACCAATCTAATTCATGAAGGAATATTAGGTGCTGTATTTACAGGATTGGTAATTTTTCTGTTTTTAGGTGACACTCGAGGTGCAATAATTGTTGTGCTAACGATCCCAATCGCTATTTTAAGTGCGGTTGCTGCGCTTTATTTCTTAGGCGAAACAATAAATATAATGACCTTAAGTGGACTAGCACTTTCCATCGGAATATTAGTAGATGAGGCCACGGTCACCATTGAAAACATTCATCAACACATGGAAATGGGCAAACCCAAACAGCGGGCGATTAGCGATGCACTTGTTGAAATTTCGATTCCGAAACTCCTAATTTTACTTTGTATTCTAGCCGTGTTAACCCCCGCGTTTATTATGACAGGAATACCAAAAGATATGTTTATGCCTTTATCAATGGCAGTAGCTTTTGCAATGGTTGCTTCTTTTATCGCCTCTCAAACATTTGTTCCAATTCTGGCAAATTGGATGATGAAAATGAAGAAGAATGAAGTGGCTAATACTCCTAGAAAGCGTGCATTCTTCGAAAAATT
Organism: Flavobacterium sp. Arc3; assembly: GCF_041431375.1. Lineage (NCBI taxonomy): Bacteria > Pseudomonadati > Bacteroidota > Flavobacteriia > Flavobacteriales > Flavobacteriaceae > Flavobacterium > Flavobacterium sp. Arc3. Next base: position 28,878 of record NZ_JASMRI010000008.1, on the reverse strand, counting down.
TCGTGTTAATTATTCGTATCGAATGCGTAAATGGTCTACAAAAGCGACCTCACTTTTTCTACTTTATATATTTGTGGCGGTAGGTATAGTAGCACTATTGTTACCAAATGTAGGTACTGATGTCATGCCACTATCGAATAGTGGCGATTTCCAACTTCGCATCCAAGCACCTACGGGAAGTAGATTGGAAAAAACAGAAAGAATCGTAAAAGAAATTTTACAGGAAATTAAAACGCTAGTTCCTGAAAATGGCGTAGCAATATCGTCGGCATTTGTTGGGATGCAGCCAGCAACCTCGCCTATTAATCCGATTTTTACTTTTACGAACGCTTCTCATGAGGCCATTCTACAAGTATCAATTGATCAAGAATTATTCACTGGATCAATCCAAGATTTAAAGGAACAAATTAGGATAGCGGTTAAGAAAAGTCATCCGCAAGTAGCTCTTAATTTTGAACCTATGGAACTTACTGAAAAGATAATGGGCCAAGGTGCCATGACTCCTATTGAAGTAAAAGTGGGAGCCGGACAATTGAAAGCCGCTTTTGCTTTTGCCTCTAAAATTGAAGCCAATTTAAAAACGATTCCGTACTTGCGAGATATTCGCATTGCAGAACCTGTCGCCTATCCTACCTTAGAAATTGAAGTAGATCGAGATCTAGCAGGACAATTTGGCTTGACCGTTCAAGACATTACAAAAAGTTTGGTTACCGCGACTTCCTCGACTCGTTTTACTGATAAAAATCTATGGATAGATCCAAAATCGGGGCTTGTGTTTCAGGTACAGGTACAAATTCCGGAAGCAATTATGTCATCGGAACAAAAACTTAAATCCTTACCATTGAAGAAAGGCAGTACGAGACCTGTTCTGGAAGATGTTGCGACGATAAGAAGAGTAAGCACTCCAGCACAAGTAAATCGACAAGGTCCCAACCGCTACGTAACAATAATTGCGAATTTGCACGAAAAAGACTTAGGAACTGCCTCAGCTGCTGTAAAAGAAGCTATTAAAGATGTTGGAGAACCACCGCGTGGAGTTAAAGTTTGGACTGAAGGTACCATTCAGCTATTAGATGAAACATTAAGCAATTTAATAGCGGGATTAGGTGTTGCAATTATAGCGATATTTCTAATGTTAGCGGCTTATTATCAGTCGTACAAAATACCTCTAATTATTCTCTCTGTGGTTCCTGCAGTCATAGCAGGAAGCTTGCTGATTTTATTTTTAACACAAAGTACCCTCAATTTGCAATCTTATATGGGAATCATTATGTCAATTGGTGTATCTGTATCCAATGCCGTTTTACTGGTCAATCAAGCTGAGTTTTATCGAAAAGACTTGTTGCTTAAACCTGCAAACGCAGCGCGCCTTGCCGCTTCGTCAAGACTTAGACCTATATTAATGACGGCAGCCGCAATGCTTGCAGGAATGTTACCTATGGCAATTGGGTTTGGTGATGGTGCTGAACAAGTTGCTCCTCTGGCCAGAGCAGTGATTGGTGGGCTAATAGCTTCTACCGCCACAATACTATTATTGGTTCCACATTTCTTTTCGTCCATGCTAACCAGAACTGCGATTAAAAATCCATCTCTCGACCCAGATGATGAAGAGAGTCAATACTTTGTAAAATAACTTTTTAATAAATAAAAAAATGTACGATATAAATAAAAAAATAAAAATTGCAGCGATTACAACCTTCTCATTACTTGTTTTTACTGCCTGTTCTGATAAGAAAGAAGAGAATTTAAAAAAGGTTGAAGTACCGATTTTAAAATCACAAGATCTTAAGACAGTGGTGATCCAACATATAAAACCAGAATACGAAATATCATTGCCAGCAGAATTGCAACCGTACGAAGAAGTGGCAGTTTATGCAAGAGTTAGCGGTTTTGTTCAAAAAATATTTGTGGAGCGCGGCCAAAAGGTCAGAAAAGGACAATTATTAGCGGAACTTGTGGCTCCAGAAATGAACCAAAAACACATTTCAGACAAGTCATCTGAGCAAAAATCATATAGTGATTACTTGTATGCAAAACAAGCTTATGACCGAATGTTAGATGCTTCAAAAACGGCTGGAGCTGTTGCGGCAATAGAACTGGAAAGATCAAAAAGTACAATGGAAAGCGCCCAAGCATCTTATAAAAGTGCTAGTGCAGGAACGGCAGGAACAGCGCAACTTCAAAAATATTTACGCATCACCGCTCCTTTTGACGGGATCATTACTAATAGAAATGTTTCTGTTGGAGCTTTAGCTGGAACAGGTTCAAGTGCTCCTTTGTTTATGATTGCGCAAGCGAACCGCTTGCGATTAACACTCTCACTTCCTGAAAAACACGCTGCTTCAATTACGGAAGGAATGCCAGCCACTTTTTCGATAAGCTCACAACCCGGAAAAACTTTCGAAACAAAACTATCGCGAAGTTCAGGATTCTTGAATAGAAACGATCGTTCTTTGACTATAGAATTTGATGTTGATAATACCGCTGGAGAACTACAAGGCGGTGATTATGCCGAAGTAAACCTTAAACTGCAAAGAAAATCACCATCGTATTGGGTACCAAATCGAAGTATTCTTAACACTCAGAGAGGAACATTCGTTCTTACCCTTAATAATAATGAAATTAAAAAAGTCGTTGTAAAAGAAGGTATTAAATTAGATACCTTGTCGGAGGTATTTGGAGATTTTTCAAGTGAAGATCGAATAATTCTCAAACCTTCGGAAGAAATGAAAGAAGGAATCATTAAATAATATTTTTTTGAAAACCAAGTAACGCGTTGTTATTTGGTTTTCTTAAATACCATTCTATACAATATAATTTAAGATAAATATCAATGATCGAAAACAATAAAAACGAAAAACAACCTACTAAACTTGTAGTTTTAAATAAAATCAAGAAACACTTTTCATCAATTTTAATGCTAATAGTCTTTGGACTTCTAATATTCAGTCCAGATGCAAAATCATTTCTAATTAAGCAGTTAATGTTCACCGGTCTCTTTAACGCTGAAATTTCAGAGGTCAATTCTACAGATAATACACTTGAAAATCATTTTGATTTTAAGGATTACGAAGGTAATATTCGAAGTACAGCTGACTTAAAAGGGAAAGTTGTTTTTATCAACTTTTGGGCATCCTGGTGTCCACCGTGTATTGCCGAATTTCCTTCTATCGAAAAATTTCACTCGGAATTTAAAGACAATGATAAGATTGTATTTGTGATGATAAATTTGGATGATGATATTGCCACGGGGAAAAAGTTTTTCCAGAAGAAAAACTATTCAATGCCAATAGCGCAAGCGGTATCTAAGGTTCCTGAAGAAATTTATTCTGGCTCATTACCTACTTCAGTAATATTAGATAAAAAAGGAATCGTTAGAATGCGCCATACAGGTTTTAGTGATTATAGCGGTGAAAAATTTCAGATTCAGATTCAGCAACTGCTTGATGAATAAATTTAGTAAAACCGAAAGGCTATTTATCCATGGCATAGAAATAATAAAAGCGCCCAAAAGGCGCTTTTATATTTTTATATCAATTTACTAATTGTAGACACTTTCCTTTTTAAAGTGAACAGCTAATAGATAATATACAACTGCTCTGTATTTATTTGTATTTGAGCGACCATACTTTTCAATAACAGCATCAATCCCAGCATCTAAATCTGGCCCCTCTTTAAGTCCTAATTTTTTGATTAAAAAGTTATTTTTTACCGTATCTAATTCTGATTGCTGGCTTCCAGCGACTGTTGCAGCATCTGCGTTGTAAATTGACGGGCCACAACCAATAGTTACTTTTGTCAATAAATCCATATCTGGAGTTACACCACACTTATCTTTTAAATCTGCAGCATATTTTTCAATTAATTCGTCTCTCTTGCTCATAAATAAAAATTTAATATATTGGTTGATAATTAATTACACTCTCAAATTTAAACAATTATTTATAAGAGTACTTGGTTTTCTTAATAAATTACGCAACGCACAGCCAAAAAGAGTCAAAATACTACGAAAACGATAAAAAAGATGTAATAGAACTCTTTTTAACTAAAAAAAATCGATTAACCTCTAAAACTAAGTCATTTTACTTTATTTCAACAAATTTTTATTTATTATATGTATTACAGTAACTCTTTAAAATACTGCAACAAAATCGAGTCATTTTTAAGTGTTGGGGTAAAAACTTCTAATATTCCTGGCTTTTCATTTTGACCATACAAGGTTGCTAAACCGTTTGACAAACTCAGTTCATCACTAGCAGTCGTATACTCAAATCCGTACATCGTTGCTAAATGAGCCGCTGTTAAACAATGAGATGTTTCAAAGAATGTATTAAAAACGGGCGTTTCCTCATGTCCTGGTAAAATTCTAAAAATCCCTCCACCTCCATTATTAATCAAAATAATTTTAAAGTTTTTAGGAATGTAATTGTTCCACAAGGCATTGCTATCATATAAAAAACCAATATCACCTGTTATAAATACCGTTTGCTTTATATTGGCTACAGCCGCACCAAGAGCGGTAGAAGTACTTCCGTCAATTCCGCTGGTTCCTCGATTGCAATATACCTCAATCGATGGATCAATAGCAATTAGCTGTGCATAACGAATGGCAGAACTATTACTGATTTGCAACTGCGAATTTATTGGTAAACTGGGAATCACTTTTTCAAAAACTTTGAAGTCTGAAAAAGGAATTGCATCCAGATAGATTTTACTTTTTAGTTCTCGTAAGTCATTCACGGCATTCAGTTTCTTAAAATAGTCGCTCTCAACTGATTTAGTCAACGGTAAAAACACATCGAAGAATAGATTGGGTTCTACTTCAAAATGCTTTGTTAAAGCACTAAACGTATCATATCCTCGTAAAGAATCGATATGCCAGTGGTGTTTTGGCTTGTATTTTCGTAAAAAAGCTTTTATCCTCTTAGAAACAATCATTCCTCCAAAAGTGACCAATATTTCAGGACGAAAAGTCTCAAAATCCTCGCTAGTAAAAGGTGTAATTAAAGTATCTATGGTATTGATAAAGCTAGGATGGTGCAAATTCGAAGTCGTTTCAGTCAAAACTACTACTGATTCATCAGCAGCTAAAGTTTCAACGACACTATTTCTAATCGCATCGGGTTCATTCACACCCACTAACACCATTTTTTTTGTGGACTTGTTCCAAATCTTCGCATATTCAGCCAACTCATCGTGTGAAAGCGACTGCGACTCTTTTGCGGAAGCGGTGACGCTAACACTCACAGCAAGTTCCGACGTCGTTTCATACAAAGGCTCTTCAAAAGGAGCATTGATATGTACAGGACCATTTTGAGCAATCGAAATGTCGATTGCCTCTTTTATTTTTGTGTCATTTTCAGCAGAAACCATTTCATTCAAATTGGCATTGTACAACGAATGATTTGCAAATACATTTTCCTGACGAATCGTTTGTCCATCACCAATATCAATTTTGCTTTGTGGTCGGTCAGCAGAGATAACAATTAACGGAATCTGACTGTAGAAAGCTTCTGCAAGTGCAGGATAATAATTCAATAATGCCGACCCAGAACTGCAAATCAGTACTACTGGTTTTTTAGTTTGTTGAGCTATACCCAACCCAAAAAAAGCAGCAGATCGCTCATCGGCGATACTGTAACATTCAAATGCAGGATTATTTGTAAAACCTATAATTAAAGGCGCATTTCTCGATCCTGGAGAAATTATTATGGTGGTAATTCCTTTGGCTAAACATGTTTGAATAATGCTTTGCGCTAAAGGTATTTTGGGGTAAATCATTCAATTTTAGTTTAAAGTTTAAGGTTTCGAAGTTTGTAAAGTTCTTCAAAACCTCAAGCCAAGCAAAGTTACAAACTTGCTCCCTCTTTTCGCCTCATTTTAACTGATTTTTATTAAATTTGACAACAAAATTTACTTATCAAAATGGAAATCAAAATTCGACCATACCACGCTGAGGACACCCAAGCGATATTAGATATCATAAACTATAACATCTTAAATTCAACGGCCTTATATGACTATAATGTGCGAAGCTATGAACAGCAAAAAACAATTTTAGAGGATAAAATCAATAAAGGATTCCCTGTAATTGTAGCTGAATTAGATGGGGTTGTTTCTGGTTTTGGAATGTACAGTGAATTCCGGTTCAGAGAAGCTTATAAATATACGGTAGAACATTCCGTTTATGTGAACAATGATTTTCACGGCAAAGGAATTGGGAAACTATTGCTACTTGAATTGATTGAACTAGCTAAAAAACAAGGATTACATACCATGATCGGGGTCATTGACGCTGAAAATCAAAGTAGTATAACGTTTCATGAAAAATTCGGATTCAAAACCACAGGAATCATAAAAGAGTCGGGGTTTAAATTTGACCGCTGGTTGCACTCTGTTTTTGTACAACTTATTTTGAAGTAACATTAGAACACCATTATGAACAAAGCAAAAGTTACAATTATTAAAATGGAGACTATATCGGTACTAGCTGCAATTGTATCTTGGTTTATATCGATGCTGTTGTTTGCACTAATTTTTAATGTTAGTAATCACCTATTTTTATACCTATCTTTTTTAGTACTGAATTTTGTTTCGTTTTATGGTGCATTTAAATATTTTACAGGGACGTTTGAAATCATCTTTAATGAAGAAGAAAACACAGCGACTGTGCGCTGGGAGAAAAAAGTTATTCTCTCGAACATTAAAGAACAAACAATAGACCTAAATTTAGCAAATAAGCATAAAGTGTGGTCTGGACGGGCTAACGATCGTGTAAAATTATATTTGAATGATGGTTCTACCGTAACATGGGACATCAGTAGCTTCCTAAATGCCCGAAAAAACGGAATAGCGCAAGATACTTTAATTGAACTTTTGAAAAAATATACCGCTAAAACTTAAAAAATAAAAGAGCCATTATAAGGCTCTTTTACTTTCTATATATTACGCTTTAATCCAATCAATCACAGAAGGATCTGTAGGTAGCGTCTGTGGAGAAATCACTTTTTCTAGTTCTCCGTTTTCATTGATTAGGTATTTTTGGAAATTCCAAGACACCTCTGAATCTTCCACACCGTTTTTAGATTTTTGCGTCAAGAATTGGTATATCTCACACATATCATCTCCTTTCACAGATACTTTATCCATCATAGGAAAAGTTACTCCATAATTCATTTGGCAAAAAGAAGCGATTTCGGCATTCGTTCCCGGTTCTTGCGACGCAAAATTGTTTGCAGGAAAACCAACGATCACAAAACCTTTGTCTTTGTATTCTTTATAAATCGCTTCTAAATCCTTGTACTGAGGGGTTAGTCCACATTTTGAAGCCGTGTTTACGATCATTACTTTTTTCCCTTTAAGACTTGCAAAGTCGAAAGTGTTTCCTGATAAATCTTCTACTTTATATTGGTAGATATTTTGTTTTGTCATAGCTATTTCGATTTTATTTTTATCTGACTTTTTGCTTTGCGCCTGATTCTGGCAACTAAAAAGCAATAGTACTGTGCAAGCTACAAATAATAGTTTTTTCATAATTATATTTTTGATAAAATTAAACAATTTCAAAATTACTTTTGTCTATTCAAGACTGCGATTTTAATTGAACAAACGTTAAATAAAAAAGCCTGACGTAAACAAATTAGTAACGCCAGGTCTTTCTAACAAAACAAACAAAATCATTATTCTTTACTAAAACTTATAGGTTATTCTAGCCTTCATAAAAAAAGGGGTTCCAGGGGTAAAATGAATTTCTTCAACACTCTCAGACTCTTCTTTTAATCTTGATTCGGTAGCAAATTGAGTTTCATTCCATTTAGTATTCAATAAATTCTCTATCGAAATGCCAAAAGTCACACTTTTAAATTCATAATTAATATTAAAATCAGCTATCGCATATCCTTTGGCTACAATTGAATTGTCTTCATTAGCAGGACGGCTTTTTAGATATCGATATCTCAACCCTCCCGAAAGTCCATTCCATTTTTGAAAGCTCAATCCACCAGTCGAAGTAAAATCTGGTGCAAGCGGAATGTAGTTTTGCCCGCTAGGTTCATCAATGCTTCTGGCGTAGGTATAATTAGCATCGGCGTCAAAATACAACCAATCATTTAATTGATAGCGCAATCCTAAATCAGCTCCCATACGTCTTGTTTTTCCACTAGGCTCAATGATTCCGGCATCACCCACATAGACAAACTCTTGTTGTAGGTATAAATACCACAATGCTGAGTTCACAATCAATCTTGGAAAAGGTTTCCAAATCGTTCCTACATCAGTTCCTATAGCGGTAGGTAAAATTTGTTTTCCATTATTTTGAACCACAACGCGAGCATCATTCGAATGAAACCCAATTCCTGACTTTACAAAAAATTGTAAATTGTTATTTTGTGAATAGATAAAATTAAGTTTGGGTGATACTTTCACTTCCGTTTCTGTCTGCGTATTATAAATAGGAGCCAACTTATCTCTGTAATTAAACTTGAAATAGTCCAATCGTACTGCCGGATTGATAGTCAGTTTCCCAAATTTAAATTCTGAATTTAAGTACGTAAAAGCATTCGTTTCATCAATATCACCTAATTTAATATTTTCTAGAGTAATGCTTCTATTCAACGTATGTGACAATTCAGTATCAATAGTCGCATCAGCACGAAAACCTACGCCTAATTGAAATAACGCATCCCAATCATTACTTTTTACTTTTCTATTTAATTCTGCATTCATACCGTAAATCGAGCGGTTTTCCTTTTGCTTGATTTGGTCTCCATTTATAGGATCTTCTAAGAAGAAAGTGAAATTCGAATACAGTTCAAAATCATATTTAGAATAAAAAGCATTCGCTTTCAAGTACGTATTTTCATCTATAGGTTTGCTTAACGACGCATTAATATTTGTTCTCGATGTCGTACCTCCTTCGGTATCATCAACTGATCCAAATCTAGAAATAGTTCCATTATCTACTAATCGTTGCGGTATTTGTCCAGATGCATCCCAAGTACTGGAAAAACGAGAAGCAGATACTGAGAACTTACTATTATCATCCAAAACAGCCGAATACTTCCCTAACAAATTGACCCTATTAAAATTTTGAGGAGAATCAAATGGCCCATCGGTCAGTATATATTCTGTTGCGATGTATGCGCTTTGTTTTTTTTGGTTTCCCAAAAGGTTAAACATCCCTACCGTTCTTAACGTATTAAACTGACCGGCTTCTATGCTTATACTACTCTTCTCTAGTTTTTCTTTAGTTTGGAAGGTAACGTATCCTGCCGTTGCAAAATCCCCTTTACTGGCATAATACGTCCCTTTTCCAAAGTCTATCTTTTCTACCGTTTCAGGAATCACAAAATGTAAATCGGCATAGCCCTGACCATGAGCATGAGACACCATATTTACTGGCATTCCATCAACAGAAATGGCAATATCTGTACCGTGATCTATATCAAATCCTCGTAGGAATATTTGCTCTGCTTTACCTCCACCGGCATGTTGACCAATGAACAACCCTGGAACTTTTCGTAAGATTTCCTGAGAGGAATTAACAGGCGTAGTCTGCAAATCGATCTTTGAAATAACATTCATTGCAGATAGCTGTTGTTGAATCACAATTTCATCTAATCTAAAGATATCTCCTTCCAGCAGAATTCTATTTTCAGCGTTACCTAAAGTATAGCTAGACTTTTTATGTCCCAAGGCAGTTACTATCAAAACATTTCCTACTACAGATTTATCAATGCTGAACATTCCCAACTCATTAGTGTGTGCATGTGCCTCCGAATTCATATTTACGATATAGGCGTTCTCAATTGCATTCCCAAATTGATCTACAACAACTCCTTTTTGGATTTGACTGTACGATACCAACCCTAAAAAGGCAAGTACTATTGTAAAAAAATATTTCATGGCGGGCTTTTATAATTGATTTACCTTTTTGTCTAGATTAGGACCTAATTCATACATGCTAGAAAGTAGTTCTTCTTTTATAGGTGCTACTTTTTGTTTCTCGTTATTAGACTTGTAAATCATTGCCAAGTGATATTGTACCTTTGGCTCAAATGATTTTCCTACCACATATTTCTTTGCAATTTCTAATGCTTTATCCTTTTGTCCCATATTCAAATAAGACCAGGCTAATAGATCATAAGAATCTGGTGTAGGTCTGTGATCCACTTCTATTTTTGCAATTTCTAATGCTTTAGGCGCTGTCTCTTTTGCATCAGCATAAATCAGAGTGTTGTATTTATTATACATTGCCCCGTAATTATTCTTTTCAAGCATTGCGAAATAAGCATTTCGATTTTCTAAAGCTGCTGCATCATTCCCGTCAAATTGAGCAATTTGAGATTTTAATAAATAAAAGTCGGGAGTATTGTGTGTGATTTCAATAGCTTCCACAATTCTTTTCGCTTCTTTAGTATTTCTTTCATGAGAAAATACAATCCAAGCAATTCCTTTTAATGCATAGGAATAATTGGGATCTATTGCTAATGTTTTTAGGTAACTGTCATACGACTCCTGAATTCTACCAGCGTGACCATAAAAATCACCCAGATTAGAATATGACCATATTTTTAGTGTTTTATTATCTTCCTTCTCTGCTATATCTCTCGCTTTTTCCATGAAAGTAATCGCCGTTTTCAAGTCGCCTTTATGATCATTCCATTTTGCTAAACGGATTAAGTAATCATAATCGTTCATGTCTTTTAAAGCGTTCAAATTATTTTCCGCTTCGGCAAAATCCCCTAATTCCATTTGGACATCAAACAGCAATTTTTGAGTTTCTTTACGGCCTTCGCCAATAGCCAATGCTTTATTAGCTAAAGCTAAAGCTTCCTTGAACCTGTGTTGTGCAATGTAATTCCTTCCTAATGTTCGAATGGTTGATACTCTCGAATATTTACTAGCTTCATTCGATTGTGTCAATAAATCTTCTGTTTTATATAAGTTTTTAATGTCTCCCGTATATTCAAAAAGAGTGGCATACTTTGAGGCTATTATACCTAAGTAACTTTTTTGATTAGGAGCTGCATCGTATTTTTTTTGCCAAAAATCAATTTCTTTACGTGCAAAATCCAATGATTCATTTCCATCAACATGCAAGTATTTATTATAATCAGAAGTATTTGTAATTTGGTTTTGTTTCTTAGTATCGCAAGCGAAAATAAAAAGGATTGTAAAAACCAGGACGGGGATAACTTTATAAGGTTTCATAATCTATGTGTTTTGTTGTTAGAAAAAAAACAGAGCTCAATAATTATGACTGAGCTCTGTATTATGTATAAAATATATTACCAGGCTGCTGCCAAATAAGGAAAAGAAGTAGTAAATGCTTTATCATTTGCATTTACGTGATCTGAAGTAAGTCCAGGGTTAGCCGCACCATTTGTACCTCCAAAGATTAATAGTAATTCCACATCAATAACGTCATCAGCCAAAGCTCTACCTGTTAGCACATTTGTTCCGTCGAAGAAAGTTGTTTTACCTGAAGTTTTTACATTTAATACATCCGTTGCTAACAATCCTGTAAATTGAGCAGCTGTTTGCCCTAGTGCATTAGTTGTAAATGCAGGATTTAAAGCCAACAGTCTAGATTGAAAAATAGATTGGTATTTTGCTCCCATTGCAGAAGGAATCGCCGCATTAAAATCATCTTTAGGTTGTCCTGAAGCAATAAAAACAGTGTTTATTGCTGGTCTTGCCATTTGATCTTGTTGTACATATGTTCCAGAGAAGTCTGCACTTGCCATAGAGTCATTATTATTGTCGTCATCGTTACAGCTTACTGTAGCTACTGCACATACAAGTGCTAGAGTTATGATTTTGAATTTATTTGTCTTCATAATTTTGAGTTTTTTAGAATAAAATTTATTATTGTTTTTTCTTAGTTTCAGCCCATACATTCAAAGAAGCGGCAGTACCTAACATTGATTTTGGAACTTCAACAACTACTGATAATACATTTGAACCTGCAAAAGTATCTGTACCTGGATTTTTAAACGCTGTAGCTGTTCCTCCAAGAATTGCTTGAAATTGACCTAAGTCAAAAAAGAAAGGATCATCTCTAGGTCCTGCAAAAAATTTCATTCCGTTTTCAGTAGAGGTTACTGCTGCTGCACCATATTTAGATATTGCAACACTTCCAGATGCCGCACTAGTTTTAATTGTACTAGATGTTCCAGTTGTTCCTGGAGCATATGGTCCAAAGAAGTACATCTTATCTCCTTTTTTAATTGCTTGAATAACCAAGTCTTCCACATTATCACCTGTGTTGTCGATGTTAATTTCAATCATCACATTTTCATTGAATGCTGCTGCACCGGTTGCGTTAGGACTTAACAGCCCTTGCGTGTTAACGGCAAAAACTAAATTATTAGTTTCTTGTCCTTGAAAAGTGTACAAGTCTGTAATGTCTGCTGCATTACCTGTTACTGATGGAGCATCTACGTGATCCGCTGCTACTAAGATTAAGCCTGAAAGCGCAATTAGCGAAAGACCCAATACCATTTTTGTTTTTTTCATTTTGTTATAATTTAAAAGGTTATAAAAGCATTTACGGGAATGTTTTCCTTTTGGTTTTAAAAAAATTAAAAAAAAGTTAATATATTTTTTAATATATTAACTTTCAGTAATTTAAAATTAAAATAAAAACACAATTATTTTAAACTACTTTAATTATTGCATACACAATGAATATAATTTATTCATTTGTAAATAAGTTTGTATAAGTTTGTAAGAGTAAAACATAAAGTATATGACCCAAGAAGAGTTATTAGTATTAATATATAAGAAAGACGAAAGAGCTTTTACACATCTCTATGATATGTATTCTAAAAGTTTATTTTCAGTTATTAATGTTCTTGTAAGAAATAGAGAAGAAGCTGAAGATGTACTTCAGGAAGTATTCGTTAAGATTTGGAAAAATATTGATTCTTATAATGAAAGTAAAGGACGATTCTATACGTGGATCCTTAATATTGCAAGGAATACCTCTATAGATAAACTGCGATCTAAAAATTTTAATAACAGTCAAAAAAACCTTTCCTCAGATAATTTCGTACATCTATTAGACGACAGTAACAAACTGGTCAACAAAGTGGATACAATTGGAATACAAGAGTTTGTAAAAAGACTTAAACCAAAATGTATACAAATAATAGATTTATTATTCTTTAAAGGATATACTCAGCAAGAAGCTTCGGAAGAGTTGGAAATTCCTTTAGGAACTGTAAAAACGCACAATCGAAATTGTATTAATGATCTAAGAACTTATTTGAAAGTATAATGGAAACAAAAGAATATATCGACTCCGGAATATTAGAACTTTACGTATATGGTTTGCTAAGCGAAACAGAAAACGAAGAAGTTACTACTATGGCTAATACGCATCCTGAAATTAAGGAGGAAATTATTGCCATTGAAAAAGCAATTGTGGCCTTATCTTCTAGCTTCTCCCCTTTTCATTCAGTGGCAAATTACGAAAAAATTAAGGCTAAGCTAGAACTAAAACATACGCCAGTAATAGAGATGGAAACCACGAGAAACTGGTCACAATACATTGGATGGGCAGCTGCCATTCTTTTAATGATTGGAATTGGCTTTCAATACAATCAATTAGAACAAACCAATAATCAGGTTGTAGGTACTGAAATTGAAAAAGCAAAAATTGAAAAAGAACTAAATCAATTAGAACTTAAAAACAAGCAAAATGAAATTGGTCTTGCAGTCGTACGAGATACTAAGAATACTGTTGTAGCCCTAGGCGGACAAGCGGTAGCGCCAGAATCATCTGCAAAAGTATATTGGAACAAAGAAACACAGGTCGTTTACGTTGATGCAGCTGGATTACCAGCCCCTCCAAAAGGAATGGTGTATCAAGTTTGGGCTTTAAAACTGAATCCTTTAACTCCAACAAGCATTGGATTGCTAGACAAGTTTGATGAAAACAACCAACGCATTTTTGCTGTTAATAGTACTGGTGATGCAGAAGCTTTCGGAATTACGTTGGAACCTGCTGGTGGAAGTTTAAGCCCTACAATGGAGCAATTATATACCTTAGGAAAAGTGTAATTTAATTCTAAAAATATAAATTTCAATTCATCTTAAAACCAGGCTTTCACATGAAAGTCTGGTTTTTTTATTCCACACAACCAAACTTTGGAAATGATAGAAAAAGAGCTTAAAAGGACTTATAATAACATATCTGCTAAATGCAAACCATAACAGTTTAAAGTGTATTATATTTGCATTTTTAAATAATACATGGACTACACCCTACTTTCCTCTCCCTTACAAGGATTTACTGATTTTCGTTTTAGAAATGCCCAAAATAAAATTTTTGGTGGTATTGATACTTTTTATGCGCCTTACATTCGTTTGAATGGAAAAATGGTTATTAAATCCTCTTATCAGCGTGATTTATTACCAGAGAACAATAATACCCTTGAAGTAATTCCGCAAATAATTACTAATGATGCTGATGAGTTTTTGTTTGTATCGAAGTATGTTCAGGAATTAGGGTATAAAGAATTGAATTGGAATTTGGGTTGTCCCTATCCTATGGTAACCAAATGTGGAATGGGTTCTGGACTGATCAGTAATACTGAAAAGATCAACCAGATTTTGCATAAAGTACACAATGAATCTGATATTATCGTTTCGATGAAAATGCGTTTGGGATATGACACTACCGAAGAAATTCTGGATGTTTTTCCGATATTAGAAAAATACCCTATAAAGAATGTTGCCATTCATGCACGTATTGGAAAACAATTGTATAAAGGAGGCGTTCACTTAGATGCATTCCAGACATGCGTTGACAACACCAAATTGAAATTGTATTACAATGGCGATATTACTACTGTGGCTAAATTTAAAGAGATGCAAGAGCGTTTCCCTACGATTGACCACTGGATGATAGGAAGAGGTTTAATTGCCGATCCTTTTTTGCCTACTATGATTAAAAACAATTCGTTTGAATATCCCAAAAACAAAATGGAGTTATTAAGTGAGTTTCATGACACTTTGTACCAAGGATACAGTGAATCTTTATCAGGCTCCACTCACATCTTATTAAAGATGCATCATTTATGGGAGTACTTTTCGGTTATTTTTTCGAATCCACATAAAGTGCATAAAAAGATAAAAAAGACACAGAGTATAAGGAATTATGAAGCTGCTGTCAAAGAAATTATAAAAGCGGGTTAATTAATAAAACTCTAAATATTCTCTAGCAAAAGAAGGTTTTACTAAATAGTAGAACCTTCCTTTGTTACCAAAATTTTAATTGCTTTTTTTAAAATAATTCATAAAAATATTATCGAACCCAATACCAAATAATACCTGGGTTTGGATTAGTCGATCCACCGCCTCCATCGGAAATCCATGGAGTAGGACTCCAACCACATATAGAAATCAATGTCCCCCACCAGTTACCTCCACCGTTATCTGTAGTTATAGTTCCACAATCATTTTGATACCATGGCATTCTTTGGCTAATACCGTTATCACTCACATAATTCCATGTTCCGAATTTTGTATCAAGTGTAATATTCGTTTGAGAATTGTCTGTTTTCACAAAACTATAATTCCCATTGGCAGTCCAGATACCGCCATGACTTCTTCTTGTAGTGGCATCAATCATGTATTGAAAACCACTAGCACTTTTCTTAAGATAATTAGCCCACTCTATAATAGAATAATTTGGTGTTGCTGCGTTCTCCATATCCGCAGTATTTGCAAATGGAATACTTGTGTTTAACGAAATGACATTACCATAATTCCAACCAGCACTACTTGAATTTTTCATAATCAATGTCCAACCTCCCCCATCTGTGGTCATATCAGCATAAATTTGAAATGGAGTTCCTGCATTTATATTGGGGTTCGTTATCCAATACAATCCATCAGTAGCACTTGGGAAATCATTTTTTATTTGAAATGCACTTATTCCTGCCGACGCTGCAGATAATCCATCATTCGATTTAGTAGAAACTGATTGACCGTATTTAGTTAATGAATTACTTGTAGACAATGCCCCATTTTTATTTATATAATTCGCATTTGTTGTAGAAATTTGACCGTTTTTAGTTAATACATCAACACTATTCACTGTTAAAGTAGATGTAATGCTTCCACTATAATAGGTTGCATCTCCTGCTTGGTTTGCTGTTATAGTAGAAGTTCCTGCCCCAGTTATGCTAACTGTTGTTCCACTAATTGTTGCTACCGCAGGATTACTACTGGTATAAGTAAAAGCTCCGGAACTATTAGTTGTAGGTGAAGCTATAATATAATTGCCATCAAAATAAAGTTTTGTAATATTATTAAAATTGGAAATGCTTGGAGCTAAACCTCTGGTCACTATAATAGTATAAGTTTTTGTAGTTGAACCATCTTGGGCTGTTACTTTTACATCTATTGTATTTGAACCTCCATTTAAAGATAAAGCCCCTGATGCGTTAGTAACTGTAGTATATCCTCCTCCGTTTACTTGCACTTGAATTGTTGCATTCGCATCAGATTTTGTAGGTGTTACAGTAATACTAGTTGTTGTATTAATTACACTTGCTGTATAAGCTATTGTAGCTGTTGCAAAACTTGGACTTAATGTGCCGTTTGAAAGTGTTAAAGCACTTAAATCTGCATTTGTAGATAAAAAAGTAAAACCTGTTTTTGTAGCTGTACAGCTATTGTTTGTTAAGATTAAACTTCCTGATGTTCCAGTAGCAACAACTGCGGTAATACTTGTTGGAGACACAACAGTGAATGATGTGACAGCAGTACCTCCTAAACTCACTGCCGACGTGCCTGTAAAATTAGTCCCAGTTATGGTGACTGTTCCACCAGCAACTTCTGATGTTGGCGTAAAGGAAGTTATTGTTGGAACACTTTTTACAGTTACCACTTGAGAGATGCAAGCTGTATTGGCATCAGGTCCTTTTCTTTTTACATAATAGGTCGTAGATGCACTCGGTGTTAGATTTATTGCTGTTCCAGTTCCTACAATCGGACTTGACCCTAATTCGATAAAATCAATATCCATTGTTACTCCCGTAGCCGATGAATAATCATATCTCCAACCGGTGATATTACCTCCTGATGCCCAACTTGGATTTAGAGACATATCTATAGTTCCGGTATGCCATGCATTATCAGAAACCAAGGTTGTAGCTCTCGAAATCCCTCCGGTTGGAATTGTATATGCAGAATTTAAAAAGAAAATTTCTGTAGTTCCGGCTGTTCCAGAAACCACCCTATATCTAAAATTTATATATTTATAAACAGACGGATTAAAAGATCCAATACCATACATATTAATCCTAGGGTCTACAGAGGTAGATGTCACCTTCAGTATTCCATTAATACAACTGTTGACCGTTGTAGTAGAAAGGTTTGGCGCTGTGGGCTGATTTCCCCAACCTTCAGAATAGGCTTCCCCACCACATCCACCATCATACCATACATCAACTGTATTTGGATTAGTAATTCCTCCTGAAGAAGTCAATGTCGTACTATCTCCAGCACAAATTACATTATTTCCAGATATTGTTGTTGGTGCAGATGTTTGAGAAAAAACAGTAATTTCATCGATACTGCCCGATCTCATATATATATCAAATGCATTAAATGCTGGAGAAAATCCTAATGCTGTAGCAGATGGACTTGTTGGATTCAAATAATCAAAGGTTGATAAATTCGGATTTATCCACATTTCTGTTTTATTCAAATTATAGTCTATACGAACCACTACTAAATTTTGAGCACTCAAACTTGCTGTGGTAGAGCTTATATTGTTGAGAGAAGCATCCAAAATTGACATAAAAGTTCCGCTACTAGCCCCTATACCTCCTGTTAAAGTTGAGCTGTTAAAAAACCGAATATTAGGCGTTCCAAAACCTCCCGACGCTTCAAAAACAGATATAAATTGAAAATAAACAACACCTAGACTCTGTGCTGGAAATGTTCTTTTTAGAGCCGCAATTACATTACAAGTTCCGTAACAAGTAGCATCAAAATCAGCTTTAAGACCAGCTGTTGTTAATCCCGAATACGTATATCCTGCCGTTGAAGTTTTTAAAAATCGATCTAAATATGTTTTCTCCCAAGAAGTCGACCATCCACTCCCTCCATTTGCATTTAACAATGAAGAACCACTGGTATAATTAAAACCTTCGTAAGCAACAAGATTAAAACCTGATGGTATGCTTTGTGCATTGCTATTAAAAACAATAAAAACAAAACATAAATAACTTAGTCGTCTGGAAAATTTGTTTAATAAAAAAATATCCTTAAATAATGATTGATTTTTATTTTTTAAAACATTCATCACAAAATGAGATAGAAAAAGTATTATTTTTTTGATGTCGAATGTAAATGAACTCATAAATCGAAGTTTTTTTGCTTATTGTCGTAAAAATAAAGTTTTAAATTAAAATCACAATATTACAACCTCATTTCGTTAAGAAACTCAATATGCAAATAATCAATCTTTGACTTTTTTAAGCTGAACTATTTTTTTTATCTAATATAAATTTCAACTCTAGTAGTTCTGTTGGTCCAAGTAGTTCCTGGACAACTCTATTTCCAGCAGAGTAATTGCCATATGAGGAATCCATACCAATACCTCCTGAGACATCATTATACTTTGATCTCCATTTGGATATAAACCTGCTGAATTTTCATTCCAAGCAAAACCCCATCTAACTTTTGCTGAAGTATTTAAATTATATATACGATCAACATCATTCCTTGTATTTGCTTCGATCATTTTTTATACCCCAGAAGCACTACAAACACGAATGTTCATAAATTTATAGGCCATACTTTAATTTTACTGCATTAAAATTTTGTTGAATTTCTTCGGCAGTAAGTACTCTTTTATAAATTAATACTTGGGCAATAGTTCCATTAAAAAAATTAGCAGAGCCAGCCCTAGATGATAGATACAGTTTATGACTTGTGAAATTTCCACTATTGTCATTAATCAGACTAGCTACGTTTACTTTATTTGCTGCCTTTCCATCAATATAGATTAAGTTTTGATCTGTAGCACCCAAACTTCTATCAGTAGTTGCTGTAAAAAGATGCCAATTACTATCATTTATAGAATCCACGGAATTAGATACATTATAATTTTGATTATGATCTACAAATTGCATTTTAGTATTTAAGTTGTTTGATATGATGCCAAACGAATTATTACTATTCCAAGTAACGCTATGCTCCATAACCATTTCTGTCTTAGAAGATTCCGTTTTTAGTATTATTTGAATGGTTAATTTATCTTTATTCGATAAATCTAAATTATTGTTTGTTACAAAATAATCATTTGAGCCATCAAAAATTAAAGAACCGCTGTTTGAACTACTATAACTAACACCATTTTTTAGGGTTCCATTATTACCATTACCACTTATATCTGTCCAAGTAGTACCAGATCCTGAATAACTGGCTGCATTACCAGCATCTAAATGCATGACTAGTCCTAATGAAATAATATCATCCAGAACTATTTCTTGCTTTCCGTATTTATCAATTCCAAAAGCGCCTCCTACATTTCCATTAGCACTTATATAATTAACATCAGTGCTTGAAATGCCTCCGTATTTTGACACTAAATCTTTTCCTAAAACCGTTAGCACCGTTGAGATAGCATTTCCTTCATAGTTCGCATCGGCTGCTTGCGTGGCAGTTATGTTTGCAGTTCCTATACCTGTAAACGTAATCACCGAACCACTTACAGTAGCTACCGCTAAATTATCACTGGTATAAACAATCGGGTTAGCATTATTTGTTGTTGGAGGAACAATAGCATGAGTTCCTGTAAAGTATTGTTTTGTAATTGCAGCAAAAGTTCCAAAGGTAGAATTTGCAATATCTAAAATTGTAATGGTAAGAGTTTGTGTAGTGCTATTGTTTGCAGCATCTGTCGCAACTATCTCTATAACATAGGTATTTGAATTTAAAGTGCTTGAAGGATTTTCAAAATCAGGAGCTGTTGTGAAAACTAAATTCCCGCTACTGTCAATTCCAAATAAAGCTTCGTCATTGACATTCCCTAAAGTCCAGGTTATGGTTTCATTTGCCGAAAAAGTATGCACAGCTGCCGTGTTTTCATTGATCGAAATGGAACTACTTACTCCGGTTTCGCTATTAGGGCCGGTGATGATGGGATTGGACAAATCATTCAATTGGACCGTATTATTACTTTGTGTAACAGCTGCTGGATTTCCAGAACTATCAAAAATCGAATTTAAAACGGGAGTCACAGTAAGTACTTCTGCGCCATTAGGGGTTCCATTAATATCAAGTCCTATCACAAAAGTTAGATTATTGGAAGCTGAAATACTACTTGGTATTGTTGTATTTAATGTAGCTGTTCCCCCTGATAATGAAAATAAAAAATCGGTAGTTTCTAAGGAGACACTACCTACATCCGTTCTGTAGACATTTTCGCTAAAAGTTATACTAATGGTTGCATTATTAGATGCTAAAGAATTACTTACTATAAAAGGTACAAT
Source organism: Flavobacterium sp. Arc3 (assembly GCF_041431375.1). Taxonomy (NCBI): domain Bacteria; kingdom Pseudomonadati; phylum Bacteroidota; class Flavobacteriia; order Flavobacteriales; family Flavobacteriaceae; genus Flavobacterium; species Flavobacterium sp. Arc3. Next base: position 8,359 of record NZ_JASMRI010000008.1, on the reverse strand, counting down.
ATCATCCGCATCCATACCTCCATCGGTAATTGTCCAGTTTTTATTTGCAATTAATGTTGTATTTCTGGCTGTTAAAACAGAGGCTGTATCCGAATATTTACTACTACCAAAATGAGCATTTAAATTTATTGGTACTAAGGTTTCGCCAGAATCTAAAGTAGACCAACTTAGTAACAATGCATCATAATTAGCTCTTGATAATTTACCGCCTGCTAAAAAAAAGTATAACTTAGTTACTCTTGAAATATTCCAGGTACTAATATCTTGATTAAAGGACGTTGCATTATAAAACATATAATCCATATCAATTGTTTTACTGGATTCGTTAGTAAATTGCCAATTGAATAAATTTTGGTTAAATTTAAATGCATTATGAAACATTTGCCTAAAGTTAGTTACATTTGAAACATTCCAGCTATTTATATCTTGATTGAAAAGAGGGGTGTTATAAAACATATAACGCATATTGGTTACATTTCCTGTTTTAGTTCCCCAATTTAAAGGCGCATTAAACAAAGGCATTTGTTGAAACATTCCTTCCATATTTGTAACACTTGAAACATCCCAATTGCTTAAATCTTGATTGAATATATTATTGGAATTAAACATGCTAACCATGTTGGTAACATTAGAAACATTCCAGCCACTAATATTTATGTTAAAAGCATCCGCATTTTGAAACATGGAACTCATAACCGTTACGTTGCCAACATTCCATCCGCTTATGTCTTGTGCAAATACTATAGCATTATTAAACATAGCATTCATGTTGGTTACGTTCGCAACATTCCAACTACCAATATTTTGATTGAAAGAAGTTGCACTTTGAAAAATTCCAGACATATTTGTAAATCGTTCAACATTCCAGTTGGAAATATCTTGGTCAAAAGAGGTTGTGCTTTGAAACATGGAGGATGCATTAATATTCTTTGTAGGATCTGTTGTAAAAACCCAACTAGAAATATTTCCATTAAAAGAAGTACACTCTTGAAACATTTGACGCGGGTCAATTAGACTTCCTACATTCCAAGAATTTAAACTTTGGTTAAAGCTATTTGTTCTATAAAACATCCAATTTGTACTGGTCACTTTTGATACATCCCAACCATCAATATCTTGATTAAATTGAGGTGCCTGTGCAAACATTCTTACCATATTGGTTACATTACCCGTTTTTAAACCCCAATTTAGAGGAGAATTAAAAACAGATGCATTATCAAACATATTCGACATATTTATAACACTTGAAACATCCCAATTGCTTAAATCTTGATTGAATATATTGTTATCAGCAAACATATAAGACATGTTCATAACATTTGACACATTCCATACACTAATATCCAAATTAAAAGCATCTGCATTTCGAAACATAGAACTCATATTGGTTACGTTGCCGACATTCCATCCACTAATATTTTGGTTGAATACTTGAGTATTATTAAACATATTGTTCATGTCAGTAACATTCGCTACATTCCAACCACTAATATCTTGACTAAAGGCTTGTGCATTATTGAACATGCCACTCATATTAGTGACCCTGCTTACATTCCAGTTAGTAATGTCTTGATTAAACTTAACTGCACTAGCAAACAAATTAGTTAAATTCACTGATTTTGATACATCAGTGGTAAATTGCCACCCACTAATGTTCCCGTTAAATAAGGTATTATTTTGAAATATACCGTACCCATTCGTTAAACTAGAAACGTCCCATGAATTAAGGTCTTGATCAAATACACAATTATAAAACATGTATTGCATATTAGTAACTTTAGAAACATCCCAGCTATTGATTGTTTGATTAAAGGCTTTTGAGTCTCTAAATAAATCTTGCATATTAGTTACCTTAGCAGTTTTTACTCCCCAAGCATCCAAAGGCTGGTTATAAACTAATGTTTGTCTAAACATACTACTCATATTGGTGACATTTGCAATATCCCAAGTACTTAAATTTTCATTAAAAGCTTGAGCTGCATAAAACATACTCGCCATATTAGTCACGTTACCAACATTCCAACTACTTATATCCTGATTAAAGACTTTAGTAGACTGAAACATAGCGTTCATATTAGTCACGTTTCCTACATCCCACCCGCTAATATTATTATTGAAAGCTTGTGCGTTATTGAACATATTATTCATATCTGTAACATTAGCTAATTTAGCCCCCCAATTTAAATCATTACCTAAATTATTGAACTTTGTTGTATTACCAAATAAATAGGACATACTTAGTACGTTAGAAACCTCCCAAGAACTTAAATCCTGATCAAATGCTGATGCTCCATTAAACATTTGTCTTAAATTAGTTACCCGTTCCATATTCCAATTACTAATATCCTGATTAAAATTAGAAGCTGACTGAAACATAGCAGACATATCAATCGATTTATTTATATCAGTAGTAAATCTCCAGTCAGCCATACTACTATTTCCAGTTAATGCAGTACAATTTATAAATGCATTAGAAAAACTTGAAACATTAGATAAATCAGGAATATCTGAGGCAGTAATTTGCATAACACTGGCACCGTAAAACGCATTTGCCATTGTTGACCATTGTCCGCTTCCCCAATTATCCACTGATTTCAAATAATTTCTATTACCAAAATTATTTATATAAATCCTAGGAAACCCTGTTATTACATTAGGTGTAATACTAACTGTTTTTATACCAGCCGTACTGTAAGTATGACTAATATTTCCAAATGATCCCACTTTAGTCTCTATAGAACTATCTCCCCAGTCTATTGTAAAATCGTAACCATTTCCAGTTAACGGTATGATTATGTTATTTGCCCCATCTGTTTGCCAAGTAGTTGTGAATGGAGTCTGCGCCTTTCCAGAAAACGAGATCAACAAGAAAATAAAACAGAAATAAAATACGCTGCCTTTAATTATTTTAGTTAACCTTATCAAATTACGAAATCTTATCATCCTATTTTCTTTTCTAATTTTGGAATTTATGCTTTTAATAAAAATAATCAAACTGAATTCTATCATTAACTGACAATGTATATCCGCCATTATTTGATGGAACATAAGTTAAGGTTGAACCAGTAACAGAATAAGCGGTATTACTTATTCGGATTCCATTTACATACATTTTTACTTTGCTTTTCGTAGCAGGTGCTTTTGTCAACGCAAAACTAGTTTGAGAAGCGATTGCAGCAAACTCATCTGCAACTTCAGTAATTTCTGCCGCTTTTACAAATTCAGTTGTTGCAATTTGTGTGCTGTTGGTTCCAACTACTGCCGTTGGAGCTAATGGTGTTCCCGTTAATGTTGGTGAAGCTGATAAGACCAAACTTCCTGATCCTGTTTCGTCCGAAATAACTCCAGCCAATTCTGTCGATGTAGTTGATGATAATACACTTAATTTATCTGTAGTTACAACCAATGTTTTTGAGATTGGAATTGAAGTTCCATTTACACTTGTTGCTGTTGCAACTCCTAGAGCTGGTGTAACCAAGCTAGGTGAAGTCGATAAAACGACTGACCCTGTACCTGTTGATGTAGTTGCTCCTGATCCGCCGTTAGCAACTGGTAATGTTCCACTATATGCTGTAGCTGTTGTACTTGGAGTTATCCAAGAAAGTGTTCCGCTACCTGTTGTGGATAATACTTGACCATTGGTCCCATGTGTTTTAGGATAAGTTACAGTTCCTGAGGTTACAGTTCCTGAGGTTTTAACTTCAGTTACGCTAGTATTCCCTAGCTGAATTGTATTAGAGGCTGTAACGATTGCATTTGCACCAATAGCGACTGAATTTGAAATTCCATCAGAAGCGACGTCTGCATGTTTACCAATAGCTGTATTTTCTGAACCAGAGCTACTTGAAACTAATGCTTGAGTTCCGATTGCGACATTATCAGTACCAGAAGTATTATTCTGTAATGCTGTATAACCTAGTGCCGTATTTCCTCCACCATCAACATTTTTTTCTAAGGCTGCCCTACCAATTGCTGTATTTGCATAACCAGCATTACTTCCTAAAACACCAAGTCCGATTGCAGTATTTGAATTTTCATTAAAATTACCTCGCCCTATTGTTAGTCCGTTTATATTTACATCAGTACTAAAAGTTTTGATTCCTGCAATAGTTTGAGTAGTTGTTAAATCTACAAAATTTTGAGTTGACGATCCTGTTCCACCATTTGCAATTGCAACTACTCCAGAAACGTTTGATGCTGTTCCTAAGGCTGTTAAATAAGTTGAACTATCTACAGATCCATCTGCTTTTAAGAATTGTGAGGAAGTTCCTGAAGGCGTTTTGAATCCTGAACCCTCATATGAACCACTAGTATTGACATTGGTAATACTTGAATTACCTAGTTGAATAGAATTAGAGCCATTTCCAACAGCGTTATAACCTATTACAATTTCATTAGTATCTCCATTTGCTGATGTTCTGGCACCAGAGCCAATTAAAACACTATTGGATAAACTTGTCAGGTTGGAGTTGCTTGCAATTTGAGTACCTGACGAATTTCCAAGAACTAAATTGTTATCCCCAGTTGCTAGTTGAACCGCCGCATTACTTCCCAAGGCAGTATTGTTTGAACCTGTCGTATTCATTATTGCCCTGTTCCCAATACCCGTATTATTGGAAGTAGTAGTTACAAAGCTCAGAGTTTCATTACCAATTGCCGTATTATTTGATCCAGACGTAAGTCGTTCAAAAGCATAGGCTCCCATAGCTGTGTTCCATCTTCCGGATACAGTTGCATTAAATACAGCCAAGCCTAAACCTACGTTTCGAACAGAACCTGAACCATCCCCTTTTAAGGTGTTGCTCTGAACCGTTATAGGTGAACTAAACGTTTTTGTTCCTCCGACCGTTTGGTTGTTTGTTAAATCTACAAAAGCCCCACTAGTAGCAATGCTTACTGCATTAGTAACAAAAGCGGTAGTAGCAAGTTGCGTGGTATTCGTTCCTGCTGTCGCTGTTGGTCCTATTGGTGTTCCTGTTAATGTAGGTGAAGTTGATAAGACCAAACTTCCTGTTCCTGTTTCGTCCGAAACAACTCCAGCCAATTCTGTCGATGTAGTTGATGATAATACACTTAATTTATCTGTAGTTACAACCAATGTTTTTGAGGTAGGAATTGAAGTTCCATTTACACTCGTAGCAGTTGCAACTCCTAGAGCTGGTGTAACCAAGCTAGGTGAAGTCGATAAAACGACTGATCCTGTTCCTGTTGAAGTAGTCACTCCTGTTCCACCGTTAGCAACAGCCACTATACCAGTAACATTGGTGGCATTACCACTACTTGTCAGATAAGTACTTGAATCAACACTACCATCAGCCTTTAAAAATTGTGAAGATGTACCACCTGATTTAACAAAGGATGCTCCAGTAACGGCACTACTAAATGTTTTAGCTCCCGCAATTGTTTGATTTGTTGTTAAATCAACAAAGTTTTGAGTAGCTGATCCTGTTCCTCCATTTGCAATTGCAACTATGCCAGTCACATTTTCAGCATTATCACTAGTTGTTATATAATTATTGGAGTCTATACTTCCATCCGCTTTTAAAAATTGAGAAGAAGTCCCTCCATCTTTTTTAAATGATTCTGCTATAACTTTTTCAGTAAATCGACCTTCTCCTTCAACATCCAATTGATATAAAGGAGTATAATTTGCACCTATTCCAAATCTACCTTTTTCATCAATGGTTAGTCTTCTGCAACAACCCCCTTGAACCAATGCAATCCCATTTCCATTAGGGCCAAAATCCCATGAACTAGTATTACCTACTAAAGTTAAAGAAGAAACTCTAAAATTAGAAGAAAAATCCCCATAAGTCCCGATCAATGTCCCAGTCAATGTCCCGCCTGTCAATGGTAAAAAATTGGCGCCTGAAGTTGAAACTGCATCAGTTACATATTCAGTTGTTGCAACTTGAGTGGTGTTAGTTGTCGCTACCGCTGTTGGTGCACTTGGCACACCAATGAAAGTGGGCGAAGCTATATTTGCTTTTAAATCCAAATTGCTATTCGTAGCAAAACTGCTCAAATCTTGGTCTCCTGTATTGGTACCAGTTATTGATGCTAATTTTGTTTTATCTACTGTCGAATAATCTTCGGTTGATAATCCTTTGCCTGTTTCCTTATCTACTTTTAAATCTAAAGCGGTTTGTGTAGCTGTTTCAGAAGTACTGATTTTTCCTTCAACATAGCTCTTTACCGATTTTACAGTTGGGTATTTCGTATCTGAAGTTCCATCAGTACTTACATCGGTACTTTTATTAACCAAATCTTCTTTTAATAAATCAACAGTACTACGGTTAGTAGTTTCCGTTGTAATTGCTGCAGTGTTTGCTGATTCTGCTGCTCTCGCAGTTGACGCTTCCGAAGCCAGGTTACTTGCTAAAGTTGCATCTGCAGTAGTACGGTTAGAAGTTTCTGTTGCAATTGCATCTGCATTAGCTATTTCTGCTGTTTTAGCTCTCGAAATTTCTGCAGTTAATGCTGATGAACTTGAAGTTGAACTAGCATCAACATAGCTTTTTACCGATTTTACTGTTGGGTATTTGGTATTAGAAGTTCCATCTGTTGAAACATCAGTGCTTTTATTAGTTAAATCTTCTTTTAATAAATCCGCAGTAGTACGATTAGTAACTTCTGTTGCCAAGTTGCTTGTTAAGGTTGCATCGGCTGTGGTACGTGAATTCGTTTCTGTTACCAAGTTTGCGGAAATACTATTTTCTGAGTTTGTCGCTCTGGTTGTTTCTGCTGTAATCGCATTCGCATTAGCTGTTTCTTCTGTTTTCGCTCTCGAAATTTCTGCAGTTAATGCTGATGAACTTGAAGTTGAACTAGCATCAACATAGCTTTTTACTGATTTTACTGTTGGGTATTTGGTATCAGAAGTTCCATCAGTTGAAACATCAGTGCTTTTATTAGCTAAATCTTCTTTTAATAAATCAGCAGTACTACGATTAGTAGTTTCTGTTGCAATTGCCGTAGCGTTTGTAGATTCTGCAGCTCTCGCCGTTGATACTTCCGAAGCTAAGTTACTTGCTAAAGTTGCATCTGCAGTGGTACGGTTAGAAGTTTCTGTTACAATAGCATCTGCATTAGCGATTTCTGCTGTTTTAGCTCTCGAAATCTCTGCTGTTAATGCTGTTGAACCTGAAGTTGAACTTGCATCTACATAGGTTTTTATCGATTTTACAGTTGGGTATTTCGTATCTGAAGTTCCATCAGTACTTACATCGGTACTTTTATTTGATAGGTCTTCTTTTAATGCGACTGCAGTTGTACGGTTAGTAGTTTCCGTTGTAATTGCAGTTGTGTTTGCAGCTTCTGCAGCTCTAGCAGTTGACGATTCCGTAGCCAAGTTGGTTGCCAAAGTTGCATCAGCTGTGGTACGAGAATTTGTTTCTGTAACCATATTCGCGGTAATCGCGTTTTCTGAATTTGTTGCTCTAGTTACCTCTGCGGCTAAGGCTGTTGATCCCGTACTTGAACTTGCATCTACATAGGTTTTTATCGATTTTACAGTTGGGTATTTCGTATCTGAAGTTCCATCAGTACTTACATCGGTACTTTTATTTACAAGGTCTTCTTTTAATAAATCAGCATTACTACGATTAGTAGTTTCTGTTGCAATTGCTGTAGCGTTTGCAGATTCTGCAGCTCTCGCCGTTGACGCTTCCAAAGCTAAGTTACTTGCTAAACTTGCATCTGCAGTACTACGATTTGTAGTTTCTGTTGCAATTGCTGAAGCGTTTGCAGATTCTGCAGCTCTCGCAGTTAACGCTTCCGAAGCTAAGTTACTTGCTAAAGTTGCATCTGCAGTAGTACGGTTAGTAGTTTCAGTTGCGATAGCATCTGCATTTGCAATTTCTGCTGTTTTAGCTCTCGAAATTTCTGCTGTTAATGCTGATGAACTTGAAGTTGAACTAGCATCAACATAGCTTTTTACTGATTTTACTGTTGGGTATTTGGTATCAGAAGTTCCATCTGTTGAAACATCAGTACTTTTATTAGCTAAATCTTCTTTTAATAAATCAGCACTAGTTCTGTTTGTTACTTCGGTAGCCAAGTTCGTTGTTAAAGTTGCATCGGCAGCAGTGCGATTAGTGGTTTCTGTTGCAATAGCATCTGCATTTGCTATTTCTGCTGTTTTAGCTCTTGAAATTTCGTTGGTCAATCCTGTCGCACTTGTGCTTGCACTCGCGTCAACATAGCTTTTTACTGATTTTACAGTTGGGTATTTCGTATCCGAAGTTCCATCAGTACTTACATCGGTACTTTTATTTACTAGGTCTTCTTTTAATAAATCAGCATTAGTTCTATTTGTAACTTCTGTTGCTAAATTGGTTGCTAAAGCTCCATCGGCAGT
>NZ_JASMRI010000007.1:0-186334 GCF_041431375.1 Flavobacterium sp. Arc3 | reverse complement strand
TTAGGTGGTCATTTTGAATTGGAATCAGGTGGTCACTTTAAATTGGAATTGGGTGGTCAATATCACTGGAATTTGCAGTAAGAGTAATAAAACAATAATTTTACTGTTTTTCATAATGCGCTGTTTTGTTTAAGTCTCAAAAGTAGTTTTGTTCTAGAAAGTTAATTACATTAAAAGCCTAAAAGGTACTTTTGTATAGACAAATGGGGCTATTTGTCCTGACGAATGGGGTTAAGTAGGCAAATCTATACCTTTAAAAAGCAATCAACCTATTAAACGACTGCCAATTTAGGACTGCACGGTTAAAACTTTCCATATTTGCATAATTCAGTACTAAATCTCTCTTTTTTGAGGTAGAAACGTCAATATATTAAAAGATTCAGAGTTTCATTTGCTTTTCAGAGCCTTTATTGGACCTTAATTATTTGAACAAATTCTCTGGGATTCAAGTAGAAGATAGAGGACTAATCATAAGTTTCGTGCGAATCGAAGTTTACCTCTGTTTTCTATCAAATACAAAGTAAAATAGCTCTTAAAAAAACATTTGGCTTTAGAACAGCTTGATTGACGTTAAAATTTTTATAAAAAAGAAAATCCTTTCTTGCTTCTATATAAAATGTGATATTTTTAAAAAATGAAAAAAAATCTAATACTACTTTGTATCACGGCAGTTCTAGTATTTTCTTGTAACAAGAAAAAGGAAAATACTGAAGTAACAGATAAAAACGACACCATTGTCTCCGAAAAATCACTTACAAAAGCAGATTCTATAGTTAATCGCACTATCGAAGCGCACGGTGGAAAATTGTATGAAAGTGCCGATTATTCATTTGGTTTTAGAGGCAAAAAATACCATTTCAAGAACAACGAAGCTACATATACCTATTCATCTGAAATAAAAAAAGGAGATTCACTTATTAAAGATGTCATGACTCCTGATCAATTTGAAAGAAGCATAAACAGTAATTTACAAACCTTAAGCAAAGAAGATGAAAGTAAATATTCTGAAGCGTTAAATTCGGTTATTTATTTTGCTACGCTTCCGTATAAATTGCAAGATCCTTCGGTACATAAAACATTCGTAGAAGAAACGACCATAAAAGGCAAGAAGTATGATGTGATAAAAGTAACTTTTGGTCAAGATGGTGGCGGAAAAGATTTTGATGATGAATTTCACTATTGGATAAACAAACAAACGCATAAGATTGACTATTTAGCGTATAACTATCTAACAAATGATGGTGGAGTACGTTTTAGAGCGGCTTTTAATACACGGGTAATTGATGGTTTGACTTTTCAGGATTATATCAATTATGAAGCGCCATTAGAAACCGCTTTAAAAGATTTACCTCAATTATACGAGCAAGGAAAGTTGAAAGAACTATCTCAAATATTGACCGAGAATGTGACAAACAATCATAAATAGTACTAAAGATGCTAATGCTTTTCTTTCAAACTCAACTAAATTCAATAGATGGACCTACTACAAAAATTTAAAATATTAGTTGACAAACATTTCATAGAAGAGCATGATATTGCCTTTTATGAAAGAGAATTAGATGTCAAACCAAAGTATTTAAGTAAACTGTCAAAAAAAATGGACATTCCACCCCCATGTCAGTTGTTGTTGCAAAGACAAATTGACCACAGCGAATCGCTTTTACTCAATACTAAAAAAAACGGTCAAAGAAATTGCTCTTGAAATGAATTTTCAAGACCCATACTACTTTAGTCGCGTGTTTAAAAACAAAACGGGACTATCGCCTACAAAATATAGGCAAAATCATCAGTGAACCTTTGTCCATTGTTTAAGCAGCTAATAAGAATTAACTTTGTTTCATAATTTTAAACTTATAATAAAATGAAACAATTTATCAAGCACACTATAGAAAGCGCACCAGAAGAGTCAAAAGAATCACTTCAAAATGCTGAAAAAAAATACGGAATGTTACCTAATTTATTCCGCTACATGGCAGGTGCTCCGGCGGCCTTAGAAGGATACACTAGTCTATTCAATACTTTTGCAAAAACTTCATTTACCACTGGCGAACAACACCTGATTTTATTAGCGGTGAGCGTTGTCAATGATTGCGCCTATTGCACCGCTGCGCATACCCGAGCTGCCAAAGCAAACGGAATTCCTTCTCTGTTACTAAATGCAGTAAGAAAACAACAAACACTTCCAGACGCCCGCTTAAACGAACTAATTACTTTAGCTCAAAAAATAACTGTGACAAGAGGAAATGTAGAAGCAAAAGATTTAGAGGCTTTTTACAATGCTGGTTTTTCGCCAGAAAACGTAATGGAAATTATTGTGGGTGTTTCTTTAAAAACAATGAGTAACTATATCAATCACATTACTGAGAACATTATAAACGAGGAATTGGAGCCCTTTGCAGTTGGAAACGAAATAGAAGATTAAAAAAAACTCATCGACAGCCATTGACTGAAAACCAGAGGTAATTCACTGATTAGTGTTAAATAACAGGAGGGTTTTTCTATACTTTTACTTTTTGTAAATCTATAAATCAACAATAGTTATGAGTAAATTAACCCTTATTTTATTTTCGACAGTGCTACTTACACTAGTAAACGCTTGTAATAAAGATGATGCTGAAACAGACAGCGATGCAACTATCGTAAATGTGACTCCTGCCAACTTTTTAACTGCTGGACTAGTTGAGCCTATCACAATTGTATCTAAAACATTACCAGATGGATCCACTGCTGATTGCTATAAAATAGTGGTAAATAGTTTAGCTTCAGATCATACTATGGGGCCATGGTGTCCGTCTAATATTTCTGATGATGCCTCAAAAGGGGGAATCTGGTTAGAAGGAGGTAAAGTATATGATGTCGATGGTGCCTTTGTAAAAAACATGGCTACTTTTTATAAAGACAATACTTGGATGATGTATGATGCTACTACTGGAGCAATCACTAAAACAAGTACTAAAACGGAATGCGAAGAAGCAGCTAATCCTAATGTAGGTGCTCAATATAGAAATTATTGTGTAGAGTGCTTACCCTCTTATGTCGCCAACTTATCGCACACCTACTACTTACCTGTTACACCAAAAGCCGCAAGTTCAGCAATAGCATTTGGAAACGGCCCAATGTCAAACGGCCCAAGTTCTAGAGGTCTCGCTTTTAACGGAGTTGTGTTTGATGCTCCGGCACCTACTAGCGTGATTTTGGCAGCTTATACTCTAGCTCCATTTGACGATGCAGGAGGACATATTAATTTAGCTGCCGGTTATCATTATCATGCGGCAACAGGGTTAACAACAAAAATTGCTCAAGCAGACAGTCACTCAGCTATGATAGGATATGCATTTGACGGGTACGGAATCTTTGAGCGCCTAGATGCTGATGGTAAAGAATATACTGACCTAGATGCTTCGCGCGGACATACTGATACTACAAGAGGATACCATTACCACGTTGATGCTCCAGGAAATAATAACTTTATCAATAGCTTACACGGAGAATATGTCCTATAAAAAGAAAATCATAAAGCAATGGTCTTTTATTCTGGCGCTGTTCCTATTCACTATTGTTGGACATGCACATCAGCCTGATTTCTCTACATCAGTACTTTCAAAGACTGATGACGGAAAATATGTATTACAAATAACTAGTTCTTTGACCGCTTTTGAAGGAGAAATTGATTACCTCTATTCAAAAAACGCTTATAAAACACCCGAAGCATTTCAACAATTAGTCATCGATCACTTTAATAAAAATGTTTTGTTCATCATTAACGGCAAAGACACTTTGAAATTTGGTAGCCCATTAGTATTACTGGGGCATGAAACTAAATTAATTGTTGAAGTCCTGAATGTACCTAACTCAATAAAAGAAGTTAATTTTACAAACACGATGTTTAAGGACATGCCTCACAATCAAATGGCTGTAATTATGCTTATCGATGGTTTTCCTAAAGCACAATACATTTTAGAAAACAATAACGAACAAACGATTCAGTTAAAACTAAAAGAAGGTACTTGGGTTAATAGTAGAATTGATGAACTAAAGATGAAAAACATCCTATACATTTCGTTCTTTCTAATTCTAGCAATGATTCCGCTGATTTACATTAGTTATAGAGACCGAAAAAACTTTAGAAAATAAAATTCAAAATAAACAACAAATAGCTCAGGGGTATATTCTGGGCTTTTTTCGTTTTATAATGAAATCAAATCTTCAATAATCCCAAATGCCCTAGCCCAGATTGCAGCGGCATCCTCTTGTAGTAGCGATAGCGGAGACAAGAGATATAGCGGAAAGCTGGAAATAGCTCCTAGAAACTTAGAACGGTAGAAACTTTGCCATTTAGTCCCTTTTCCCTACTTTTGCAAAAATAATTTTTCACACTTAAACCGTTTATAGCATGCAACTGTATAACACTTTAAGCGCAGAAGAAAGAGCCATCATGATTGATGATGCCGGAAAACAAAGACTTACTTTGTCTTTCTATGCTTATGCGCAAATTCAAGATCCAACACAATTTCGTAACGATTTATTCCGCGCTTGGGACCCACTAGTGGTTCTTGGTCGTATTTATGTGGCCAAAGAAGGAATAAATGCCCAGTTATCGCTACCAGCAGATAATTTTTACGCTTTTAAAGACACTATTGAAAAGTATGATTTCATGCAAGGCATGCGATTGAATATTGCTGTAGAGCAAGACGATCACTCGTTTTTGAAATTGACTGTCAAAGTGCGTGACAAGATTGTTGCTGACGGATTAAATGATGAAACTTTTGATGTGACTAATATTGGAGTGCATTTGAAAGCAAAAGAATTCAATACTATTTTAGATGATCCAAATACCATTGTAGTTGATTTTAGAAATCATTACGAAAGTGAAATTGGCTACTTTAAAGGTGCCATTACACCTGATGTAGACACTTTCAGAGAGTCATTGCCTATTATAAACGAACAATTACAAGGTTTTAAAGAAGATAAAAACCTAGTGATGTACTGTACAGGAGGAATTCGTTGTGAGAAAGCTTCGGCTTACTTTAAGCATCAAGGATTCAAAAATGTATATCAGCTAGAAGGTGGTATAATTAATTATGCCAAACAAATAAAGGAAGAAAATTTAGAGAGTAAATTCATTGGAAAAAACTTTGTATTTGATCACCGCTTAGGCGAAAGAATTACGGACGATATCGTTTCGCAATGCCACCAATGTGGAAAACCCTGTGACGTACATACGAACTGCATCAATGAAGGTTGCCACTTATTGTTTATTCAATGTGAGGAATGTGCGCAAGAAATGCAAGGTTGCTGCTCACAGGATTGTATTGATGTAATTCATTTACCAGAAGAAGAGCAAAAAGCAATTCGTCGTGGTATCAAGAACGGAAATAAAATTTTCAAAAAAGGAAAATCAGATGTGCTGACTTTTAAAAATAGAGAAGCAAATCAAGATCCATTGGCGACAGTTCCTAATCTTGCCGATTTAACCAAATCTAAAGCTTTGGCTAAAAAAGCACCTAAGATAAAAAAACAATACATCGGTAAAGGAACCCACTTTTTTCCAAAACCAAGTGTTGGACAGTTTTTAATTGAAGAAAATGAGATCAATGTAGGTGATACTATCTTGATTAAAGGAATGACGACTGGCGAAGAAAAGTTGACAATCACTGAAATGTTAGTAAACGACATAGCAGCTAATAAAGCGGTCGCCGGAGATGTTTGTACTTTTAAATTGCCTTTTAGAATTCGTTTATCTGATAAATTATATAAGATGTTAGATTAAAAGGAAGAATCTAATACCATTTTAAAAAGCCTATTTCAATTCGTTGAGATAGGCTTTTTTTTTAAAAACACATATTCGCATCTAAAATAAACATCAACTCCTTTTAAATCAAAATATTGAGTAAAGAGACTTGCCTGATTACGTTGCTTTATTAATAACAAAAACAGGATATCGATGAAAATAAATTGTTAATATTTGTTAAATTTAATTAGATTTACGTTAACAAACTCAAATTAACTAATCATGAAAAAAAAGTATTTTATTCTTCTTCTATGCTTTTTGGGAATTATTACCAGTTATTCTCAAAACACCACAGTAAAAGGAAAAGTAACAGATGCCAAAGGTCTACCATTACCAGGAGCTAACGTTAATCTAAAAGGATCTAAAGCTACTGTTGCCACGGATATGGATGGAAATTATCAAATTCAAGCTTCAAAAGGAGCGAGTCTAATTTTTTCATACATCGGGTTTCAAAATCTAGAACTTAAAGTTTCGGGTGCGACCCTCAATGCTTCCTTAAAAGAAGACAGCGAAACTAAATTAGACGAAGTCGTAGTCACAGCGATGGGTATTAAAAGTAATACCAAATCACTAGGTTATGCTAATCAAACCATAAAAGCAGCCGATATTGAACGTCCTGGACAGTTGAATGCACTTCAAGCTTTACAAGGAAGTGTATCTGGTGTTACTATCAGTAAAACTTCTGGAGAAGCAGGAGGAGGAGTTGACATCTTGATTAGAGGAGTTTCTTCCTTGAGTACAGGGAGTAACAACCAACCCTTAATTGTTATTGATGGTAATCCTGTTAACAACAGTACGATTTCTGGAAATGTATTATCAAGTGCTAACACTTCCTCTCCGGGAAGTAATGAGCAATTTAGTTTTTCAAATCGTTCTATAGATATTAACCCAAATGATATCGAAAGCTACACCGTTCTAAAAGGTGCTGGAGCAACCGCTCTTTATGGTATTTTAGCAGGTAATGGAGTCATAATTATTACCACTAAAAAAGGGAAAGAAGGAAAAACGAGAGTAAATGTATCTTCTAGCGTAACGATGAGTGAGGTAAATAAATACCCTGAATTGCAGTCAAAATGGAGAGAAGGATCAGGTTTATCTTCTAGGGTTTTGAGCATGAATGCAAATACACCGTCAGGAATTTCATATTACCCAGGATTTACTTCTGGTTTTCAAACCAATGGTCCTGCTTATTCTAGTACTGATGACGCAACCATTAAGTTTAGAGATTTTTACAAAGATTTTTTTAAAACAGGAATTAATACAACAAACAACATTAGCATAAGCGGAGGAACCGAAAAAATGAATTATTACGTTTCGGCTTCGACTAGTAAGGATGAGGGAATTGTACCTAATACTGACTATGCTAGAAAAACCTTGAAATTTAATGGTGGGTATAAACTAGCAGAAAATCTAAAATTAGGAACTTCAGTTTCTTATGCAAATTCAGGAGGTTCACGTGCAAATACAGGTGATAAATCAATTATGAGTTCGCTATCTTACTGGTCTCCATCAATAGATGTTAACGACTATTTAACGGCAGCTGGCGGCGAAAAAGACTGGACAGCTGGTGTCATTGACCAACCAGTATATTTTGCAAAGACAAGTAATTTAAATGACAATGTAGATCGTTGGATTGCTTCGGCCGACTTAAATTGGCAAGCTAAATCGTGGTTAAATATAACTTATAGAGGAAGTGTCGATAACTATTCTGAAACTAGAAATAGATATGCAGGTCCAAATTTAGATCCAGGATCTCCTGTAAATGGATTTATTGTAAACGAAAACATCAATTTCAAGGGATTGAATTCAGACTTTTTAATTTCTGCCACTAAAAAATTCGGAGATTTTAACACCTCTGCTATGGTTGGTAATCAAATTTTTGAAACCAACTCTAAATATGGTTTTGTTAGAGGAGAAGGTTTGTTGCTACCAAATTTTAATAACATCGCAAACACGATTAACAAATATGCCGCACAAACTGATGAAACCGTTAGAACAGTAGGTTACTTTACAGAGTTAAAAGCCGACTATAAAGAAAGAATTTTCATAGCTGCAACAGGAAGAAGAGATTATGCTTCTACCCTACCAAAAGCAAATCGCGCATTCAATTATTTCTCTTCTAACCTTGCATTTATATTTCATGATTTGATAGATAAAGAAGGAAGCATTCTTTCCTTTGGAAAACTACGTGGATCATGGGCGCAAGTAGGTAAAATTCCACCATTCGGGATTGGAAGATATAGCTACGCAGATACTCCTTTTAACGGTGTTGGTGGCGTGAGTATTGGAACTGTTGATTCTGATCCAAATATAAAAGCAGAGATTGTTACCACAACAGAAGTTGGAACAGATTTACGTTTCTTCAACAATCGCATTCGTTTAGAATACACTTATTTTGATAGAAAAAGTGACGGACAAATCCTTAAAGTAACCTTGCCTCAAAGTACAGGTTTAACAGGAACTTGGACTAACTCCGGTTCTTTAAAAACTACTGGACATGAATTGACATTGGCTGCTGATATTTTTAAAAGTAAAACTTTTAGTTGGACTGCTATTGCAAATTTCACTGCTTATGAAACAGAAGTTTTATCATTACCGTTTGACAATATTGACTTTGCTTACAATGGTGGTGCTGACATCTATTCTCGAATCAAAGTGGGAGATGCAGCTGGTTCATTGTACGGTAGAACTTGGACGTATGTAAATGGTGAAAGATTAATTGGATCAAATGGATTGCCCGTAATTGCAAAAGATGCTAATGGAGCAGTACTTTATTCTAAAGTTGGAAATGCTTTCCCGGATTATGTTGTTACACTTAACAACACTTTCAAATACAAAAACTGGGATCTAGCATTTATGTTTGAGTACAAAAAAGGAGGAGAAGGATTTGATCCAGCAGAAAGAAACGGAATTAGAAACGGAACTTTAAAAATGACTGAAGACAGAAACAATACTCAAGTTTTAGAAGGTATAAAAGCTGATGGTACTCAAAACAATATTCCAGTAACAATTGACGGAAACAGTTATTACAGAAACACAATAATCAACCAAGCTTCAGAAATATTGATTCAAGACACTTCATGGATGAAACTTAGAAATGTGTCTTTGACTTATAACTTATCAGCAGACCTATTATCAAAATTAAAGTTATCTAACGCTTCTTTGTCTGTAAGTGGAAATAACTTTTTGATATGGACGCCTTTTAGAGGATTTGATCCAGAAGGACAACAATTTGGATCAGGAAGTAATGTGTATGGTTTCTCTGGTTTAAATATCCCTTTAACACAATCTTACACATTGGGCTTAAACATTGGTTTTTAATCTATTAAACGAAACGAATTATGAAAAATATATTTAAAATTGCTAGTGTTTTTACCTTAGCAATCTCCATTTATAGTTGTAGCGACAGCTATTACGATACGAACACCCCTAGTAACACTGTTTCACCAGATTTAGTTGCTATTAACAACGTTTTGCCTTCTGCTATTCAGGCTACGATGAGTGCACAATATAGTGCCGCAACAAGTTTAGCACAAGTTGATCAACATATTGCATCGGCTTTTAATGATCAAAATATTGACAAGCATTATCAAAATTCATTAGATGAATATTGGCGACTTGTTTATTCTAAAGCACTTCCAAATATTAAAGTTTTAGAAGAAAAAGCAACAGCTACTAATTCAAGTCATTATCTCGCTATTGCAAAAGTTTTGAAAGCGATAAACATTGGATTAACAACTGATCTACACGGTGATGTTCCTTATACTGAAGCCACGCTTGCAGCAACAAATTTTTATCCAAAATACGATGCACAACAATTGATCTATACAGATGTTATTAAGTTATTAGATGATGCTATCGTATTATTCTCAACTCCAAATACTTCTATATACAGCCCTGGTGCTGATGATTTAATCTACAGTGGTAAAGCAGCAAGTTGGACAAAAGCAGCTTATACTTTTAAAGCTAGATTTCAACTGCATTTAATGAAAGTAAATGGCGGAACAACAACCGCTACAGCAGTTTTGGCGAGTTTATCCAAAGGTTTCGCAGCAAATAGCGATGACTTTCAGTTAAAATACAATAGTGTAAATACAAATCCATGGTATCAATCTCAACTAGGGCTATCTACAGGGAATCTAACTTTTTATATTTCAAATCACTTTATTAGTTACATGAATGGAGGAGCAGTATTTCCTTTTGCTTCCTCATCAGTAACAATGGACCCAAGAATGCCGTTATTAGTTGACCTAAGTACCTATTCTAGTTCTGGTATTACTGCAGGACCAGACCCAACTGTAGTGGCAAACTACATAGGTTCAACAAATGGAACGGGAACAACTTCTAAAACTAAAATTGGAACTCAGTTTTTTTATTCAAAAATTGATTCTCCATTAGTATATCTTACTTATGCTGAAGCTAAATTCATGGAAGCAGAAGCACAATTCTTACTTGCAGGAGGTACTCCAACATCTACAGGAACAAATGCAGCTTCATATTCTGCTTACCTTGCCGGTATTGCAGCTAACATGGATAAAATAAGTGTTACGGCAACAAATAAAAATAATTATTTAGCCGATGCTTCTATTGCAAAAGGAATTGCAGCACTTCAATTAAAAGACATTATGAGACAAAAATTCATAGCCTTATTCTTGAATCCAGAGTCATTCACAGATTATAGAAGATATGACTTTTCAACAAATGCTTTTAAAAACTTAACAATCCCTGCAAAGACAGATCCGTTAAATGAAGGGAAATGGATAAGAAGGTTTGTGTATTCAAGTAATGAAAGAAGCGCAAACACAGTAAATTACAATTTGAATTTCAAATCAATGATTACACCAGTTTGGTGGGATAAATAAGACTCCCGTTTCTAGCATTAAAACCTCAATTTCAATACAAAGGAATTGAGGTTTTTTTTATTTTCTAAAAGGAAAATAAAATGAGTTGACTAAAAAAAAATCAATACACTGGAAAAGCAATTCATTTTTATCCAAAACCCAATATTAGAAAGTTTACGATTGAAGAAATGAAATCAAAATAGCAGATCCTAATTTGATTACCGAAGAAATATTTGCGAACGACGTTGTTAATGAAAAAGCCGTTTTATTAGATTATCACACATTCAAATTAGCTTTTAGAATTCGTTTATCTGATAAACTATATAAAATCTAAACCGCTATTTTTTATATTAAGTTAATAAAAAGCCTATTTCAAGCGCTTAAACCGGCTTTTTTTTATAAAAACTTTAATCTTTTGTAATTTGCAACTTTTGTATCATTCACTTAAAAAACGCTATCTTTACGCATTAATCTTTTTAAGAACTTAAGTTGTGCGCGTCACAACACTATATATAAAATTATGGCATGTACAAGTTGTTCAACTTCTGATGGTGGCTCACCAAAGGGTTGTAAAAATAATGGGACTTGCGGCACCGATAGCTGCAATAAATTAACTGTTTTCGATTGGCTTTCAAATATGACTTTACCTAATGGACAAGCACCTTTTGACTGTGTTGAAGTTCGTTTTAAAAATGGAAGAAAAGAATTTTATCGCAATACTGAAAAATTGACTTTAAGTATGGGAGACATTGTGGCAACTGTCGCTTCTCCGGGACATGATATTGGAATTGTTACTTTAACTGGAGAATTAGTAAGAATCCAAATGAAGAAAAAAGGAGCTAATCCTGACAGCAATGAGATTCCGAAAATTTACAGAAAAGCATCACAAAAAGACATTGACATCTGGTCTACTGCACGTGAAAGAGAAGAACCAATGAAGGTTCGTGCCCGTGAATTAGCAATTTCTCAAAAACTAGAAATGAAAATCTCTGATATTGAATTTCAAGGAGATGGATCTAAAGCTACGTTTTACTATACGGCAAATGACAGAGTTGATTTTAGACTTTTAATTAAAGATTTCGCTAAAGAATTCAGTACAAGAGTAGAAATGAAACAAGTTGGTTTCCGTCAGGAAGCAGCGCGTTTAGGAGGAATTGGGTCTTGCGGTAGAGAATTGTGTTGTTCAACTTGGTTGACTGATTTTAGAAGTGTGAATACTTCGGCAGCTCGTTACCAGCAATTGTCATTGAATCCACAAAAATTAGCGGGACAATGTGGTAAATTAAAATGTTGTCTAAACTATGAGTTAGATACTTATATGGATGCCTTGAAAGGTTTCCCTGATTTTGAAACAAAATTAGTTACCGAAAAAGGGGATGCAATTTGTCAAAAACAAGATATTTTCAAAGGATTAATGTGGTTTGCCTACACTAATAACTTTGCCAATTGGCATGTACTTAAAATCGAAAAAGTACAGGAAATCATCGCAGAAAATAAATTAAAAAACAAAGTTTCGTCGCTTGAGGATTATGCTATTGAAATCATTCAGGAAACGGAAAAAGATTTTAATAATGCAATGGGTCAAGAAAGTTTAACTCGATTTGACCAACCTAAAAAGAGAAAAAAAACGAACAAAAAACCGAAGCCTGCTGGAGATAATAAAATTGTGCCAAACAATAAAAAACCTGCAAACAATGACCCTTCGGCTTCAAACGAGAAGAAACCAGCTATAGCAAGAAAACCAATAATTATTACTAAAAATGAGGCTAAGAAATAGCATTTTTTTCATTTTGATTGCAATACTCTTTTTTTCATGCGACAAAAAAAGAGTTTTTGACGAATACAAATCTGTGGGAAACGCTTGGCATAAAGACAGTATTATAACTTTCGATTTACCAGAATTAGATTCCACACAACGATATGATTTATTTATCAATTTAAGAGACAATAATAATTATCAATACAACAATCTCTTTTTGATTGTGTCTGTTGAAAAACCTAACGGTTTTACAAAAGTAGACACATTAGAATACCAAATGGCGAATCCTGACGGAACACTCATGGGTAATGGATTTACAGACATAAAAGAAAGTAAATTGTTCTTTAAAGAGAACGTGAAGTTCAGAGGAAAATACAAAGTCCATATAAAACAAGCTGTCAGAGAGACCGGTAAGGTTCCTGGCGTGACACTATTAGAGGGAATTACAGAAGTGGGATTAAGAATAGAAAAAAAAGACTAGGATAATTTATGGCTGCTAAAAAAAACAACAATAAAGGCAATACTGCCGATAAGGATTTTAAGTATTACACTAAAACATTCTGGAAGATTTTTATTTACGGAATGGGTGCTATCGTTCTATTTTTCTTGTTTGCCTCTTGGGGCCTTTTTGGTTCCATGCCTTCTTTTGAAGATTTGGAAAACCCAGACTCAAATTTAGCCACTGAAGTTATTTCAGCGGACGGGGTGGTTTTAGGTAAATATTTTCAAAAAAACAGATCACAATTAAAATATTCTGATTTACCTAAAAACCTCGTAGATGCATTGGTAGCAACCGAAGACGAACGTTTCTACGAACATTCTGGTATTGATGGAAGAGGAACATTAAGAGCTATCGCCAGTTTGGGTACAAGTGGAGGAGCAAGTACTTTGACACAACAACTTGCAAAACAGTTATTTCATGGCGAGGGTTCAAAGTTCTTACCTTTTAGAATTGTGCAAAAAGTAAAAGAATGGATTATTGCTATTAGATTAGAAAGACAATATACTAAAAATGAAATTTTAGCAATGTATTGCAATGTATATGACTTTGGAAACTATTCCGTAGGAGTAAGTTCTGCAGCCCAAACCTATTTTTCAAAAGAGCCAAAAGACCTAAATATTGAAGAATCTGCCATACTAGTAGGGATGTTCAAAAACTCCGGACTATACAATCCGGTGCGAAATCCTGTAGGTGTAAAAAACCGTAGAAATGTAGTACTTGCGCAAATGGCAAAAGGAGATATTATTACGGAAAAAGAAAAAGAAAGATTACAAAGTTTACCCATTACCCTTGATTTTAAACTAGAAAGCCACAGAGAAGGAACAGCAACTTATTTTAGAGAGTACCTTCGTGATTACATGAAAAAATGGGTTGATGAAAACAAGAAACCAGACGGATCTGATTATGACATCTACAAAGATGGATTGAAAATCTATACGACTATTGATTCCAGAATGCAGTTGCATGCTGAAGAAGCAGTTGCTGCCCATATGGCAAATCTTCAGGAAGAGTTTTTTATTCAGGCTAAAAATAATAAAAATGCTCCTTTTGTAGGTATTTCAGACAAGGAAACGCAGCGCATTTTAACTCAAGCTATGAAATCTTCAAACAGATGGGCTGTTTTAAAATCAGCAGACATGAGTGATGAGGATATTATAAAATCATTTAGCGTAAAAGCAAAAATGACCGTATTTACATGGAAAGGAGAAAAGGATACGATCATGACTCCGATGGACTCCATTCGTTATTACAAACATTTTCTACAATCAGGACTTATGGCTATGGAACCACAAACGGGTAACATAAAAGCTTGGGTAGGTGGAATTAACTATAAATATTTCCAATATGACCACGTTGGTCAGGGAGCGAGACAAGTAGGTTCTACCTTCAAACCTTTTGTTTACGCTACGGCAATCGAACAATTGAACATGTCTCCATGTGATTCCATAATAGATGCCCCTTTCACTATGCCAGTAGGACGGCATCACGTAACTGCGGCATGGACGCCTAGAAACTCCAATAACAGATATTTAGGAATGGTTACTTTGAAAAAAGCATTGGCCAATTCTATAAATACTGTCTCTGCAAAGTTAATGGACAAAGTGGGACCTGAGGCGGTAGTAAAGTTGACTCATAAATTAGGGATTAAATCAGAAATACCTATTCAACCATCCATCGCATTAGGTGCTGTAGATATTACCGTAGAAGACATGGTTGCAGCATACAGTACATTTGCGAATCAAGGTGTATATACAAAACCCCAGTTTTTAAGTAGAATCGAAGACAAAAGTGGCGTTATTATTTATGAGCCAATACCCGAATCTCATGATGTATTAAACAAAGATATTGCTTTTGCTATTGTTAAATTATTGGAAGGAGTAACTGAGGGAGGTTCTGGAAACAGATTAAGAACTGAAGGTGGAGGTTATGGATATAATAGAATTACAGGATATCCCTATAAATTCACCAACCCGATTGCTGGTAAAACAGGAACAACACAAAACCAGTCCGACGGTTGGTTTATGGGAATGGTTCCAAATCTTGTGACGGGAGTCTGGGTAGGTAATGAAGACCGTTCAGCAAGATTTAAAAGTATAACGTACGGACAAGGGGCAACTGCTGCATTACCAGTTTGGGCTTACTTTATGAAACTTTGTTATGCTGACCCAGATCTTAAAGTGTCTAAAGGAGAATTTGAAAGACCAGCAAATCTATCTATAAAAGTCGATTGTTACAGTGCACCAGTTGCAAAAGACACAACTGACACGCCTCAAAACACAGATGAATTTGAATTTTAATTACAGTGAGGGGTAGGCGGATTTACAAATTTTAGACTTTCACATATTTGCGTTTCGATCGCTAAAAAGCCTTTGATTATACAATTGTTTGGACTTAAAAAATACACTATGATAAATAAAAAAGTAGCTAACGTTCAAATTGCTCTTGAAGGAGTTGAAAACGGAATGACCATCATGTTAGGTGGTTTTGGTCTCTGTGGCATCCCTGAAAATTCAATTGCTGAATTGGTACACAAAGAAACTACTGGCCTGACCTGTATTTCCAATAATGCTGGTGTTGACGATTTCGGTCTTGGCTTATTATTACAAAAAAAACAAATCAAGAAGATGATCTCTTCTTATGTTGGAGAAAATGCTGAGTTCGAACGCCAGATGCTTTCTGGAGAACTGGATGTCGAGTTGATTCCACAGGGAACTTTGGCAGAACGTTGTCGCGCAGCTCAGGCTGGAATACCTGCTTTTTTCACTCCTGCAGGTTATGGTACTGAAGTAGCTGAAGGTAAAGAAGTCAGAGAATTTAATGGAAAAATGCATATAATGGAGTTGGCTTTCAATGCTGACTTTGCTATCGTAAAAGCGTGGAAAGGAGATACTGCTGGAAATCTAATCTTTAAAGGAACTGCTAGAAACTTCAATCCTTGTATGGCTGGAGCTGCCAAAATCACAGTTGCCGAAGTAGAAGAATTAGTTGAAGCGGGAACGCTGGACCCAAATCAAATTCATATTCCTGGAATATTCGTGCAACGTATTTTTCAAGGTTCAAAATATGAAAAAAGAATTGAGCAACGTACAACTAGAAAAAGAGAGTAATCATGGCATTAGACAAGATAGGTATTGCAAAACGTATTGCACAGGAACTTAAGGACCGTTATTTCGTGAATTTAGGCATCGGTATTCCAACGTTGGTAGCGAATTACATCCCAAAAGGAATTGACGTCGAATTTCAAAGCGAAAATGGTGTTTTAGGCATGGGACCTTTTCCTTTTGAAGGCGAGGAAGATGCAGATATAATCAATGCAGGAAAGCAAACGATAACAACATTACCAGGAGCCTCTTTTTTTGATTCAGCTCTAAGTTTCGGAATGATTCGTGGACAACATGTTGACCTAACTATTCTGGGCGCTATGGAAGTCTCTGAAGACGGAGATATCGCTAACTGGAAAATTCCAGGAAAAATGGTAAAAGGAATGGGTGGTGCAATGGATTTAGTTGCATCTGCTGAAAACATTATTGTTGCCATGATGCATGTGAACAAAGCAGGGCAATCTAAGATTCTTAAAAAATGTACTTTGCCATTAACTGGGGTTGGTTGCGTGAAAAAAGTAGTGACTGAATTAGCTGTATTAGAAGTAACTCCTAAAGGTTTTAAATTATTAGAACGTGCACCAGGAGTTAGCGTCGAACATATTATCGCTTCCACTGAAGCAGCGTTAATTATTGAAGGCGATATACCCGAGATGATTATTGATTAAGACTTAAATACTATTCTATATACAAAGAGCACCCTTTACAGGATGCTCTTTTTGTTTATTCTAAAAAATATTTTTTTTTGCAAAACAACCCTGCTGTCGTATTTACTTTTACAACATATATTCTAGTAGCTTCTTTATCTAAAAGTAATTCTATTTCGCTTTGATCTTCTAAGCCGATACCATGACTACGTATTAATTGATCCAAAACGATTTACAACAAAACACCTGTCACTTGCGTATCCTGAAAACTGTTGTGAATGTTTAATGTACCTTCGTTATCTGCATAAATTATTTGAATACCGTTTTCTAAAAAGCTTTCTTTTACGTTAAGTGTTTCGTCATGAAACTGTAAAGAAAATCGATTTGTATATTTGGCTGCTACCAAATCAATTGTCAATATATCATGATAAATTTAAAAAAACATATCGCTATTTTAAAATCGTTTAAAGTACAGAATACACTTTAAAACTTATAACTGACAAAGGTTTAGCGCAATTAGATTCGCTTTTGTAAATGGTTTTTCGACAAAATGAATTATTTTTGAATATCCTGCTGCTTTCTCCTTATCCTCCTGATCTACCGATGAAGTAACCATAATTACTTCGATTTTCTTATCAAAACCTTCTTCGTGAATAATATCTAACAAGCCCCAGCCATCCATAACAGGCATATTAATATCCAAAAACAATAAAATAGTTTCCCCATCACTAGAAAGACTATCAAAAAAATCTAACGCCTTACTTGCCGAATTAAAAGTTTTTGGTGAATCATCAAGACCAACAGCCTGAATTATCTTACTGTGTAAAAACAAAACTATCTCGTCATCGTCTACAACAACTATATTATAACTCATTGCTATTCTGTTTTATTAATAGTTTCTGTTTTTTTTACAATATCTCTAATAATAGTATCGAGCTCCGTTCCTGCATCAAAAAAATGACTCAATAAGTCTTCGTATTCTGAAGGCACTGTATCTGACTCTTTCATAAACTCAACAATAGACATCATTTTTGCCAACGGCGCTCTAACAACATGAGAGTGAGTCCAAGCGATATCTTTGAGACTTTTATTCTGGTCTTCAATAGTGGTAATGTGCTGCATCTGCTTTGTGATATCATTTGCCATTACCAGTTTTACCTTTTGGTTTTTAAAGTAAATGATATTGCTTTGTACCTCAACATTCATTATCGCTCCATTTTTTTTCTTGTGTCTTAAGTATCTTTTTTTAAAGCTATCTCTATACTGACTAAAAGAATTAACTCCTTCATCAAAAATTGGATAATCCTCTTCTGGCCATATATCTTTTACGGTCATTTTTAAAAACTCCTGCTTGGTATAACCATATTTCTTTATAACGGCTTCATTAACGTCTAAAAAATTGAATGTCCCCAAATCATAAACCCACATAGGAAGTGGACTTAAGTGAAAAAGGTCGCTATAACGTGTTTTTGCATCATCATATGAAAAAAATATTTTCTTCCGTTCTATAGAACAAACGATGCTCTTATACAACGTAGCAGCTGTTAAGTCTTCCTTTACTAAATAATCTGAAATACCCTGAGAAATTGATCTGATGCTAAAACCAACATCAGCATTTGAAGTCAATGCGATTATGGGGCAGAATAAAACCTTATCTACCATTTCATTAACCAAATTTTGAGGGGTTATACCTGGTAACGTAAGATCTAATAGAACAATATCGAAAAATTTATCATCAGAAGATAAAATAGCAGAAGCTTCTTCAAAGCCTTTCGCATATTTAATTTCGAAATCAAAATCCAGCTCCCTTAGCAACTGTTCAATCCGCTTCGTGTCAGTTAAATTATCTTCAACAACTAAAATTGAATATGTTTTCTCTTCTTTATTCATTTTGTTTGAAAAATTGCACTGCGTTTTGCAAAAGCTTTAATTAAGTGATACTTTCTTCATTACTGTTTTTTTTTTTAAAATCAACTAAAATCTTAAAAACAAAAGTGTTATTATTGTTTTCGTTTTTAAAACAATTTAGATAGTGCAAATATAACATTCCTTTTTGTATTACGATATAATTATGCCTCTTTTGGCTTGGTAAGACTAACTATCATTCCCTTTGGGTATAGCCTCTATCAGCATTTTTGTATATTCTTTTTGAGGATTAGCATACAATTCATCAGCATCAGCAATTTCCTCAATTCTTCCCTTGTTCATGACCAAGACCTGATCGCTCATATATTTCACTACAGCCAAATCGTGGGAAATAAAAATATAAGTAAACCCGAAATTCTCTTTTAACTCAT
The DNA here is from genome assembly GCF_041431375.1 of Flavobacterium sp. Arc3. Taxonomy (NCBI): domain Bacteria; kingdom Pseudomonadati; phylum Bacteroidota; class Flavobacteriia; order Flavobacteriales; family Flavobacteriaceae; genus Flavobacterium; species Flavobacterium sp. Arc3. The sequence continues at coordinate 167,396 of NZ_JASMRI010000007.1, read as the reverse complement.
TTAAAAGGTTTAATACCTGCGCTTGAACAGATATATCCAATGCCGAAACTGATTCATCACAAACGATTAATTTGGGCTGTAACGCTATAGTTCTTGCTATTCCGATGCGTTGCCTTTGTCCGCCAGAAAACTCATGCGGATATCTATTAAAATAATCCTCTCCTAAACCTACTCTTTCGAGAATTTCAATCGTTCTTGCTTTTCTTTCTTTGTCATTTTTATACAACCCATGCACTTTCATGGGCTCCATAATAGCTTTACCTACAGGAATCCTCGGATTTAATGAAGAATAAGGATCTTGAAAAATAATCTGAATTTCCTTTCTCAGTTTTTTGAGTTCTGCATTGCCCAGTTTGGTAATATCCTGACCTCTATATAATATTTGCCCTGCAGTCGCTTTATCTAATTGTAAAATAGCATTCCCTAGCGTCGATTTCCCGCAGCCGCTCTCCCCCACTAAACCTAAAGTTTCTCCCTCATACAATTTAAAACTCACGTCATTCACGGCTTTAAACCCTGTTTTTTTTCCAAAGAAACCTGCTGTAGAAAAATATTCTTTCTCCACATTAACGACTTCCAAAATAGGTGTTTGACTATATAACTTGTCGTGAAAACCAATTCTATCTTCTTGGGTCACTACATCAGTATTGATCGTGTCATCTAAGAAATCCTGAATGGTGGGTAACCGCTTCAGTCGAAAATCCAAAGAAGGACGCGAAGCAATTAAGGCTTTAGTATAATTATTTTGTGGGTTTTTGAAAATTTGTTTTACTTCCCCTTGCTCCACAATTTCCCCTCGATACATCACCAAAACCCGATGCGCAATCTCAGAAACCAAAGACAAATCATGAGAAATAAAAATAATACTCATTCCTGTTTCTTGTTGAATGTCTTTTAACAACTGAATAATTTCCTTTTGAACAGTTACATCTAAGGCAGTTGTAGGCTCATCTGCAATCAATAATTTTGGTTTACAGGCAATTGCCATAGCAATCATCACACGCTGTTTTTGTCCTCCTGAAATCTCATGGGGATATTTATCGAATAATATTTCGGGATTAGGCAATTTTACTTTATCGAATAGCGAAAGTGTCTCAATCTTAGTTTCTGCTTTTGATAAACTGGTGTGTTGTAACAAAATTTCCTGCACCTGAAAACCACATTTTAATGAGGGGTTCAATGAACTCATTGGCTCCTGGAAAATCATTGCGATTTCATTTCCTCTAAGTTGCTGTAATTCTTTCTCACTCAGATGTCCTACGTTATTATTATCAAAAATAATTTCACCTTCTGAAATTCTAGAAATATTAGCAGGCAACAAGCCCATAATTGCTAAAGAAGAAACTGATTTCCCAGAACCAGATTCCCCTACAATACCGAGAATTTCATTCTGTTGCAAATCATAACTGATGTTCTTGATAACAGCGGTATAAATCCCTTCTTTTTTAAAGGAGATTTCGAGATTCTGAACGGAAAGTAAAGGATTATTCATAAATGTAAAAGTAAAAATTTAACCGTTTTAAACACAATTTTTTTAAAAAGACTAGCCTGAGACGAAATATCAATGGCAGGAATTATAGTAACTACTTACTTTCCATTTCTTTAAATATCAAACAATGCCGTATTAAACATGAATAATCTCGTCATCAATCAATAAATCTTCTCTTCGTAATCTAAGAAAAATCTGAGCAACAGCAATAGTGTCCTTCTCACAATAGGTTACAATCCGGTCAATGTCTTTATCTACATAAAAAACATGGCCTACTTGGCTGCCGTCAATATCCCCTTTGGGAGATGGTATTCCAAGCACCTTGCACATTAATCTTAAAGAGGTGTAATGCTTATAATCGCCAAATTTCCATAACTCCAGCGTATCCAAATGCGGAATTTCCCAAGGTTTTTTACCAAATAAATTAAGTTTATCTGGCAGTGCAATTTGATTGATAATCATTCTTCTTGCCATGAACGGAATATCAAATTCCTTAGCATTATGACCGCACAAAATATGTTGTGGTTGGTTAAAGTGATTATTCAACAAATTATTAAAGTCGTGAAGTATTTTCTTTTCATCGCCAAAAAAAGAAGTAACGCGAAAGTTTCGTATATCACCTTTGATGGTAAAATAACCAACAGAAATGCAAATTATTTTTCCGAATTCAGCCCAGATTCCTGCTCTATCGTAAAAATCCTCTGGGGTATAATCTTCCTTTCTTTGGTATTGGGTTTTAAGCTCCCACAGGGTCTTCATTTCAGAATCTAGTTCGGTATAATCAGCGGCTTCCGGAACCGTCTCTATATCTAAGAAAAGTATATTATTGAGGTTTATTTTTTCTATCATATTTATGGCACCCAGATTTATAAGGATTAATACAAATTTTCTTTTCTATCGAAATTTATAACGCTTGACATTAACGATCTTCGAATATAAAGAAAATCGTGCAATTTGTATTTAATTCTCTAAAATAAACTTTGTTGCTTTGTTGGATTTTCATGTTCCAACAGCCATTTTTTACGCCATAAACCTCCTGCATAACCCGTAAGTGAACCATCGGACCCAATCACTCGGTGGCATGGAACAACAATCCAAAGCGGGTTTTTTCCATTGGCGGAAGCCACAGCCCGGATCGCTTTCACGTCACCTAAAACCTTAGACTGATCCAAATACGTTCTCGTTTTACCATATGGAATCTCTAATAAGGCGCTCCATACTTTTTGTTGAAATTCAGTCCCCTCAGGATTGAGTTTTAAAGTGAAGTCAGTCCTTTTTCCGTCAAAATATTCGTTGAGTTGCGTTACAGCTTCTTGTAAAGCCTTTGGAATCAAAGTTGGAATCAACCCCCCATCTGAAACAGTAATTGAGGAAATCCCATTTTCATCTCCAATAATTGTTGCAAAACCCAGTGGCGTTTTAAAGCAAGCTGTTTCCATAGTAAATAATTATGAGTTGCAAAGTAAACAAAGTTTTGTAAAATTATTTCTAAATAAAAAAACCACTCGATTTACGAATGGTTCTTGTTTTTTTTAACCCTGATAGAAACAACATCTTTTATATTTTTGCTCCCAAAAACATAAAGATAAAATGTTGCGAAGCATCGGCAGCAGGAAAGACCCCCCTAATCTTCTTCAGGTCGAATGTCTAAATTACTTTAAATTAGAATTGATATATGCTTCTAATCCTTGTAATTCTTCGGTAGAAAGCGCTTTTGTAATTGCAAAATTTGCTTTCATTACTTCGTACTGAGATGGATCAACCAATGGTTTTGCATCATCTTTTAAGAAAGCAATTATATTTCCGCCTTTAGCTTTATAAACCGCAGCTATCTCTTGTACGCTCGGCCCGATTAATTTGGAATCTATCTTGTGACACGTTGCACAAGTTCCTTTTCCGTTAAATATTGTTTCACCAAGTTCTTCTGGAGTTTGCGCTACTGCCGGCATTCCTTCAGAAGATGATTCTGTAGCCGTTGCTGGTTCTTGTTTACCAAAAGATTCTTCTTCCTTTCCTTTACAAGAGAATGTTAGTAATACGATTGCAATAAAAATTATTTTTTTCATGACTTGAAATGTTTAAACTCAAAGTTAATCAACTTAAATTTTTTATCAAATGATAATTGTCAGTTTTATTTGTTTAAAAATATTGCTGCTTCTTTAGCAAAATAAGTCGAAATTAAACTTGCCCCAGCACGTTTGATGCACATTAATTGCTCCATCATGGTTTTGTCGTGGTCTAACCATCCTCTTTCGGCGGCGGCCTTGATCATTGCATATTCACCTGAAACGTGAAAAACAGTTACTGGAACATTTACCGCGTTTTTTACTTCACGCACAATGTCTAAGTAAGCAATTCCTGGCTTTACCATTACCATATCAGCACCTTCCTCAACATCCCAAAGGGCTTCCTTGACGGCTTCAATACGATTAGCATAGTCCATTTGATATGTTTTTTTATCTTTTGGAATTTCATTATTATCAACTGGCGCGCTGTCTAAAGCATCGCGAAAAGGCCCGTAAAATGCCGAAGCGTATTTAGCCGAATAACTCATGATTCCCACATTGTGAAAACCAGCAGCATCAAGACCTTGACGCAAACGTAAAACCCTTCCGTCCATCATGTCAGATGGCGCAACAAAGTCGGCGCCAGCCTCAGCGTGTGAAACTGCCATTTTTACCAAAGCTTCGTTTGTTGAGTCGTTTTCTACATCACCGTTTGTAATGATTCCATCGTGACCATAAATAGAATAAGGATCTAAAGCTACATCTGGCATCACAATCATTTCAGGACAAGCCGTTTTGATTGCACGAATAGCTTCTTGCATCAATCCGTCTTTGTTCCAAGCTTCTTTTCCAGTATTGTCTTTCAGGTTTTCACTTACTTTTACATAGATATTTACCGCACGAATACCTAAAGCAAACAGTTCTTTGATTTCTTCAACCGTTAAATCAATCGAACGACGAAAGATTCCTGGCATTGAAGGAATTTCAATTTTTACATTTTCCCCCTCTGCAATGAACATAGGGAACATAAAATCTGATGGACTTAAAGTAGTCTCGCGAACTAGACTTCTCATTGATTCGTTAACACGTAATCTTCTACCTCTGTGTAATGGAAACATAATATTTTGTTTTTTTAGCTCCTTAGGAGCGTAATATTTATAGGAAATTAATTTTATTTAAAAGAACCCCATAGGGGTGGCACCTTTAAACGTTGTTTTTATAAAACATCTTCAAATATATATTCGTTTTTATAATCTACATCAAATGCTTTTAAAAATTCTATATATTCTTCTTTGAAAGTTTTCTTTTTATGATGTTCTTCTTGATTTTGTATATAATTGATAACATTTGTCAATTGAGAATGATTATATGAAAAAGCGCCAAAGCCAGTTTGCCATTCAAATTTACCATTTATCCACTTCTTGTCATTTATAAAACGAGATGAATTAGCCTTAACATCTCTAACCATATCAGATAACGACTTGTCAGGTTTTAATCCAATCAAAATATGGATATGGTCAGGCATTCCATTAATAGCAATTAATTTTTGACCTTCATTTGTAACAATTCCTGTGATATATTTATATAATTCATCTTTCCAATTTTTGGAAATTAGATTATCTCTGCCTTTAACAGCAAAAACAATATGAAGATATATTTGGGTATAAGTATTTGCCATTTTTTTTTAAATGTTTAACTCAAAGAATTCAATATATCACCCCATCGGGGTTCTTTTAAACATGAATGTTTTTTTCTATAAATATAGCGCTCCTATGGAGCTTTTACAAAAAAAGTGCTAATGAAAATTAAATAATTTAAAATAATTTAAACCCAGTCTCTCGGGTTTTCCAATACGTTTACTAATTTCTCTTCTTCACTGCCTTCTTCCGCATGATGATCGTAAACCCATTGTACATGTGGCGGTAAACTCATCAGGATGCTTTCGATTCTCCCGTTAGTTTTTAGGCCAAATAAAGTCCCTTTGTCGTGAACCAAATTAAACTCCACATAACGACCGCGACGGATTTCCTGCCAAGTTTTTTGTTCCGGAGTATAGGCTAAATTTTTTCTTTTTCCAACAATCGGCACATAAGCTTCAAGGAAACTGTTACCAACTTCAGATACAAAGTCAAACCAGTTTTCCATACTCATTTCGTCAGTAGCTTTGCAGTAGTCAAAGAATAATCCACCTATTCCGCGTGCTTCATTGCGATGAGCGTTCCAAAAATAGGCGTCACATTGTTTTTTATATTTTGGATAAAATTCAGGATTGTGTTTGTCACATGCCGTTTTACAAGTTTGGTGAAAATGGATTGCGTCTTCTTCAAACAAATAATAAGGTGTTAAATCTTGTCCACCGCCAAACCATTGTTGAATCACTTTCCTGTTTTCATCGTACATTTCAAAATAGCGCCAGTTGGCATGCACCGTAGGCACCATTGGACTTTTAGGATGTAAAACTAAACTCAGTCCACAAGCAAAGAAATCAGCTTCGCCTACGTTAAATAGCTTTTGCATGCTTTCAGGTAATTTCCCATGAACAGCTGAGATATTTACACCGCCTTTTTCAAAAACAGCACCGTTTTCGATTACTCGGGTTCTTCCTCCTCCCCCTTCTGGGCGTTCCCATAAATCTTCTTTAAATTTGGCTTGACCATCAACGGCTTCAAGTCCTGCGACGATTGTATCTTGTAAGTTTTGTATGTAGGTAAAAAATTGTTCTTTCATTATATTAAAGCAAAAGTGTTTAAAAGTGTCTAAAAAAGTGTCTAAAAGTGTTTAAAAGTGTCTAAATTATTTCCCAATAATATCCTGGAAGACATTGTATCCTACCTTCTTTTCCTAATGCAGAAAGAAAATTTGTTACTTTCTTTTTCTTTTTATCATCTGAAAGGACAGCGGAAATTTTTGGAATAATAAGGTTATCAATTTTATCTCGCTTGGTTTTCCCCCATCTTTTAAGGCACTCAAGTATCATCTCTTTAAAATGAGAATCGTCAAAACTACGGTTAGCTAAATACTCAGCTTGTAAATTTTCATCGTTTGTTGATTCAATAATATCATAAGATAAGTAAATATTAGGTCTCCTTCCTTCAATATATTTTGCTTTCTTAAGATGCTTGAATTCAATTTCTGTTATTTCTTTATGTTTTTGAACTTTGTCTAACAAAATGATCTCGTCTAACCCCAAATTGGAGTTTTTGATTAGAATTCTAGCAAAATTTTCATCTAAAACTTTACCCGTTATAGTCACTTTTACCTTATTGTCATCAAAATTATAATCTGGAAGTGGAAAAAATCGTTGTTTTTGAAAGTTAAATATTTTTCGAATACCACCACCTTGGGTTTCAATCATATCTAAATTTTTCATTGCTTCAACCAAAATAGGATTGCGGTACACTTCTTCGGGAGTGTCATTTAAAACAACATCTTCTACCGACTTTGGTAAAAAAGAGCCATAATTTGAAAATACTAAATGATCATCTTCAAATTCAACAACGTTAATTCTTGCACCTTTAGAGTAATCTTGATGTGCAATAGCATTATTTATAGACTCTCGGATAGTATATGGTTCATATCGCAAAACTTCATCAGGAAATAAAGTTCCGTCACGTAGGTAACGGTATTTTAGATTTCGTATTTTCTTAAAAACTTCATCTATTGATAACAATAATGGAATTGAAAATATCTCAAAATCTTTATCTTGATTATCAAGAGTTTTTAGATTCCATCTAATCTTAACAGAAGAGTCTAAATAGTGTTCCGATTCCTCTTTCCCCAAAAGAATTAAAGCAGTTCTCGTTATCTTTCCTTTAATTGTAAGTTTCGATTTATTTAGAAAATCAACATCATTCCAATGATCAACATCGTTGAAGTATTTAGGATTCCTTTTTTTAAATTCAATACGTGCTTTTTGTAATGCCTCTTGATCTAAATCTTCAATAGTAGCGTCTTGAATAATTACTTTAGACCAATCTTCATTAACTTGAACTTGGGTCAAAATAGCATCTAACCGAGCTTTTTTCATTTCGACTAAATTATCATCTATTCGCTGCCACGTTTTTTTATGAGCATAAACAGGTAATCTAAATTGATGTTTTGGGATATGGAAAATCCAAACTGCCTTTTTAGTGTCTGAAGTAGTGAATTCCTGAACACTAAATCCTTCAATATTTAGATTGGTTATATTTCCATTAATTCTAAACCTAATATCTTCAATTGTATAACCTCCAAAATCCTGAATACCTACAATTTCATTCGTTTGATCTTGAATGCCAATAACTAAATGACCGCCTTGCATGTTTGCAATTGCAGAAACATAAGAAATAATATCGTCACCTGCTCTTCCTGAAACAGCACTTTTTAACGACTTAAATTCCTTCCACTCACACTTTTCATTTTCAAGCGGGTAGTTAGTCTTTAAATAATCTTGTAGTTCTTTTTCAGTCATGTTTACGGTAATTATTAATTACAAATATAGAAAAGTAATTTAAGTGTCCATTATTACTATAAGATTCTGACAGCTATAGTTAATTACAAATTTGCTTTTATCGTAGCTAACTTATTAATTATTTCGAATGAAAACGTCTTACTATCTATTTGAATATGCTCATAAACAGCAATTGCTTTCGGAATATAATCAAACTGACTTCCTTTAGAATAACCCACTAAAAAATCAGCAAATTGTTCTTTTTGCTCCCAATCCATTTCGTACTTATCTAATAATTGAATCAAATCTTTTTCTTCAATTTGATCTATAATTTCCGTTGTTAAATCGAAATCAGTAAGCTGATTATCAATTAAACTGGTGTCTTCAATATTCCAAAATTTGGGTACAAAAACCAAAGAAAGTAAAGTGCTTAACATAGTGTCAATCTTTACTTTCTTTTCGTCTCTTAATCCTTTATTTAGCATTTTTTATTGGTTATATTCTTTCACTGCATCAATAAACGCCTTAGCGTGATCTACAGGAATATTTGGTAAAATTCCGTGACCTAAGTTCACGATGTATTTGTCTTTTCCGAATTCGTCAATCATTTCGTGTACCATTTTCTTGATAACAGGAATTGGCGATAACAACCTAGATGGATCAAAATTTCCTTGTAGTGTGATATTCCCTCCTGAAAGGTATCTTGCATTTCTTGGAGAACAAGTCCAGTCAACTCCTAATGCAGAAGCTCTACTTTTTCCCATTTCGCCTAAAGCAAACCAACATCCTTTTCCAAAAACAATAACCGGAGCATCATCGGCCAAAGCTTCAATGATCTGGTTTATGTATTTCCAAGAGAATTCTTGATAGTCTACTGGAGATAACATTCCGCCCCAAGAGTCAAAAATTTGAACGGCATCTACTCCCGATTTTACTTTTTCTTTTAGGTATAAAATAGTGGTATCAGTGATCTTTTGTAATAAAACATGCGCTGCTTCTGGGTGTGAGAAACAAAATCCTTTGGCTTTATCAAAGCTTTTAGACCCCTGTCCTTCGACAGCGTAACACATAATTGTCCATGGTGAACCTGCGAAACCAATTAATGGTACCTCATCATTCAACATTTCTTTAGTCAATTTAATCGCATCAAAGACGTACCCTAAAGTTTCATGAACATCTGGAACAATTACTTTTTCGACATCTTGAATCGTACGAATAGGATTTGGTAAATATGGACCGAAATTAGGTTTCATTTCAACATCAATTCCCATTGCTTGCGGAATCACTAAGATATCCGAGAATAAAATGGCAGCATCTGGAGCAATTCTACGAATAGGCTGAACCGTGATTTCGGCAGCTAATTCTGGAGTTTGACAACGAGTAAAAAAATCATATTTATCACGCAAAGCGATAAATTCAGGTAAATATCTACCCGCTTGACGCATCATCCATACTGGCGGACGCTGTACTGTTTCTCCTTTTAATGCTCTTAAAAATAAGTCGTTCTTGATCATGTTTTATATTTTATCTAATGGCTCAGTGCTTTCTTCTGTATTATAATAGGTTATAACTTCAACAATTACATCTTCGATTGTTGGTATTTCGGCAATTACAATGTTCTTAACTTTATTTAATTCTAATGATTTTGCGGTAGTATTACCTACGCAAAAACAAACTTCATTCTTGATTTTATTGTTTGTCAAATAACTTTCAACAGCAGATGGACTAAAAAATAGAATTCCGTCAAAATTTTCCTGATCTGATATTTTGAAAGGCGCTAACTTAGTTTCATAAACTTCGATTTCGTTAAAAGTTATTCCTGCGCTTTTTAATGCTTCTGGCAAAGTCTCTTTGCGCAAATTCCCGCTCAAAAAAGTATAGCTTTCTTTGTTGTAAATTAACGTGATTATCTCCGCTAATTCAGATGCGTAGTCTAAATAGACATCCACAGTGAAACCATTTGCTTCTAGCAATTCTTTGGTTTTAATCCCTACACAAAAAACAGGTTTCGTCTTTAGAACTTCCCAACCGGTTTGTTCCATCAAGCTTAAAACAGCATTTTGGCTACTAAAAATCAAATTATTGTTGATTTTATTCAGTTCAAAAAGATTGTTTTTAATTTCGATAAAATCTTGTTCTAATAGATCAAAATTAGCATCAAGAAATACTTGCCTTTGTTCTTCCGACAATGTTTTGGTGGATAAAATACTTGTTTGGCTCATTATTTCTTCAAATTATTTTTAATTTCTGTCATCAATTTTGCTCCTCCATTATTCAAGACTTCTTGAGCAGCATAGAAACCTAATTTTTTCCATTCTTCGATAGGAACAATTTTTTCTACTTCAATTTTTTCTTTTCCGTCAAGCGAAAATAAAACTCCCTGAAAATGAATGGTATCTTCTTCTTCATTATAACGTGCCAAAGCCCCAATAGGTGCCGTACAACCCCCTTCTAAAGTTTTTAGAAACTGACGTTCTATATAAGTTACAATTTCAGTTTCAATATCATTTAGTTGTGACAAAGCATCAAGTGTAAACGCATCTTCTTGCATGGCAACAACAAGCATAGCACCTTGTGCAGGAGCAGGAATCATCCAATCTAAATTAATGAAATTCTCTGGTTTTAAGTTGATTCTTTCTAAACCAGCGGCAGCAAAAACAGCTCCGTTCCAGTCTCCTTCGTTGAGTTTTTTCATACGCAAATTTACATTTCCGCGAAGATCAACTACTTTATGGGTTGGATATTTATTTAACCATTGCGCTTGACGGCGCAAACTTCCTGTAGCAATAGTACCTGATTCATTAAGAAAATCAAGATTGCCTTTATGAACTAAAATATCTAAGGTATTTGCTCTTTCTAAAACTGCTGCTTGAACAATCCCTTTTGGCAAAGCCGTAGGAACGTCTTTCATAGAGTGCACCGCAATATCCACAGTACCATTTATCATAGCAACATCTAATGTTTTAGTAAAAATTCCAGTGATTCCTAATTCGTATAGTGGCTTATCAAGAATGATATCTCCGGTCGATTTAACCGATACAATTTGAGTTTTATAACCTAAATCGTTTAATTTTTTCTCTACCGTGTGTGCTTGCCAAAGTGCGAGTTCACTATCGCGTGTTCCTATTCGTATTATTTTATCTGCCATTTTTACTTTTTACAAATGATTATCAACCATTTGATTTTTTTAAACCATTAAGAAATTAAGATACATTAAGAGTAATTTAAATAACTTTTTCCCTTTGAAAGATGCTAGTTTACAAATGACTATAATTTTTCATTCAACTAGTTCTTAGCTATTTTGCTACAGCACCAATTTTAAAAACTTTCTCAATCCATTCGATGCTTTCATCTACCATGGTATCATCATCTTTCAAATGGTTCGCAAAGTGTGTTGTTATTTTTTGGATAATTCTAGCACTGATAATTTCAGCCTGTTCTAAATTAAAATCAGAAATTTTTCTACTTTGAAAATCTAATTCCGAATTTTTAATAGCATTCAGTTTATCTTTCAACGCATGAATGGTTGGAGCAAATTTTCGACCTTTGGTCCAAACATTAAACTCTTCTTTAATTTCTTCGATAATAGCCTCAGCAGCTGGAATATGATTTCTTCTGTTTTCTAAAGTCTCGTCTGTCAATTGAGATAAATAATCCATGTGAATTAAAGTAACACCATCTAATTCCTGTACATCTTCATTTACATTTTTTGGTATGGATAAATCCAAAATCAATAAAGGCTTTTTTAGATTTAAAATTGCTTTATCCACCGTAGGGTTTTGGGCGCCAGTAGCAACAACAACAACATCTGCTTTTTGCAACTCGAGGTGTAACTCTGAATAATCTTTTACAATTAAGTTCAGTTTTCCTGCTAACTTCTCTGCTTTATCTTTCGTTCTGTTGATTAGAGTAATGTGTTCGTTTTTGGTATGTTTAACCAAATTTTCACAGGTATTTCTACCAATTTTTCCAGTTCCAAACAAAAGAATATTCTTGTTTCCAATGTCTTCTACGTTCTTCATAATATATTGAACGGAAGCAAAAGAAACCGAAGTGGCTCCGGAACTTATCTCGGTGTCTGTTTTTATTTTTTTACTCGCCTGAATTACCGCATTCACTAATCTTTCCATGAAATTATTGGCAAGACCTAACGCTTTCGATTGGCTAAAACTGGTTCTTATTTGGGATATAATTTCAAAATCACCAAGAATCTGGCTGTCTAAACCTGTTCCTACGCGAAACATATGATTTATGGCTTCTTGATTTTTATATACAAAACCAACTTTTTGAAATGCTTCAACACTTCCTTGACTGTTCTCACAAATCAATTTTATTAATTGAAAAGGGTGTTCTGCAAATCCGTAAATTTCAGTACGGTTACAAGTAGAAGTCACGATTAAGCTTTCAATCCCTTCCTCCTTTGCTTGTTCCAGTAAACGTGTTTTAGCTAAAGCATCTAAGCTAAATCTTCCTCTAATCTCGGCATCTGCTTTTTTATAGCTTAATCCAACGGAGTAAAAATACTGATGCTTTGATAGGTTATTATTTTCCATATAAATACTTTTCCAAAAAGTGAGACAAAATTATCACTATAGACTTTATAAAAGTAACGCTAGAAGTTCTTTTTGTGTCGCTGAATGTTTTTTTATTTCTAATCGTCTGTTTTAATGCAAAAATAGTTAGTTTTGTACTGAAATCAAGTTATCAAGCCGTTCTTATTTAGAGTCGTTCTAAACTAAAGGAGTTTGTAATCGTCGTGTTTTAAATTAAAAAATATCGCTATGAGTTCTCAAGAAATTATAAAAATAGAAGATGATTTTACTCTAATTCGTTTTCAGAATGACAGCACAGAATCCTTTAATGCCCAACGGGAAGTCAGCAGTGGGTTGATTCAGTTTCATTTTGGATTAAAAGGAAGCGCTAAATTTATATTCAATCAAGGGAATTATGCCTTAGAATTGAAAGAAGAAAAATCACTGCTTTTATATAATCCTCAAAAAGAGTTACCGCTAAATCTAGAACTAGCACCAAATTCTTGGGTGATTTCAGTAATTATTTCGATCAAGAAATTTCACGCCTTATTTTCGACAGAAGCAGATTACATCACTTTTTTGAGCGGAGACAATAAAGATAAAAAATATTATAACGAAGGAAATATAAGTCCGTCGATGGCAATTGTATTGTCACAATTATTTCACTACAGCCTTCATCCTTCGATAAAAAATTTATACTATAAAGGAAAAGGATACGAATTATTGAGTTTGTATTTCAATCGAACGGAAGACCCTAATGCGGAACAATGTCCGTTTTTGATCGATGAAGACAATGTAATGAAAATTAGAAAAGCCAAAGAAATCATTATTGCTAATATGGCTGAACCGCCAGGATTACAAGAACTAGCAGATGAAATAGGTTTAAATTTAAAGAAACTAAAAATGGGTTTCAAACAAATTTATGGCGATACTGTTTATGGTTTTCTATTCGACTATAAAATGGATTTTGCTCGAAAGTTACTTGACAGTGGATCTTATAATGTAAATGAGGTAGGATTAAAAATAGGATACAGCACCGGAAGTCATTTCATCGCTGCCTTCAAAAAGAAATTTGCCACAACGCCAAAGAAATACTTAATGTCCATAAATCCGAATACTTAATTTATCATCGGTTTTATATATTAAACAATAAATAAAAAATAGTTAATCGTAATTTATAGAAAACCAACTTTAATTACTTTTGCCACAAGATTCCACTCCCAAAGTTTTGGGATTCGCATGCGAAGGTTTTTACCAAAAAAACTGAAGCGATGATAATAATAAAAAGATATAATTTATGAAAGGTGTATTATTAGTCAACTTAGGTTCTCCTGAAAGTCCAACTGCAAAAGATGTAAAACCTTATTTGGACGAATTTTTAATGGACAAATACGTAATTGACGTTCCGTTTTTGTTAAGAGCATTATTAGTTCGCGGAATCATTTTGCAAACACGACCTAAAAAATCAGCGGCAGCCTACGCTAAAATATGGTGGGATGAAGGTTCTCCACTTGTCGTGATCTCAAAAAGAATGCATGCTAAGGTTAAACAATTAGTGAATGTTCCCGTTTCATTAGCTATGCGTTATGGAAACCCTTCGCTTTTGTCAGGATTACAAGAACTACACGATCAAGGCGTTAATGAGGTGATGCTTTTTCCTTTGTATCCACAACATGCTATGGCGTCGACCACTACGATATTAGAATTAGCTGAAGAACACCGTAAAAAGTATTTCCCGGAAATGAAATTTACGATAGTTCCTGCCTTTTATAACAAACCAGACTATTTACAAAACCTTGCCGATTCAATAAAAGGGCACTTGGAAGGTTATGATTATGACCACCTATTGTTTTCGTACCATGGAATTCCAGAACGTCACATTCGCAAAACGGATATTACTAAATCACATTGTAAAATTGATGGATCTTGCTGCAATACGCCCTCACCAGCACATGAATTTTGTTACCGTCACCAATGTTACGAAACAACGAAGCAGGTCGTTAAACTATTAGGTATTCCAGAAGGAAAATACAGCCAAACGTTTCAATCCCGTTTAGCAGGTGACAAATGGCTTACGCCTTACACGGATGTCGAAGTAAACAAAATGCCTGAAAAAGGAATTAAAAAATTAGCAGTGGTAACCCCTGCTTTTGTATCTGATTGTTTAGAGACATTAGAAGAAATCGCGATGGAAGCTAACCACGAATTCAAGGCACATGGTGGCGAAGAGTTCTTGGCAATTCCTTGCTTGAACGATAGCGATGCCTGGTGCAATACCGTAAGCAACTGGATTACCGAATGGGTTGCTGTTGAAAAAACGATTGCATAAATGGCAGTTTCAGCCGAGGAATTAGGAACCCAGGATATAAAAAAACTCTTGATGAAACAGGCCTTGCCTGCCTCTATTGGGATTTTGTTTATGTCCGTCAATATTCTTATTGACACAATATTTGTAGGACAGTGGATCGGTTCGCTAGCTATTGCGGCCGTAACAGTAGTCTTACCAATAACGTTCCTGATATCCTCATTAGGTATGGCTATTGGAGTGGGTGGTGGCTCTGTACTTTCGAGGGCTTTAGGCGCTAAAAAATACGAAAAAGCGAAAACCACTTTTGCCAATCAAATTATGATGACCTTTATTTTAGCATCACTTTTTGTAATAGTAGGCATCTTTTTTAGTGCTGATATGCTACTTATTTTTGGTGCAAAAGGAGCTATTATTAAACCGGCGACTGAATTTTTCTCACCTATCATTTATTCAGTACCCTTCCTTGCCCTTTGTATGATGGGAAATAATATTATAAGAGCAGAAGGCAAAGCTAAATTTGCTATGGTCGCCATGATTATTCCCGCTTTTGTTAATATTATTTTAGACATTATTTTTATAAAAGTGATGGGATTAGGAATGTTTGGAGCAGCACTAGCAACCTCCATTTCCTACTTTATGTGCTTCCTTTTCGTGCTTTGGTTTTTTGTGTACAAAAGCGAATTGAAACTAAAAGCGAGACATTTTAAATTACACTTACCCATCATTAAAGAAATTACCGAGCTAAGTTCCGTAACTTTCTCAAGACAAGGAGTAATAGGTGTTTTAGCCATTATTCTTAACCATACTTTATACTCGTATGGTGGCGAACATTCCATTGCCGTTTACGGAATAATCAGTAGAATGTTGATGTTTGCCCTATTCCCTATTCTTGGAATCACCCAAGGCTTTATCCCCATTGCAGGTTATAATTATGGAGCCCATAATTATGAAAGAGTAAAAGAAAGCATTCAAATATCAATAAAATATGCGGCTCTATTGGCTTCTTTAATTTTTGTTGTTATTCTCTATTATGCCACACCAATAGTCGCCATTTTTACTACTGACCCTACAGTTATTGCAGAAACACCTAATGCATTGCGTTGGGTATTTGCCGCTTCTCCTATTATTGCCATCCAATTAATTGGCGCAGCCTATTTTCAAGCAGCAGGAAAAGCTAAAAAAGCATTATTACTAACGCTCAGTAAACAAGGATTTTTCCTAATTCCTTTAGTTCTCATACTACCGAATTTTTTCGGTATTTTTGGGGTGTGGGTCTCCTTCCCTATTGCTGATGTATTGTCAACGATGCTAACAGGTTATTTTCTAAAAAAAGAAATGAATACAAAATTGACTAAAACTATCGATGGAATATTATAACTACCTCAAATCCCTACACCTCATCTTCGTAATCACCTGGTTTTCAGGATTATTTTATATCGTTCGTTTATTTGTTTACCAAATAGAAGCGGCAGACAAACCGTCACCTGAAAAAGAAATTTTACAAAAGCAATATAAAATAATGACGTATCGTTTGTGGTATATTATCACTTGGCCTTCGGCGATTCTAGCGAGTATTTTTGCTTTTTGGATGCTATTTTTTACTGATTTAGGAAAGTCTTGGTTGCAAATGCCTTGGATGCATGTAAAACTTGGCTTCGTATTTGTGTTGTATTTGTACCATGGTAAGTGCCATCAAATATTTAAGCAATTACAAAACGACCAAGTTAAATACACAACTAATTTTATGCGCTTATGGAATGAAGGCGCTACCATTATTCTTTTTGCAGTCGTTTTTTTAGTCGTCTTAAAAAATGCCGTCAATTGGATTTACGGAGTTGCTGGAATTTTCCTGTTTTCAATTACTATAATGTTAGGTTTTAAGTTTTATAAAAAAATACGCGAGAAGAACAGCGATCAGTGATCAGTCTTTTAGTGTTCAGTTTGTCTGAATGTTAACAAATTAAAAGACCGAATACTAAAAACAGAACAATGCTAAAAGATTTCAAATTATCGATGTTATCGCTACGAATTCGGATTTTTCTTTCGATGATCGTACTGATAATTGTAGCCTCTGTTTTATTAGCTTCCATCTCGATTATCCAATTTAAAAACGAAGCCAAAGAATACCATCAGGAGCGATTAGAAAGGAAAGAAAACGCAGTAAGAGAACATATTAATTACGTTCTTTCGACAACAACCTACCCTTTAACTACTGAAAATCTGGATTTAATTTTCAAGGATAAAATTCATGAACTAGCCCACATTCACAATATTGAAATAAATATTTACAGCCTGGAAGGGAAGCTGTTAAAATCCTCCAAAGAATCTTTTTCCGTTGATAAAGTTTCGCCTCCCATTCCAAAATACATATTAAAACTGGTTCGTTCTTCGATCGAAAAACGATATGTTGACATTAAAACCATAAACGGCGTAAAAAACAGATCTTCTTTTACCCAAATAAAAGATGACAAATTCAAACCATTGGGTGTTTTAAACTTACCTTATCTCGAGGATGACGGTTTTTATGAAAAGGAACTACACAGTTTTTTAATCCGTTTAGGACAGGTCTATACTTTCATGTTAATTGTGGCCTTTGGACTGGCTTATGTTCTTTCAACTTACATCACAAAGTCACTGAAAACAATTTCAGACCGAATAAATGAAACTAGCTTAAGCCAAAAAAATAAAAAAATAGTATTAGAAGCGAGCAGTAAAGAAATAAACTTACTGATTAAATCTTATAATCGAATGGTGGAAGAACTCGAGATAAGTGCGGTAAAATTAGCGCAAAGTGAAAGAGAAGAAGCTTGGCGCGAAATGGCAAAACAGGTAGCACATGAGATTAAAAATCCATTGACTCCAATGCGTTTGACGGTACAAAGCTTCGAAAGAAAATTCAATCCTGAAGATCCTGACATCATACAAAAAATGAAAGATTACTCGGAAACGCTGATTCAGCAAATCGACACGATGAATGCCGTTGCATCTGCTTTTTCTAATTTTGCTTCTATGCCCGCGCAGCAAAATGAAACGCTGAATGTAGTGGAAGTCGTTGAGTTGTCATTAGATATCTTCAATGACGAACACATTGTCTTTGAAAGTGAATCTCCTGAAATTATTTCAAAAATAGACCGCACACAATTGATTCGAATCATTACCAATTTGGTTAAAAACGCCATTCAATCAATACCCGAACATCAGGAAAACAAAACCGTTTTTGTCGCCGTAAAAAAAGACCTCAACAACGTGTTAATAATCGTAGAAGACAATGGAATCGGAATCAAGCCTGAAGATATTAGTCGTATTTTCGAACCCAAATTCACCACTAAAAACAGCGGAATGGGATTAGGCTTGGGTATTATCAAAAACATAATTGAAAATTACAAGGGAACAATTACCTTTGATACAGAATATGGAAAAGGAACTCGTTTTACGGTGTCTCTTCCTATAATTAACTCTTAAATTACTAAAATGAGCTACACTAACATTCTAGTTGCAAAAGAAAACAGTATTGCAACAATAACTATAAACCGCCCTACAAAACTAAATGCCCTAAATACAGTCACGATTCAAGAACTGCACCAGGCATTTCAGGAGTTGGAAAAAAATTACGAAACCAGAGTGGTAATTCTAACCGGAAGCGGTGAAAAAGCATTCGTGGCGGGAGCTGACATTGCTGAATTTGCTGATTTTTCAGTGGAGGAAGGCGTTCAATTAGCTGCCCAAGGACAAGACATTTTATTTAATTTTGTTGAAAATCTAAAAATCCCAGTTATTGCTGCCGTTAACGGATTTGCACTTGGAGGAGGATTAGAATTAGCCATGGCCTGTCACTTTAGAATCGCTTCAGATAATGCTAAAATGGGCTTGCCAGAAGTGTCTTTAGGAGTTATTCCTGGATATGGTGGAACACAACGCTTACCACAGTTAATAGGTAAGGGTCGTGCCATGGAAATGATTATGACTGCTGGTATGATAACTGCTGACGAAGCCTACAGAAATGGGTTAGTAAACCATGTGGTGCCACAAGCAGAGCTTTTAGAATTCTGTAATGGAGTAGCACAAAAAATCATGAGAAACTCTCCATTGGCAATCAGCAAAGCTATAAAAGCAATAAATGCTAATTACAAAGACGGTGAAAATGGTTTTGAAACGGAAATAAAATCTTTCGGGAAATGTTTTGGTACCGAAGATTTTAAAGAAGGAACAACCGCTTTCTTAGAAAAAAGAAAAGCCGTATTTACAGGAGAATAACTAAACATTCCTTTACATCAAAATAACTTTTAACAGCAGATTCACTAGTCACAAGATTAGTGAATCTGCTGTTTTACTTCATTTAGTATTTAAATGTTAGATGATATTATACACAGAAAACAAACTTTTCTAATATTAGACCGCTATTTAGACATACAAATCTTAATTTTGCAAACTCAATCTGAGAATCATTCAACAGTTAAAAAATAATTTTATGTCATTCCAACCCGTATTCGTTCAATTTTGGGAAAAAGTTAAAGAAAGTATTCAAAACGGAACTTATGCCAAATTAACTTTGGCGAAGACCATAGGTGATACAGAACTGAAAAACATTTATGTTCGTCCTGTGTTATTGGAAGATGACGTTTTTAGTCTTTCACTTAGCGCAAAGTACAAAACAGAGGAAATAGAAAGTTTTCATACCATTGACGAAGCCTTTATCGTACTAGCACCTTATATGAACAATCCGTTTTTGACAGCCCTTTTATTCACTACAGAAAACGACATTACTTTTAAGCTGAACAAAAAAAGAGTAGGAAGCATTATAGAACAGCCACCTACGTTTAAAAATGCTTCAGATGTAATTATCGAAATGAAAGAAAAAGGAATAATATAAAAAAAACTGTTTTATCACCTTAGATCCTATTTTTCGGAGAGATCTGTTTTAAAGGAAAAAAATAAAGGAAAAAATAATATTAATAGAAAATAGATTACATCATTAAACAGTATGTTCTGCAAATTTTTTTAAGGCTTAAAGGCCTATTTCTTGATTTGCTTTTAGCCGTTTTATAGTTATAAAAAACATCTAATTCTATAGAGTTAAGATTTGGCTATAATTGCAAGTCTAGATTAGAATACTGTTTTATTTAATCAGCAATAAATAATTATGGAAGAACCAAATTTCTCTTATTTAAACAGCTTTACAGAAGGAGATAAAGCTTTTGAAGAAAAAATACTTACCGTTTTAAAAAAGGAATTCCCTGAAGAAAGAGATGTCTATTTAAAAAATATCCAAGCGAAAAAATTCGATTTAGCTGCAAACAATGTACATAAAATTAAACATAAAATTAGTCTCTTAGGGCTTGAAGTTAGTTATGCACTAGCGAATCAGCATGAATTAAACTTAAATGAGGATAACAATAATCTTCACGAAAAGTTTACTGAGATCTTAGACACCATGACTCGTTTTTTAAATGAGCTCTAGAAATTATTTATCTTAATAAAATTTTATCGCATTGCAGCTTCTTCAAAATTAAGCAACTTTAAAATAAAATACATTGGATCACAAAAAACCCAATTATGTGCTAATAAATACAATAGTTCTATTTTTAAATGCAGTTTAGGTTATCCTACGTCTAAAAATATTTCCAAAATCACTTTGTTTTCTTCTTAAACTTAATTTGTTGATCTGCTTTCAGATTATGATAGTTTTTAAAAACTTCACTTTCAGTTGTAACTAATTAAAAAATTATTCGAATAGCAGATTACCGACATTACAATATCAAATAATTCCCAAAAACTATTTCAAGTTTATGTACGCTTTTATTGTAATTTCAACTCAATATCACTAAAAATTTGGTAAACGCAAACAACGTATTGCATTTAATCGATGTTTTTTGCGCTTAATCGATGTTCGTGTTGTTTTTGTATTATATTTGAATAATAAATCCATGCTATTATTGTAATAACGCTGCGATTATAAACCAAGTATTTAATTTTTAGATTTTAGTTCCAATTTTAAAAGTTAAATATTGCTTGACAACCTATAAAAACCTAAATAGTATGAAAATTGTAATTGTTGGAAGTGGATACGTGGGACTAGTGACTGGTGCGTGTTTTTCCGAAGTTGGTATTGATGTTACGTGTGTAGATATAGACCGCGCTAAAATAGACAACTTAAATAAAGGTGTTATCCCTATTTATGAGCCGGGCTTAGAAGAAATGATCACCCGAAACATGAAAAAAGGGCGCTTAAGTTTCACTACTGATATTGCAGCGGCTTTAGTAGATTCTGAAGTTCTATTTATTTCTGTAGGAACCCCACCAGATGAAGATGGTAGTGCAGACTTAAAGTACGTCTTATCTGTCGCGAGAGATTGCGGGAAACACATCAACGATTATATGTTAGTGGTTACAAAAAGTACAGTTCCAGTAGGTACTTCTCAAAAAGTAAAAAAAGCATTACAAGAAGAATTAGATAAACGAAATGTACAAATAGAATTTGACGTAGCCTCAAATCCTGAGTTCTTAAAAGAAGGAGCGGCTATTGATGACTTCCTAAAACCAGATAGAATTGTAGTGGGTCTAGAAAGTGCAAGAGCGGAAGACTTAATGAAAAGCCTATACAAGCCTTTCACCCTTAATGGTCATCCTGTGATATTTATGGATATCATTTCAGCCGAAATGACTAAGTATGCCGCAAATGCCATGCTAGCTGCGAAAATCAGTTTTATAAATGACATTGCAAACCTTTGCGAAATTGTTGGCGCAGACATAAATAAAGTACGAAAAGGTATTGGTTCAGATTCTCGTATTGGACACAAATTTATATATCCAGGTATTGGTTATGGTGGTTCTTGCTTTCCAAAAGATGTTCAAGCTTTAATTAGAACAGCCAGCGAACATAATTATGAATTACGAGTACTTAAGGCAGTCGAAGCCGTAAATAATGATCAAAAACTAGTGCTTTTCACTAAAATCATGAAGTATTTTAAAGGAGATGTTAAAGGCAAAACGATTGCACTATGGGGTCTTTCCTTTAAACCGCAAACTGATGATATGCGAGAAGCTCCTTCATTGTATATTATTAAACATTTATTAGAAGCTGGCGCCATAGTTAAAGCATATGACCCAATTGCAATTAAAGAAGCTAAACATCATTTTGGCGATACCATCTCCTACTGTGAAGATCAATATGAGACACTGATTGATGCTGACTGTCTAGCCATACTTACAGAATGGCCAGAATTCAAATTTCCAAATCTAAAAATTGTTCAAAAATTACTTAGTACACCCGCCATTTTTGATGGTCGTAATATTTACGATAGAGAAGAAATGAAAGAAAGTGGCTTTGATTACTTTTGTATAGGTATAGATACGACAAAAGATAGTTTGGAATTAAAATCTTAAACGATGTCTAGAAAACTCAGTGGCTCTAAATCAAAAATAATCTATCAAACTTTACCCGCCCGCTAAACAATGCAGCGGTAACTCGATATTTCATTAGCTAAAAAAAGAACTAGAATGGTCACCTAAGATAGACCTTGAAGAAGGCTTACTAAAAACTATAGCCTTCTTTAAATCTATCATCTAAATAGAAGATAAAGCTTAAAATGGTTTTTAAAACTTAAAAGAAGAAATTATGAAGAAAAAAATATTAGTTTTAGATGATGAAATGAGCATTTGTCTTCTATTAGAAAATTTCCTTTCAAAAAATTACGAGGTTGTATCAATGAATAATGGACTTGATGCTTTACTATGGCTAGACGACAATATCCCTGACTTAATTATTAGTGATATTCAAATGGAAAAAATGGATGGTTATGAATTTTTAACAGAACTGCGTCAACGTGGTTTTACAAAGCATACACCATGCATCATGCTATCGGGAAAATCAGAAAGTAAGGAACGCATAAAATGTTATAAACTAGGCGCGCAAGATTATCTTACAAAACCTTTTAATCCTGAAGAACTAGATGAACTGGTAAAGAAAAACTTGTATCCCATTCACTATGCGATAGAGTGGTAAAAAAACTACCAACTAGAATTACAACCGAATTTAAAGACCTTATTAACATGGATCCAATTCTTACTATTTTATACATCGGAAATAACCCATCCTATTTTGATGTTTCGCAGCAGCACAATAAATGGAATATAATCACCTTAGAAAATAGTGTTAAGGTCACTAATTATCTTGAAAATAATAAGCAACCAGATGCCATTATTTGTGATTATAATCTTCCAGGAAACAACGGTATATTCCTTTTTGATTGGATGAGAGAAAACAGCTCGTTTGATACAATTCCGTTTGTATTATTATCTAAAGAATTCAACGTTGATCTTTACAAATTAGCGTTCAAAAAACAAATTGATGACTTTTATGTAACATCAGTATCAGAACCTCTTGCTATTTTAAATAGAACGGCATTTCTTTGCGCTAACAAAAAACATACTACTTTAAATGTACAGCAAAAGCCAATTGAAGAAGCGTATAAAATGCCGCTATCTAAACGTATTTTCGATATTTTTGTTGCTTCTTCTGTCCTTTTAGTCGCTTCACCATTCTTGTTATTGGTCATACTAGCTATCCGTTTAGAATCAAAAGGTAAAGTGTATTACATATCAAAAAGAGTTGGACGTAAAACTTTTGATTTTTATAAATTAAGATCAATGCGCACTGGTTCTGACGAATTGTTGAAAAAATTAGCATTAGAAAAAAATCAGTACAAAAAAGAAGAAACAGTTTCTACTACTAATCCACTTGAAGAGCCATGCCCTAGGTGCAGTACCCTAGCACCAAGCGAATCTTGCTCTCCTTTGATGTATATCGACACTCACGTAATTTGTGATTACTGGTACAACATTCAAAAACAAGAAGCTGCAAAAAACAATTCAACATTTGTGAAAATTATCGACGACCCTCGTGTAACGAAAGTGGGGAAATTTATTAGAAACACCAGTATAGATGAATTGCCACAATTAATAAATGTGTTAAAAGGCGATATGTCAATTGTGGGCAACAGACCATTACCCGTATATGAAGCAGAATTGATTACCGGAGATGAAATCTCAAAAAGATTTTTAGCACCTCCAGGAATTACTGGCTTATGGCAGGTGGAATTAAGAGGAAAAGGCGGAAAAATGTCTGAAGAAGAGAGAATGCGTCTTGACAATGATTATGCAGACCAATTCAAGGGTGATAATTATTCATTTTGGTATGATATCAAGCTCATTTTAAGAACCATTCCTGCATTGCTTCAAAAAGGTTCCGTTTAAAAAATAGGATTTAGGCATAAAACAACATGAAAAATACATTAAAGATAATATTGATTTTAGCTATTACGGTGTTTTCGATTAACATTGTAAAATCACAATCGACTGATATTGAAAATAGGGATAATATTACGCTACCGCCTATTAAGATTGTTATCGATTCAGTTTTAAAACGCAACGCGATGATCAAATTTAGAAATCAAGAAATCGGGGTGAAAGAGTCAACTTTAGCAACAGAACGTATTTATTGGACAAAAAATATGGGTGTTCAAACAGATATGGGATATGGAAATCTCAATAATTTTTCAACGAATGCGAATGCGACAGGAAGTACTTCTGCTTTAACCACCACAACACAATTTAATTATAGCGTAGGGGTTTATCTTAAGATTCCAGTTTTTGATTTCATAAATCGAAAGAATCAAGTAGGCCTAGCTAGATTAGAGGTTGATGCGGCGAAGAGTATGGCGCAGTTTCAAGAGGATGAAGTTAGACAAACTGTCATTAAAATGTACCAAGACTTAGTTTTAAAACAAAAAATACTTAAAATAAAATCCAAGTCTTTAGGAGATAATAAAGTAAATATGGAAATGGTCGAAAAGGAATTTCGCAATGGTATAGTCCCGGTTGCAGAATTTGTAAGAATCACAAGTATAGCCTCAAATGTGGAGGCTGATTATGAATCTGCCGTGTCTGAATTTATTATAGCGAAAAAACTTTTAGAAGATATGGCCGGTTTTGTATTTAATTCAAATTAAAGAGATGACAGTAATTGATTTTGTAAGATTAATATTAAAGCATTTGATTCTATTAATAGTGGTTCCATTGCTCCTTGCTACTATGGTTATATTGCTTACCATGAATCCTTCTTTTGAGTACTCGTCACAAACCATTCTATATACTGGTCTTGCATCGGGCTCATCAATAGAAATGGATAAGACGTTTAATTATCAAGCTACGAATACCGCTTTTGATAATTTAATAAATATTATCGAATCAAGAGAAACTCAAGAAGAAGTTGCAATCCGTTTATTAGCGCTACACTTAATGTTGCCCGAAGCAAACCCGAAGTACATATCTAAAACATTTTACGATGAATTAAAAAATAAAATTCCAGCAAATTTGTACAATTATGTTGAGAAAGGTAAGAATGTAGATTCTAATTCTAAAATATTATCTGAACACGAAAACTCACTATTTCCTCCAGAAATTAATCGAAATAATTATGAAAAAACAGTTCGAAATTTAACTCTATTGATGAAAAGCAGTAGTCACAATTTCGTGTATGAATTACTTAATTATGATAATGATAAACATTATTCTCTAAAAGCTATTTCAAAAATTGAAGCCTTTAGAATATCAAATAGTGATTTAATCAATTTATCTTATACAGCTAACGACCCCGGTATTTGCCAACAAACCCTTGCGATCTATAGCCAAGTTTGCATAAAAAATTACAAATACATCAAAGAAAATAGGTCCGACGATGTAGTTAAGTATTTTGAAGGAGAACTAGAAACTGCCAGACAAAAATTGAAAGAAGGGGAAGATAAACTTCTTGAATTTAACAAAGGTGCAAATATTATTAACTATTATGAGCAGAGTAAAGCGGTAGCGGTTGTTAAGGAAGATATGGAAGTAGACTTCAAAAAGAAAACAGCAGAATTAGCAGGGGTTCAAGCCGGAACAAAAAGATTAGAAGAAAAGTTAAAAATACAAGATGTTATACAAGAAAAGAGTGATAATGTTCTTGAAAAAAAGAAGCAATTAGGCGATCTTAATTTTAAAGTAGCTGTAACTCAATCTGAAATAGGATCAAAAAATAATAAAGAAGTTGTTATCAAATTGGCTGAGCTAAAAAAACAAACTGAGAACTTAACTAATGATATTAGAAGAAGTGTTGATGAATTGTATTCCTATCAAAACACACTAGATGGTTTACCAGTCTCTAAAGTACTTCCAGACTGGATGAATAACGTAGTAGAAGCTGAAAACCTAAAAGCAACTATTAAAACAATGAGCGGTCAGTATGATGACTTTCAAGAAAAATATGCAAAATATGCCCCAGCTGGAGCTACTATAAAAAGAATCGAACGTGAGATTTCAGTATCAGAACAAGGCTACTTAGAAATTCTTCATGGACTTAATTTAGCCAAACTTAAATTGCAGGACAATGAAATGTCTTCAAATATAAAAACAATTGACCTACCGTATTATCCTTTATCACCTAATCCGACAAAGCGCACTATACTAATTATTGCTGCAGCAATTTTAGGTGGTATTTTAATTTTGGCAATAATATTTATAATGGAATATTTTGATGACACACTGAAAAATGCAACCATAGCTAGTAAAATAATAGGATTACCAGCATTAGGCATGATGCCAAAAATGATTTTAAATCCACGAAGTATTGATTTACCGTTTATTCAACAAAGGTTAATTGAGATAATTACTCAAAACATATTACAATATACAGGATCAAATTTATCTGGAAACCCGGTAAAAACCATAGTGGTATTTAGTACCCAAAAAATGGAAGGAAAAACTGTTTTAGCTGGAAACATAGCCAAAACACTAAAACAAGAAGGTAAAAAAGTACTGATGCTAAATTATGATAATAAGCAAAAACCTATTGTGCAGCAAAGGAAATTTCCCATTATTAATAAACTTCTTGGTTACCCAGACCCTAGAATCGACCTAAACAATCCTTTTCTAGATGAGGTTGCTACTTATTTAGACAGTACAGAGTACTACTCCTATAAAATAGATCCTCTATATTATGAAGCAACAAGCTATGTCGACATACTTAAACAAAATAATATTTCTCTCAATTACAATCCTGATTTTGTAATTATCGAATTACCTGCCCTGATATATAATAATTATCCCGCAGATTTAATGACCCACGCAGATTTAGGAATTCTTGTGTGCCGTTCTAATAGAGTCTGGTCTGAAGCGGACGTATCTGCCACAAGAAATGTATTAGATATGTCAGATTCTAAAATAAGAATTATTGTTAATGGAGTAAACTTAAATGAGATAGAATCAGTATTAGGAGACCTACCAAAAAAGCGCACCGACTTTAGAAAAAAAATGAAAGCCATGTTTAATTTTCAATTTTTTTCTAAAAATCAAATCTAAATTAACTAATGAGAATGTTAAAAAAAATAATACAAGAAGATAATTTTCTGTCATTAACAGGAAATGTTGTTATTGCTATTTTAGGCATTGCTGGCTTTGCCTTTTTGGCAAGAAGTTTATCTTTAGATGTATTTGGTGAATGGGTATTATTTATAACTGGAGGCTCTTTTGTAGAAATGTTTCGATTTGGTATTACCAATACAGGCTTAATTAGGTTTTTATCCGGCGCAAATGATTCTTCCAGGGTTAAACTAATAGGATCTAATGCTTTAATTGGTCTAGGAGCGACTATTTTGATAGCCATTATATTAATGTTTTGTAATACTTTTTTTAATTCTACAATTAGTAATTCTGGTTATCATTTGTTCTTTAAGTGGTATCCTTTATTAGCATTTTTAAATCTACCATGGAATAATGCACTTGTCGTGTTACAGGCTGATAGAAAATACGGACAAATTTTAATAGTAAAAGCAATTAACAGTGGGTTATTTTTTCTTGTGATTTTGTTTAATTACTTTTTTGCAGAAATGACTTTAAATAATTTAGTTATTGCTTTGATTATTATTAATGGTTTCACCTCTTTAATCACAATAATTCTAGGATGGGATGGCACAAAATACATTTCAAAGGCAACTTCAGCAACCAACAGAACATTATTGGATTTTGGAAAGTATACCACTTTTACATTAATAGGAACTAACTTATTACGAAGCGCTGATACTTTAATTATTAGTTTGAGTCCAATGGGAAATGCTGCCGTTGCACTTTATAGTATCCCTTTAAAACTGACAGAGTTACAACAAATTCCTTTACGAAGTTTTGTTGCTACGGCTTTCCCTAAGATGTCTAAAGCTAGTTTACATCATCAAATTGATGAAGTAAAAAGCTTGTTTTATACCTATTCAGGAGCTTTAACCTATCTTTTTGTGGGTATAAGTTTGATCACATTTGTATTTGCTGAATTCTTTGTTATTGTCATAAGTGGGCATCAGTATTTAAAAACGGATCCCATAACCGGATTTAATGTCGTAGATATTGTTAGAGTATTTTCCATTTATGGATTATTACTACCTATTGATAGAATGACAGGCGTCGGTTTAGACAGTATTAATAAACCTAAAATTAATGCCATCAAAGTATTTATCATGTTGCTAGCAAATGTAATTGGAGATTTTATTGCCATTTTTATTTTTAAATCTTTAATTATTGTAGCAGTAGCATCAATAATATTCACTTTGATTGGTATTTGGATGGGAATGTACTTTTTAAATAAAGAATTGTCTTTGACGTATAGAGAAATATTCTCGAGCGGAATAACTTTCTATAAAAAAATTATTAATAAAGCAACTAACAATCGCTTTAGTCCTTTTTTAAAATAAATAAGAAATTAAATTGAACACAAGTAATAATTTAAACCCTTTTGATGGAATGTCAGGTTCTGCTAGCCTAGCTAAACCTAAGGCTATGCTATTACTATTATTTGTATTATTGACGATATCACTAATACTTGCAAAATTAGAGATTGTAGGAGTGGCCCTATCGCTGGCTCTCATGGTTGCACCTATTTATCTTTATATATTATTCAAAAATCCAATTATTGGGTTTTATACGGCCATTGGACTTAATTTTCTTCTACTTGGCGCAACACGTTACATAAAAACAAGTTTTCCCCTTGGTTTTACTATGGATGGGATTATGCTTTTAACCTTTTTAGCTCTTATTTTTTCACGATTTAGAGAAAGAGTTGACTGGTCTCCAGCTAACAAGGATGTTACAGTCCTAGCGATTATATGGCTGGGATACTGCATTCTACAACTTGTAAATCCGGAGGCTCGAAGTGTAGAAGCATGGATTGCTGGCAGAAGCATTGGATTTTATTTCCTGTTCTTTGTTATTATTACGTTCATGTTTATCAATACTAATAAAAAATTAGATCGTTTTCTATACGTATGGGGTGTGTTTTCAATACTTGCATCACTAAAAGGAATGGGACAGATGATTTTTGGAGTTGATGCTGCAGAGCAAGCTTGGCTGGATGAAGGCGCTGCTCAAACCCATGTTTTATTTGGTAAATTGAGGATTTTTTCATTTTTAAGTGACGCAGGTAATTTTGGCGCAAATCAAGGTTATTCAGCTGTAGTCGCTATAATATATTCTATGACTAAAAAGGGGCTTCCTAGATTATTTTTTATTACTGTCGGAATTCTTGGTTTATATGGAATGATGATATCAGGAACAAGAGGTGCTATAAGTGTACCATTCGCAGGTTTTATGACCTATTTTATCTTAAGAAAAAACATTAAAGTGCTTGGCGCAGGTATAATATTCATTGTACTGATTTTTGCATTTTTTAAATTTACAATGATTGCCAATGGAAATGCCGAAATAAGAAGAATGAGGACTGCGTTTGACCCGAATGATGCCTCATTACAAGTGAGACTCAAAAATCAAGAAAAACTAAAAGTTTACCTTGCCTCGAGGCCATTTGGAGGTGGTATTGGACATGCTGGTGATAAGGCTCAGCGATTTTTACCAAACGCATTCCTTTCTAATGTTGCTACTGATAGCTGGTACGTTATGATTTGGGCAGAGATGGGTATTATTGGATTAACATTACATCTAATTATTTTATTTTATGTTATAGGGATGGCGTCTTTTAAGGTTATGTTCAGAATTCGGGATCCAATAACAAAGTTAAAAATGAGTGCGTTAATTTCAGGAATGGCCGGAATCATGGTCGCATCATACGGTAATGAAGTGTTAGGTCAAATGCCGACCTCTTTATTGATTTATGCTTCT
Source organism: Flavobacterium sp. Arc3 (assembly GCF_041431375.1). Taxonomy (NCBI): domain Bacteria; kingdom Pseudomonadati; phylum Bacteroidota; class Flavobacteriia; order Flavobacteriales; family Flavobacteriaceae; genus Flavobacterium; species Flavobacterium sp. Arc3. The sequence continues at coordinate 137,440 of NZ_JASMRI010000007.1, read as the reverse complement.
ATGGCAATAATGACAAACCCGCAAATTTTCGAAAGAGATCCAAAAGAGTATTTGTCAAAAATACTTTAAAAATAAAAAATTTAAAATCATTCACTTTTTTTAATTTTAATTAAGCAACTCTTAAATATATTATGAAAATAGGAATAGAAGGTCAGCGCATTTTTCGTAAAAAAAAACATGGCATGGACATGGTTGCTTTGGAGCTTATTAAAAATCTTCAAATCATAGATCAAAAAAATGAATACTTCATCTTTGTAAAACCAGATGAGGGTAATTCAGTAATTAAAGAAACATCAAATTTTAAAATCATAGAGTTAGATGGAGGCCCCTACCCTACTTGGGAACAAATTGCATTACCTAAAGCCGCAAAAAAATACGGTTGCGACCTATTACATTGTACTAGTAATACAGCACCCTTTTTTACTGACATTCCTTTAATTACTATTCTCCATGACATCATTTATATGGAAAGTAGTTATTTTACGATACTGAATAGTAGCGCAAGCACTTATCAAAAATTTGGAAATATATACCGAAAATTAATAGTGCCTCACGTAGTTAAGAAAAGTAAAAAAGTAATTACAGTTTCTAATTTTGAGAAAAATAGAATCAGTGAGTTCTTCGGACTCAAAGATGATCATAAGCTCGGTGCTATTTATAATGGGGTAAGCGAACATTTTAAACCTGTTTCCAATACAGAAGAAATTAAACGGGTGAAAGAAAAATACAACTTACCAGAAAAATATTTCTTTTTCTTGGGAAATACAGATCCTAAAAAGAACACGAAAGGAGTACTAAAGGCCTTTTCAGATTACTTAAAACAAACAGATTCTAATCACAAGCTAGTTATGCTAGATTATGATACAATAGAACTTAATAAACTTCTAATTGAAATAAATGACCCTAAACTTATAGACCAGATTATTTTAACAGGGTATGTTGTAAACACTGATTTACCGGCGATATATTCGCAGTGTGACGTCTTTTTATATCCATCGCTTAGGGAAAGTTTTGGTATTCCAATGCTAGAAGCAATGTCTTGTAATGTACCTGTTATTACATCAAATACATCATCTATGCCAGAAGTTTCTGGTGGAGCAGCACACATAGTCAACCCATTCAATCCAGAAGAAATCACTCAAGGGCTTATAGAAATAATGAATAACGAAGCATATAGAAAATCTCTTTCCCACAAGGGTTTAGAGCGGAGTAAACAATTCTCTTGGCTCAATATGGCAAAAGACTATCTAAAACTTTACGAACTGATTCATTCAGAACAATCCAAAAAAAACAACTTATAATAAAGTAAAGACATCATACTAGTTAATATTTATCCAAGCGAAGTATATTGAAACAGATACTAACAGTAAAATTAAAGATTTACAATTTCATGAAATTCCCCTGAGTCATTTGTAAATCTGCAAATGTTAAAATCTGTTTTAAGAAATCAACGAGATAAAGAGACTGAAAAAAAACAATGATAAAAAAAATTAAAATACTAGAAACCATTCGTCAGGGAAAAATTGGAGGAGGAGAAACGCATGTTCTAGATTTAATAACCAATATTGATAAATCAAAATTTGAGCCAATTGTGTTATCTTTTACAGAAGGTCCGATGGTTGAAAGAGTAAAATATCTTGGTATTGATGCTCACGTAATTTACACAGAAATACCCTATGATGTAAGAGTTTGGGGTAAAGTGAAGCAATTTATGATTGACCATGAAATTGATATTGTTCATGCACATGGTACACGAGCAAATTCTAATGTTTTTTGGGCCGCAAAAAAATTAGGGTTACCAATAATCTATACAGTTCATGGATGGTCTTTTCATCAAAATCAAAATCCATGGATTAAAATGTTGAAAATTAAAAGTGAAAGTTTCTTAACAAAAAAAGCAGATGTTACTATTACTGTTTCACGTAGTAATCAAAAAGATGGAATTAATCTATTTGGAATGAGTAACTCCCAGGTCGTTTATAATGGCGTTGATACTGAAAAATTTAATCCTTCAAAAAAATTACTAAATCTACAGAAAGAACTCGGTTTACCAGAAAATAAAACTATTGTAGGTTTTTTAGTTAGAATGACCGTCCAAAAAGATCCTTTAACTTTAATTAGAGCCATTAGAAAAGTAAAAGATAAAACAAACGATATCGTATTCCTTTTAATGGGAAATGGAGATTTATTGGCAGATGTGAAAGCCTTAGTTAAAGAGTTAGATATTGAAGACATGATTGTATGGTCGGACTTTAGACAAGACATGCCTAATGTGTTAAGCACTATCGATATTTATACTTTACCCTCATTATGGGAAGGTTTACCACTTGGTTTATTAGAAGCTATGACAATGGAGAAGCCTATTGTGTCAACAGGAGTTGATGGTTCTAAGGAAGTAATTGAAGATGGTGAAAACGGTATTTTAATTGCTTGTGGGGATTATGAAAGTTTAGCTAATGCATTTATTGATTTACACCAAGACAAAGCTAAGATGGCTCAATTTGGAAAAAAATCTAGAGAGATTATTTTACAAACTTATACTATTGACAGGATGTGTAAGGAAATAGAAAATATTTATTTACAACAACTCTAAAATTATGATTAAAAGAAAAAACATAGTCATTGTAGGAATGCAATCATGGGATGTATCCATAGGAAGTAATTGTAAAAACATTGCAACAGAATTAGCAAAAAACAACAAGGTAATCTATGTTAACGTCCCGTTAGATAGAAAAAAATTTTTAAAATGGACTTTTACAGATCCAAATGATTTAACAAGGCTATCTGTCTTAAAAGGTCAAAGTTCCGGTTTAATTAAGTTGGGTGACGCCTTTTGGTCTTTTTACCCTAAAATAGTTTTTGAGTCCGTTAATTGGTTAAAAAATAAAAAAATATTTGATTTTTTTAATAAACTAAACACAAAAAGATTAGCCTCTGAAATACAAAGAATTACTGAACAATTAGGGTTTGAAGAGTACATATTATTTAATGATAGTTCTATGTTTAGAGGTGTCTATCTGAAAGAGTTACTCAGTCCTGAACTATACATTTATTATATTAGAGACAACTTAATCACGCAAGATTATTTTAAAAAGCACGGTACAAGATTAGAAAAGGAAACCATAAAATCTGCCGATTTAGTAGTTTCAAACTCACCTTATTTAAGAGATTATGCTAAGCCATTTAATTCAAACTCTTACTATGTTGGACAAGGTTGTGATTTAGAACTTTTTAAACCAAATGAAGTTGCGGAACCTACAGATCTAGCAAAAATTAAAGGCGTTAAAATTGGTTATATCGGCTTCTTAACTGAAATGCGATTAAATATTAATTTGCTAGTTGAAATAGCAAAAACCAAAACCGATTGGCAAATCATTTTAGTTGGACCAGAGGACGATGCATTTAAAAATAGTGAATTACACCAGATAAGCAATGTTCATTTTTTAGGAAGTAAAAGTGGAGATGAACTTCCAGCATATATTAAATATTTTGATGTCTGCATGAATCCACAAGTAGTTAATGATTTAACTATAGGGAATTACCCTAGGAAAATTGATGAGTATTTAGCAATGGGAAAACCTACAGTAGCTACTCAAACACCAACAATGGAAATCTTTAAAGATTACGTCTATTTAGGACAAACGGCATTAGATTATATTAATTTGATAGAGAAAGCCTTAAAAGAAAACAGTCCAGAGAAACAGCAACAGCGAATTAATTTTGCCAAAGGTCATACTTGGGAAAATAATGTTCAAGAAATCTATAAGGCAATTCAGCAATTAAACTAAAAACCAAAATTTATGAAAAATAAATATCAACAACCCTTGGTGTCGATAGTAAGTGTAAATTACGATCAGCCCACAGTTACTTGCGAAATGTTAGCCTCTTTACGAAAAGTTACTTATCCTAATTTTGAAACATTAATTGTAGATAACGCCTCTCCTACAACCTCTCCATCTATTATTAAAGAAATGTATCCAGAAGTTCAATTAATAATAAGTGAGAAAAATTTAGGTTTTGCGGGGGGAAATAATATCGCTTTAAAACAAGCAAAAGGAGATTATATCTTGCTGTTAAACAATGATACTGAAGTTAAACCAGACTTCCTAGATAGCTTAGTGGAGTTAATGGAATCTGATAAAAAAATAGCAATAGCAAGCTCAAAAATTCTTTATTTTTATGAAGATAATATTATCCAATATGCAGGAACATCTGCTTTAAACCCTATTACGTCAAGGGCTGGAAGTGACGGCGATAAAGAAAAGGACAGTGGTCAATACAATGAAGTTAAAGAAACCTTTTATCCTCACGGCGCTTGTATGATGATACGAAAAAGTGTTTTAGAAGAATTAGGGTTGTTATATGAAGGTTATTTTTTGTATTATGAAGAATATGATTTTGCAGAAAGAGTTAGGAAAGCAGGATATACAATTTATTATCAACCGAACTCGGCAATCTTGCATAAAGAATCTATTTCTACAGGAAAAAATAGTCCTTTAAAAACCTACTACCTTAACAGAAATAGGGTGTTATTTTTGCGAAGAAATAGTTATGGAATCACTTTTTTACTTGCAATGATTTATTTTTTTATGATTTCGCTTCCAAAAAATACCATCAAATATTTATTTAATAAAGAGCATTTATCCGCTTTATATAGAGGAGTGGCCTGGAATTTTACCAATTTTAATGTTAACAAAAATCAACAGTTATGATAGCACTTGAAATATTACACTACCTTCTATTGGTTTATCTAGGAGCATCCGTCATGTTTTTAATAACTTATGCCATACTTGGAAAGTTACCTCGCAAGGTTAAAAAACCAATAATAAACAAACAGAATAGATTTGTATTATTCATACCTGCTTATAAAGAAGATGCTGTTATTTATAATGTTGCTAAGGAAGCTTTAAACCAAGACTATCCAGCAGAGCTATTTGATGTAATTGTTATTGCTGATTCATTTCAACAAAAAACATTAGATGCTTTAAATTTATTACCAATAAAGGTAAAAGAAGTTTCTTTTGAGAAGAGCACCAAAGCAAAAGCATTAAATGAAACAATGGCAGAAATCCCTGAAAACAAATATGATGTGGCGTTAATCTTAGATGCCGATAACGTTTTGGCGCATGATTTTACTACGAAAATAAACGATTCCATCAATGCAGGTTATCATGTGGTACAAGGACATAGAGCCGCTAAAAACACCAAAGATTTTGCTATGTTGGATGCTATAAGCGAAGAGATTAATAACAATATCTATAGCAAAGGTCATCGTGCTATTGGTTTGTCCTCTAGATTGGCGGGGTCGGGCATGGCCTTTTCTTATCAATTATATAAGAATACTATGAGCAAAATTGATTCTGTTGCAGAGGATAAAGAGCTAGAATTAAATTTATTAAAAAGAGGGTATAAGTTTGAATATAGGGACGATGCAATTTGTTACGATGAAAAAGTAAGCCAAGCTAAAGCATTTAACAATCAAAGAAGTAGATGGATAGCAGCTCAGTATCATTATTTTAAGACCGACTTTTTAAAAGCTTTTTGGTATCTAATTACTAAAGGAAATGTAGATTATTTTGATAAAGCATTTCAAATGATGTTACCACCAAGATTAATTTTACCAGGCTTTTTATTTATTGCAGCTGTCGTTGCTTTTTTCGTTAGTCCTGATTTCTATTTTTATGTGTGGTCAGCACTCTTTGTGGCTAACATATTATCTTTTGCAATTTCAATTCCAAGCAAGTTTTATACCGTACAATTATTCTACGCATTTATGCAGTTACCCAAAGCTTTCTTTGGAATATTTATTGCTTTATTTAAAATGAGAGGGGCAACTAAAACCTTTATTCATACACCACACACTAACGATGATATAGAAAATACAATTTAATTATGGGGGTCTTTAGCAAATTAAAAAATGAATACATCACACTGAAAGAGGCCAATCCTTTAAGAAACCCTAACATGTTAATCATTAAAAGGATTTGGGGAATATTTTGGCGAGTAGTTTTAGGTAAATGGTTTTTAAGAAACTGTAAAACCGGTCGCTTATGTACCGTTAGAGGAATTCCAAAAATAGAGGCAGATGGTGAAATAATTTTAGGTGACAGAGTAAAAATTTGGTCGCATATTCATAAAACACAACTTCATGCTGGAGGTAAAGGAAAGCTTATTATTGGTGATAATACATTCATTAATGTAGGAACTATTATATCAGCTTGTTTTCAAGTGAAAATTGGGAAAAATGTGCAAATTGCTCCAGGTGTAATTATTATGGATAGTGATTTTCATGGAGTTGAAGACAGAGATGTTGAAGTAGTGCAAACTCCCATTACTATTGGTGATAATGTTTGGTTAGCAACTAGAGTTGTTATATTGAAGGGTGTTACAATAGGAGAAGGCTCGACAATTGCTACTGGAGCTATTGTAACAAAAGATATTCCTCCTTTTTCACTCGCAGCAGGAATTCCTGCAAAGGTTATAAAAAGTTTGAATTAACAACTAGACCTTTATGAATAGATTTAGAGATTAAAAAGTAAACAATTTATGCTATCATAAAGGCCTACAATTTAAAATTACTTTGTACATACGATAAAAATAAAAGAATATGAGTAGAAAAAACGGAATCGATTTATTCAGACTAATTGCAGCATTTTTTATAATGTGCATCCACACTAATTATGGAAGTTTAAATCCAGAATATGTTGATACCTTAAGGTTGCTTTCGCGTTGGGCTGTTCCTTTCTATTTTTTAGCAACAGGTTTTTTTCTTGGTGATAAAATAGTTAATAATAATCTTGATTTTAACCGAATTCAAAAGAACGTGAGTATGTTAATTTCAATTTTAATTGTAGCAAGTATAATATATCTGCCAATAGATTTTATACATGGAAATAACATAAATAGTATTGCTACTATTTTGACAGGCAGTTATTTTCATCTTTGGTTTATAGGAGGATTATTAATAGGTTATATTTTTATTTGGTATTTATTTTATATTCAAAAAATTAAGGTTCTTCCCTATATATCCATTTTTATATTGCTATCCGCACTACTAACAGATTCTTATGATCAATTATTTAATCAAAATATTGATTTTAGTTTATTTTCATTGTTACTATCTATTCCATTTATGCACATTGGGATTATTATATCGAAAAAAGACACTAATTTGATTAGCAATAAATTATTAATAGCTTTAGTGTTAATCGGTTTTTCAATTCAGTTTATTGAGGCAGAACTATTTTTAAAACTATTTGATTATAAGAAATATACACATCAATTTTTATTAGGGACAATAATTACTGCGATCCCATTATTTATTTTAAGTTCTAAAATAAATTTAAAAAAGAATAGGTTTTCAAAGTGGGGCAAAAAATATTCACTTCTTCTTTTCTTATATCATCCTTTAGTATACGAGATTATAAGGGTCGTTCTAACTAAAGTTGTTCCTAATTATTATGATACTATAAGTATATTTTATCCGTTTATTGGTTTCGCTTTAACACTTACTTTCGCTATAATGTTGAATAGATTATTTCCTAAAATATATAACATTTTAAACGGAAATTTTAATGAGAAAATAAGTTGAAATCTATTAAAAAATTATAAGAAAGAGTATTAATCTCAATGGCTATATGTTGCTAGAAATTATTAATGGTTTCGAAGTTTTGCGCTTCTAAATCGTTCCCATTTCATCAATGTAACAATGTTTTTAAACTTAAAACAGTAGGTCATAAATAATCTCAGGTGACCAATACTTGGGAAAAATAAATTAAAATTACATGGAATTTTTAAAAATAATATCATTTGTTCTGTTATTCATAATCATTTACACTTATCTGGGTTATGGTGTTTTATTGTACGTCATCATAAAAATCAGGAGGTTTTTTAAAATAGGTAAAAAACAAGTTGTTGATCCTTCATACGAACCAGAGGTTACTTTGTTTATAACTGCCTATAATGAAAAGGATTATGTAGCCGCAAAAATGAAAAACTCCCTCGAACTTGAATATCCTATAGAAAAATTAAATATCATTTGGGTTACAGATGGTTCTGATGATGGAACACCAGATCTACTAAAAGATTATCCTAATACAACGGTACACCATTTAGCGGAAAGAAATGGAAAAATTGGCGCTATGAATCGAGGTATGGATTTCGTTAAAACACCAATTGTAATTTTTAGTGATGCCAATACAAACCTTGGAAAAAATTCGATAAGACGTATTGTTAATCTATTTAGTATTGATAAAGTTGGATGTGTTTCTGGAGAAAAACGAATTATTGATAAAGAACGTGATGTGGCAGCTGGAGCTGGCGAAGGAATCTATTGGAAATATGAATCGGCCCTAAAAAAATGGGATGCTGAACTATATTCGGTTGTTGGGGCTGCTGGAGAACTTTTTGCCATTAGAACAGTATTATACCGTCATGTTGAAAAAGACACTTTACTTGACGACTTTATTATATCGTTACGAGTCGCTCAAGAAGGCTATACTATTCAATATGATCCTGAAGCCTATGCTATTGAAACAGCCTCTGCTAATGTAAAAGAAGAGTTTAAACGAAAAATTAGAATCTCTGCGGGGGGCATTCAATCTATCGTAAGATTGAGTTCATTATTAAATTTTTTTAAATATGGAACGCTTTCATTTCAGTATATTTCTCATCGCGTTTTACGCTGGAGTTTAACACCATTGTGTCTCATACTCTTAATACCCGTTTTAACAATTTTAGCAGCTAATGAAGGATTTTTATCTTTAGGTTTTTTTTCAGTACTGTTTTGGTTACAACTTACATTTTATGCTGCAGCATTATTAGGTTGGTTTTTAGAAAACAGACAGACTAGTGTAAAAATTCTGTTTATACCATATTACTTTTTTATAATGAATTTATCTGTGGTACTAGGGTTTTTTAGATACATAAAAAAATCACAATCGGTTAATTGGGAACGCGCTGAGAGAGCAAGTTAAATTATTTGTTTTTTTGTATACTTCCACTCCCGTAAAGAGAAGCTTACCTATAACTTAATTATTAACATCATCCGTCTACGTGAATTATTCATGAAAAAAACAAAATTATTATTGTATGGTTTTTTAATGCTATTTCTGCTAATTGCAGCAACAAGATATCTTGTTAGAATACCTTCTTATACTATTAAAACTAATGGTAAGTTATACATCGTTAGTAAAATCAGTAGAAATATTAAGGTCTTTGATTTACTCACTGGTAAAGAAGTAGCTGAAATTCCTATTGACTTAGAATCTCATGAGGCAGTTGCATTATCTGGGCAAAATAAAATCGTTGTTACAAATTATGGGACTGTTGATCGCGATGGAAATCGCATCAAAGTTATCAATACACAAACTAATAAGGTTGAGAAAACGATAGACTTAAAAGGAAGTATTAAGTCAAACGGTATCGTTGCTCTTCCTGAATCTAATAAAGTGGCTGTTATTGACTACGTTACTAATAATTTATTAATACTAAATATTAAAACTGCTACTATTGAGAAGCAAATACAAACTCAACAACAAGAAAGTCTTCTGTTAGTAGTCCATCCCAATAAAGCAATCGCTTATGTAACTAATGTAAAATCGAATTCAGTCAGTGTGATAGACCTTAATAAAAATGAAGTCATTAAAATTATTCCTTGTGGATTGGGAACTGAAAGTATTGCTATTACGCCTGATGGTTCAGAAATTTGGATTACAAATATAAAGGCAAATTCAATTACTATTATAAATACTACAACTTATGCAGTTATAGCTACTTTACGCACAGGAGAAGAACCTTTAAAGCTAAAGTTTTCTGTTGATGGAAAATACTGTTTAGTCGCTAATGCTGGTGATGGAACTATTTCTGTTTATAATCAAAATTCTAAAAATAAAATCAAAACTATTCATATTCACGGTAAAGCAACAATGCTAGAGAGAATACTTTACCATACTCCTGTCCCCGTAAATATTTTAATGCATCCCAATGGATTGTATGCTTTTATTGCTAATTCTAACGCTAATAAAGTTGAAGTAATTGATATGAAAAATTTTACGATTGTAAGCACTATAGGGACTGGGAAGATTCCTGACGCCATGGTTTTTGTTCAATAAAACTAGATAATACATCAAGTGCTTACCTAGAAAATAGTGATGCGCTCAAAAACTAAATTACTAAAGCAGCATATAAAAAACATACAACTACAGTAAACAACTATTTACCGATAGTAAAATAACACTCGTCTAATTTATCCCCCATTTACAACGTAAACAATTAAATTTAATCATTATTTAAAAAATAGAAACCCCCAAAAACTACATATATGAAATCACTTTTATTTAAATTTATTAAAATTTTCTCTTTCGCACTGCTACTAAATGCATGTAGTACTATGGACAAACCTACCGTAGTCGATGAAGACGATTCTTTGTTAACAATTACTAATAAAACATTTGACTTTAGCACCTACCGCCAAGTTAAAATAATTATTAATGATGTCGAAAAATATACTAAATATGACGTGTACGCTTATACCGACGAACCGTACTTTGCCGGAAATCAAACCTTTTTAAATCAATCTGATGAAATTGTTACGGAGCCAGTTTACAAAAATGACATCTTAAATAAATTAATATTTACCGGTGTTCCTGTTAACGGTGTTTTGACTCAAACGATAAATGTGCCTAAATACTGCACGAAATTATATATAAGAAGAAATAACAATCTCAATTTTTCATCTTCCGTTATTTCTATAAATAATGGAGAAGCCGCTTATACCCATACTAAAACCGTTACTAATAAATCTCGTTCAACTAATAAATCTTCTGCTACTACTTTAATAAATGACTATTTATTTTGTGTAAACAGTTCAGCAGAACTTTTTCAAGTAAACCCATTAAATGGCGAACTAACCTTCTTGTCAGATATGCCGATGGGAAGTGTTACCTGTGCAGTTGATCAAGCCGATAAATGTGTATATTCAATAGGGAATCAAAGTCCATACCCACTAATGAAATATTCTATTGCTACTAATTCATGGAAAACTATTAAAAATCTAGGAACAAGTGGTCCAAGACTTGATTTCAATACTACAGACGGATTATTGTATTATTCTAATCAAGATAAAATATATACGATTAATCCCTCTACTGGAGCTCTAAGTGCAGCCATAACGATTAAAGGACTCCATAACACGAACGGTGGAGATTTAGCTTTTGCAAAAGATGGGACTTTATTTTTATGTACCTTTTCTGGATTATACAGATTAGAATTAGATAACAAAAATGTATATCAAAGCACTAGAATAAGTGCCGACAACTTGCCTTTTCAACCAACATCCATGACATTTGATTCTAAGGAGGAACTTTGGCTAGCAAACAATGCTTCTAGTTCTGATTTAATAATAATGGATACACAGACTGGTGGCTGGAAATACGTTTACGGAACAAGCGCTAAGAACAATACAGATTATAAACGCACTATTAATGATTTAGCTACTTTTAGGGTGTACACTACTGTAGACACTGCTATAGATTCTGATGGGGATGGTGTTCAAGATCAAGATGATGCGTCACCACTAGATGCTAATATAGCCTTTGAATTATATACGCCTAGTAAATATGGCAAGGGAACAATTGCCTTTGAGGACTTGTGGCCTTCTTATGGTGATTATGATTTTAATGATGTAGCCTTAAACTATCAAGTGATTTTGAAATTAAATGCTCAAAATTTAGCTGTACAAATGGACATTATCTGTCACGTTAAGGCAAATGGAGCAGGATTTACAAACGGAATTGGTATCGAACTGGCCAATATATCCCCTTCACAAATTAAAAGTGTCGGTGGAACCATTTTGACTGAGAATTATATCACCTTAAATACTAACGGAACAGAAGCCAATCAACAACATGCTGTTATCATTCTAACTGATGCCGCACGGAACTTACTTACTGAACGAACAATTTCAATTAAGTTTACAGAGCCTACAAGTACTTCAGACCTTGGTATAGCACCTTTCAATCCATTTATAATAGCTAATAAAATACGAGAAAAAGAAATTCATTTACCTTACACAAAACCTACCTCTTTAGGAAAACCGTTTGTGGAAATAGCTGGTGCAAATCGTGATATAAACGGTAATTATGTTTCAGACAATGGAATGCCATGGGCTATTAGTTTTATACATGATTTTAAAGTTCCTAAAGAAAAAGTGAATATTGCAGATGCGTATAACTATTTTGTGCAGTGGGCAAATTCAGGTGGAACTGTAAATATTGACTGGTATAAAGACAATCCGGGAAATCGAAATGATGACCAGATTCAAAACTAATACTGGTCTCAAAAAAAGAGACCACACAATAAACTAACTATTGTGTAAATTAAAAAGACCTAATTTTATTCGCAAAGCGTAATGCATTTACAAATAAAATTAGGTCTTATGCTTTTATTGAAATTAAGAGCTACTCTCTAGTACCGTAATTTAAAAATAAGCCTTATTTCTCCCCATCCCATTCCGCATAAAATTGCGCAATAAAGGTTTCCATGAAACGATGTCTCTCTAATGCAATTTGTTTTCCGGTTGACGTATTCATTTTATCTTTTAAAAGGAACAGCTTTTCATAAAAATGATTTAGCGTTGGCGCCTCACTATTTTTGTATTCCTCTTTTGTCATTTTTAAATTCGGAGCAATTTTAGGGTCGTACATCGCTCTATTTTTGAATCCGCCATAATTGAATGTCCGTGCTATTCCAATCGCTCCAAGAGCATCTAAACGGTCTGCATCTTGAACAATATCTAATTCGACAGAAGTAAAATCTTTTTTAAAATTACCGCCTTTATAGGAAATGTTCTCAATTATTTTAATCACATGGCTTATAATTTCTTCTTCAACATCTTCTGACTCTAAAAAAACTCTTGCAGTTTCTGGCCCGATAGATTCATCTCCATTATTGAATTTACTGTCCGCTATATCATGAAGCAACGCCGCCAACTTTACAATTGTTTCATTACAAACCTCATCCTTTGCAATCGATAATGCATTTTTATAAACTCTTTCGATATGAAACCAATCGTGACCGCCTTCGGCATTTTCCAATTTTTCTTTTACAAAAGTGATTGTCTTACTTATGATATCTGTGTTGTTCATGTTTTATATTTTATAAAAAAATGCTGATTTCTAAAGTTGTTACACTCCAAAAATCAACATCTGTATTCTATTTTAAGGTTGATTTTAAAATCAACATTCGTTGCTCTTTCACTAAAAGCTTACAATCTTGCAGGCTCTACCCATTTGAAAATATGGGATTCTTGAGGAATAACCATTCTTTCTGAAATTCTAGCCATTCTAGCAGGTAATTTCATTAGATAATCACGTGCTTTTTCAGCTTCATCTGTTAAACCAGTAATTTTATCAATTTCCCATTTAACCATTAATTTTTGCATGATATCAATATAATCCGCCGCAGTATAAACTCCGATACGCTGCGCTGAATCAGAAAATTGTTCGAATGCAGTACTTATTTTCTCTCCTGATTCTCTCAAGAAATGCGCTGGCATTACAATTTTTTGTTTCATCATATATTGAAAAGCAATCATCATCTCACTAGGATCTATCTTGAAAATAGCACTTACAAACTCAGAATAAGCATGATGATGACGCATCTCGTCACCAGCAATCATCTTACACATTTTAGACAACTTATTGTCTCCATATTTCTTAGCCATTTGTGCTACTCTATTGTGAGAAACATAAGTAGCAAGCTCTTGAAAACTCGTATATACAAAGTTTTTATACGGATCTCTTCCAGTTCCAATATCGAAACCATCATTGATAAGGTGTTGGGTTGTCATCTCAATCTCACGCATATTTACACGCCCAGATAAGTATAGGTATTTGTTTAATAAATCACCATGACGATTTTCTTCTCCAGTCCATTGTCTGATCCATTTAGACCAACCGTTTCTTTCTACGTTATCAATTCCTTCTACATCCATCAACCAAGATTCATAGGTAGGAAGGGCTTCTTCCGTAATGGTGTCCCCAACTAAGGTAACCCAAAAGTCATACGGTAAATCCTTTGCTATTTCACGCAACTCTTTAACCTCTTCAAAAAAGGTATCACTTTCTGAGTTTGGTAAAAAATCGCTTGGTTGCCATATTTTTTCAACAGGTATTAAATATTGATCAACATAGCTATCAACGTTTTTTTCCAAAAACTGCATAACTTCTAATCGAATGTTTTTTATTGACATCTTATATAAATTAAAATTTTATTCCTTTTACTACTTCGCTTTCTGCCTTTTCCATTAACTCAGCAAAGTCATATTCACTTACCGCTAATGGCTTATGTAATACAAAGGTAAGGCGATTTCCCAAACCTAACGGAAAAAATCCGTATTTAACCATTTTCCAAGAATTGTTGATACTTACTGGAACGACATAAGCCGATGGTGAATTCTTACATAATATTTTTAAACCTGTTTGCGCAAACTCTTTCGGCTTACCTGTCTTGCTTCGCGTTCCTTCGGGAAAAATAACTGCTGAACGGTTATTTGCTCCTATATAATCAGCCAATCCTTTAATTGCAGGAATTGCTTGCTTAGGGTCTTTTCGATCAATTAATACAGAACCTCCGTGACGTAAATTAAAGGAAACACTTGGAATCCCTTTCCCTAATTCCTTCTTACTAACAAATTTACAATGAAATCTTCGTAAATACCAAATCATTGCAATGATATCGTACATACTTTGATGATTAGAAACAAATATGATTGGTGCATTTTTAGGCACACCTTCTATATTTTCAAATTTATAGGTTGTTCCCAGAATATTTGTGCATTTCAACAAAATAAAATTCATATAATCCACACTCTTTTTATGAGCTTGGTATCCAAAAACATTAAAACAAACCCACTGAATAGGGTGAAAAATGACCAACGTAAGACCAAATAATAAATAATAAATTACAGAAATGGGATACGATATTATTTTTTCCATGCTTAAAATGTTAGCCACAAAAGTAGGAAATATATTTTTACCGCTATTTAATTCCTAAACAATAATAGGTTTGGCGTTTAATTGTACCTTTGTTCGCTATAATCCCTTGTCTTTAAACAAAAATGAATTTCACTTATCCAAAAAAAGAAAAACTAAAAAGTAAAATCACAATTGGACTATTATTTACTGAAGGGAAATCTGTATCTAAATATCCTTTACGACTCGTATATCATTGCGGACCATCAATTGACGGTCAGGAAATAAAAATGGGCGTTTCTGTTTCTAAGAGGAATTTCAAAAGAGCAGTGGACAGGAATTATTTTAAACGGGTTCTTCGCGAAACCTACCGTCTAAATAAACACATCCTTATTGACAACATGGATAAGCCTTATTCTTTCATGTTTTTTTATCAGACCAAAGACCGCATGTCTTATGAAGAAATCAATACCAAAACCATCCAATTGTTTGAAAAGTTTATAGCGCAAAACGGTAAAAAAGAGCAAGCAGAAATAAATAACGATATTGTAGAAGAGTAGTTTTCGTTAAATAATTAAATTATAGTTTCCCAAAAAAAATTGTAGTTTTAGCTCTAAATAAAATTAATATGAAATCTATTATTCTGTTTTTATTGGTGCTGATTTCTTTTTCGAGCTGTAAAAAATCCGAGAGTGAATTAGATAGCGAAGTATTAGCTATTGCAATGCCAGCAAAAAAAGGAAATGTAGATCAAGTACAGTTTGTTAAACCTGTAATTGCAAACGCTGAAGAAGTTACCGAAGAGCCTCCAATTAATTCCTCTCAGAAAGAACAAAAAATCATTAAAGAAGCCAACCTTCGTTTTGAAACCACTGATTTAAATTCTACTTATAATCAGATACTAAAAAACACAACCGAAAGTGGTGCTTCAATCCAAAATGACACTGAAGGCAAAGATTACGGCTCTATCTTTAGACGATTAATCATTAGAGTTCCTAGTCACAATTTTGATGTCTTTTTAAAAAACATATCAAAAGGTATTTCCTATTTTGACAATAAAGAAATTTCTGCGCAAGATGTAACAACTGAATATATTGATATTGATGCACGATTAAAAACTAAAAAAGTACTTGAGAATCGCTATATCGAATTACTAAAAAAAGCAACTAAAGTATCAGAAATGTTAGAAGTTGAAGCACAACTATCAGCCATTCGTGAAGAAATAGAAGCTAAGCAAGGACAATTAAATTACCTACAAGACAGAGTATCTTTAAGTACCGTTACAATAGAATTTTATAAACCAGTTGCCCCAGATAGTGGTATAGCCGTTTCTTATGGAATGAAAACCTGGAATGCAGTCGAATCTGGATTTAACAGCTTCTCAAGCTTTTTCATAAGTTTAATTAGCGTTTGGCCTTTCCTTCTGATTCTAGGAGCATTATTTTATTTTGTAAAAAAAAGATTTAAGAAAAAAACCGTTTAAGATGACAAGCTTTTTAAAAAAAAGATACATAGTTCCAGTAGTTGCCTCGGCACTACTATTTTTAGGTGCCAGTTTCAAAAATGATTTTTTTGAAATTGCTAAGCAAATAGAAATATTCACTACCCTTTTTAAGGAACTAAATACTAATTATGTCGATGAGACAAATCCCGGGGATTTAATGGATAACGCTATCAAAGGAATGTTAGCTGGCCTAGATCCCTATACTGTTTACTTCAATGAACAAGACGTGGTAAAATTCAAAATAAACAATACCGGGGAGTATACAGGAATTGGCGCACTTATAACCAGAAAAGAAGATAAAATAATCATTCGAGAGGTCTATAAAGATTTCCCTGCTGACAAAGCAGGTTTTAAGCCCGGAGACGAAATAATTCAAATTGGCGATGTGCTTTTATCAGAGTTTAAAGACGATGCCTCTCAATTGATGAAAGGCGCAAAAAACACTAAAATCGATGTAAAATACATTCGTCAAGGAAAAACAAATACGACACAAATTATCCTGGATGAAGTCGCAATAAAATCAGTGGTGTTTTTCTCAAAAATAGATGATAAAACAGGGTATATCGTTTTAGCTCACTTTAATCAAAAAGCTTCTCTTGAAACCAAACAGGCATTAGAAGCACTTAAGAGACAAGGTGCTGAAAGGATAATCTTAGATCTAAGAGGAAATCCTGGAGGATTGCTGAATGAAGCAATAAATATATGCAATCTTTTTGTACCGAAAAACGAAATTATCGTAACCACAAAATCGAAAAACGAAAAACATAACAACACCTATAAAACAGCTATGGAACCAGTAGACACGGCAATTCCATTGGTTATAATTATAAATGACAGAAGTGCGTCAGCATCAGAGATTGTTGCAGGAGCATTACAAGATTTAGACCGTGCCGTAGTAGTAGGAAGCCGAAGTTTTGGAAAAGGTTTAGTACAAAAACCAATCGACCTAACATACAATACCCAGTTAAAAGTGACGATTTCGAGATATTACACTCCCTCCGGCCGATGCATACAAGCTTTAGACTACTCACATAAAGACAAAAACGGAGCAGCTATTAGAACGGAAGAAAAAAATTACAACAGTTTTAAAACCAGAAAAGGAAGAAACGTTTATGATGGTGGCGGCGTTTTACCGGACATCCAACTTGAAGAAACAAAAACAAGTCCTATTGCCAATGCATTGTTGAAAAATGACGGGATTTTCAATTATGCTACTGCCTATTACTATAAAAATCCGAATTTAGGAGCACAAATACCCTCTTTTTCAAATACCGACTTTTTAGATTTTAAACAGTTTTTAAAAGCTCAAAAAATCTCTTTCGACACAGAAACAGAACAGGCGTTAAAAAACACTTTGGCTATAGCCCAAAAAGAAAAAATAGACGTCGCCATTACTACAGAATACCAGCAACTACTTGCAGCAATTCAAAAAAGTGAAGAAACACTATTGGATAAAAACCAAGAAGAAATTAAAGGCTTGATCGTTGATGAAATTATCAAACGCTACCAATACCAAGAGGGTTTCTACCAATATTATGTAAAAACGAATTCTGAAATAAAAAAATCTGTTAGCATTTTAAACAATAGTGCTCAATATAACAACATCTTGAAAATTTAATGCTGAAATATTTTCAAATACTAACCTTTCTATCCTTTAGCTTACTTACTGCTCAAGCAGAAAAAGTAGAGACCGTTTATTTTGAATTTGACAAATACAACCTCTATTCACAGCAGGAGCAAACAATCTTAGATTTTATTATAAAGACAGATACTTCTACAGTAGAATCTATTCAAATCTACGGCTACTGCGACGATCGGGGAAATGCTGATTATAATTATAAATTATCAGAACAAAGAGTGAATACTGTTCGTAATTTACTTGTTTCCTATGGCTTCAATAAAAACAAAATTATAATAATTGAAGGAAAAGGACGTGTACTACTAACTGACAACATTTTAGAAAATTTGGGTGAAATACGATCTAAAAACAGACGCGTAGATTTACTAATAGTCAAAAAAAATAGTTTTGGAAAAGGAATTTATAACTCTTTTCAAGATAAGCACGTAGTAGGAGATCGAATCTATTTAGAAAAAATATATTTTGCTTTAGGAAGCAGTAAGCTCAACAATC
Organism: Flavobacterium sp. Arc3; assembly: GCF_041431375.1. Lineage (NCBI taxonomy): Bacteria > Pseudomonadati > Bacteroidota > Flavobacteriia > Flavobacteriales > Flavobacteriaceae > Flavobacterium > Flavobacterium sp. Arc3. Next base: position 118,833 of record NZ_JASMRI010000007.1, on the reverse strand, counting down.
AATCCAAACACGAATTAGACAAAATTGCAAAAATACTGAACTTAAATAGAGAAATTGAGTTTAAAATCATAGGCCATGTCTGTTGTACCCCAAACTATTACAATGATGCTATTGATCGCGCAACTAGTAAAAGAAAACTGTCAGTAAATCGAGCTAAATCTGTTTTCCACTATCTAATAAATAAGAATGTCAATAGCTTAAGAATGTCCTACAAGGGTGTTGGAAATAAATCCCCTTTAGGAAAAGGGGCAGAATTCGACAGGAGAGTTGAATTTCTTATTACTAAAATGTAATTACTCTTTTTTCATCTCGATATGAGGAATATCATCTTCTAAATACATTTCACTACTTTGTACAAATCCGTGGCTTTCATAGAATTTCTTTAGGTATAATTGAGCACCAATGGTGATTTTACTTTCCCCATAATGCTGCGCTATTCCCGCTGCGGCTTCCCGCATCAAATCATGCCCCCATTTCCTGTCACGGTAATTAGCGTCGACCACTACCCTACCAATAGAAGCATTATCAAAACTGATTCCGGGTTTAAAAAGACGGGCATGAGCCACCACTTTTCCTTCAAACTCTGCAAAAAGATGCAACGCCACCTTATCCTTGCCATCAAGATCAAGATAGACGCAGTTTTGCTCCACTACAAAGATTTCACTTCTTAACTTAAGTAAATCATACAGTTCATTCACTGAAAGCGCCTCAAAAGGCTTTATTTTCCATTCTATTGCCATGGATTATTTTTTTTTAAAAACTTGGTTACGGAGATTGTTTCGCTACTTTACAATTCCTTTTTAAGCACACTAACTGATTTTATAATGGATTCTAGTTGATGCATTGAATCACGTTTCTCTTTTGATGGGGAATAACAGAATCCTTCTAGAAACAATACTCTATTGTTTTCAGGATCAAAAATTGCATAATTAATAAAAGGCCCCGACATGAAATCATTTCTTAATTCCCAGGTTCCTTTCGTTTCATATGTTAATTTACCGTCGAGTTTAATCTTAAAAAAGTAAGGAGCATAGGCCTCTTCAGTAATCATATCTGTATTAGGCTCTTTTCCGTGAATGTATAACGCACCTATAGAATCCCTGGTTTTAATGATATTTGAAACCAAATTATTGCTATTCTTTATAGCATTAATAGGTACTTGATAAATTAATAAACTAGTATTTCCGCTTACTAATTCTTTCTTTAGCCAGATAACGTTAGAATCCTGCACCATATATTCATAATCTGATGGGACGTCTAACGTGATATTAAATTTTTTAGTGAAAATTCTTTCTTCAAGAAGTGCCTTTTTATTAATTCTTTGGCATTCTTCAATTTCTGTCTGACGAATGATTTGAATTATTTGAGGGGTGTTTTTTTCAAAAATAGCTAAGATATCTTCTCCCGTTTTTCCTGAAATATGAAAAACATTCTGAGGTTCGGCATATTGATCTTTCTTTATGGCAAAAAGATTTTTATCTCCTTTTTTAACTATAATGATATTTCGGCTATCCGTCATAAACCCTTCCATAAGTTTAATAGGGTATTGATTTATGGTAAAAAGAGGCTCTTCTTGTGGTAATCCGATTACGGGGGACGCAAACTTATTTCTTATACTATCCCCTATCTCGCCATTCCATAACTGATCATCAATGATAACAGAGATATTATTGACTTTTCCTGTCGTTTTGCGAATAGCACTACTATTTTCCTTTTTGCAGGAAAAAAATAGAACAGAAATAAGAAGTATTAAAAAATGGGATTTATTCATTCTAACAATATTATGGAATAAAACCCAAATTTATAGAAGTTATACCACTTTTAGCTATTAATTAATCTGAAAATTAATGGCATAATACTGATAACTTGTGCCGGTTTGTCGATATGGCTTAAAAAGAGTTCGATTTTTATTGGACTCTTTTATATACACAATCGGTATTAAGCGCACTATCCGCTAATTTTCAACTTCATTCCAGGTTTAATCTTTCCATCGCGAATATCGTTCCACTTTTTAATATCTGAAATCGTTATCCCCGGATATTTTTTAGCTATGCTGTATAAAGAATCGCCTTTTTGGACATAATAATCGCTTCCCATTTTTGTAGAGGCAATAGTATTGTCTTTCTTTTTGAATGAATCTACTGAGGCTTGCGCCGTATTAATAGCGATTTCATTTTTAGCAACAATCAAGACTTTCCCTAAAACAATGTTATAGTCAGATAACTGATTCCATTCTTTTAAATCAGCTAAAGAAGTACCAAATTTCTTCGCTATGTTTCCGAGGTTATCTCCCTTTTGAACTGTATATTCAATATCCTTCAATTCTGCTTCTGCAACAAGCTCCGTTTTAGGGTCGGTATTTGTTTCAGCAACTTTTAAAGAAGTACCTAATTGAACGGTCGTACTCGAAAGATGGTTCCATTCCTTAATTTCAGCTACTGTAACATTGTTTTTTTGAGCAATGCTGTTTAAATTATCTCCTTTTTGTACAATATACGCAGTGGCAGAATTTGCAGGAACGGTATCCCTCTTAACCTCTTTTAAAACTTTAACTTCCTTCACGACTTTTACATCTGCCGAAGCAATTTCCATTTTAGGTTCTTTCTTAACGATTTGCACGACACTTTCAGTAGTAATTATTTTTAAACTTTTACCGTAGGCGATAGTATTACTTCTCAGTCCGTTCCATTTTTTAATTTCGGAAACAGCAACGTCGTATTTGTTTGCAATTGAACCCAAGTTATCACCACGTCTTACTTTGTAATATTTGGTTTTAGTTCGACTAATTGTTTTAGTTTCAGAAGTACTTTCATCATTTTTAGCCACAGCTTTTGAATTTCTGAAAGGGTTTTCCTTAACATCTATTTCATGTTGTATATAAGCATACATCTTGTCTTCATTTGAAACAAATGCAGCAATTTTTTCTGTTGGTAATCTCAAATAATGATGTTCATCGTTATAAAAAGGAATGATGTTCAATTTATATGATGGGTTCAATAATTGCAATTGCGACACGGGAACATCTAATAAATCAGCCACCTGCTTGAATGACATTTCTTTTTTGATCATTATAGTATCAGTGGCAAAGTGTTGCACTACTGCTCTATCTGCTTTTATTCCGTGCTCATTGTGGTATTCATATAAATACATGGTTGCTAAAAAAGCAGGAACATATCCTTGGGTTTCTTTAGGTAGATGTTTTCTTATGTCCCAATAGCTTTGTTTTCCTCCAGATCGTCTGATTGCTTTAGAGACATTTCCAGGTCCTGAATTATAAGAGGCTAATACCAATTCCCAATCTCCGAAAATAGAATACATATTAGACATGTATTTTGCGGCAGCGGCTGTCGATTTCAAAGGATCACTTCGTTCATCTACATAAGAATCAATCTTTAAATTGTATTGTTTTCCGGTTTGATACATAAACTGCCAAAGTCCGGTGGCACCCATTCTAGAAACTGCTTTTGGATTTAATGCTGATTCGACAATAGACAGATACTTTATCTCCAAAGGCACGTTTTGTTTGGCGAAAGCCTCTTCAAACATTGGGAAATAATACTCCGAGATTGCCATTAATCGCTCAAAGGAATGTTTTCTATACTTCAGGAACGATTTAATTACATTTTCCAGACTCTGATTGTATTCAATCTTAAAAGGCGATTTTGCGTTCATGGCCTCTAATCTTGATTTCAACAATTCCGTAGGCAATTCATAATCTACCTTCGCGTCCATATTGATGTTTTCAATATCAGAAGTAATGTCATTGTACAACTCAAGATTTGTCAATTCCTTCATCCATAAACTGTCTACGCAAGAAGCCATTTCATCTTTTACGAAGGTCTTTTTAATTGAATCTAGGTACGATAGATTTGTTTCTATACTAACAATTCCTTTGTTTTCGGCAAATTGTTGCGAAAACGAAGGAATTGATGTTAATAAAATGAATGATAGTGATATATTTTTTATTGTCATATTTATTTTGTCAACATCCTTAATTCTAAACGATTAAGGAACTGTTATTTTTACAAACTTAATATGTTATAACTACAAACTTCTATAAATATTGTTAAAACTGATTATCTAGTCTAAAATAGCTGCGATTCCTGGCAATACTTTACCCTCAAGCATTTCAAGCATTGCTCCTCCACCTGTAGAAACGTAGCTCATTTTGTCCTCAAGACCAAATTGTTTTACTGCTGCTACAGAGTCACCACCACCCACAAGAGAGAAGGCTCCTTTTGCAGTTGCAGCTGCAATATATTTTCCAAGTTCAATTGTACCGTTAGCAAAATTTTCCATTTCGAAAACTCCTAATGGACCATTCCAAAGTATGGTTTTAGATTCCATAATTACTTTTTCAAATATGGCTAATGATTTTGGTCCTGCGTCCAAACCTTGCCATCCATCAGGAATTTCTTTTACGTCAACAATTTTAGTTTCGGCATCATTAGAAAATGCATTAGCAGCAACCACATCTACTGGGATGTGAATTTGGACTCCTTTTTCTTTAGCTAACTTTAAAATTTCTAAAGCCAATTCCATTTTATCATCTTCACAAATAGAATCACCAATTTTTCCTCCTAATGCTTTTACAAAAGTAAATGTCATTCCACCACCAATAATCATGTGGTCTACTTTATCTAAGATGTTTTCTATAACAGTGATTTTAGAAGATACTTTCGATCCACCAAGAACTGCTGTTACAGGCTTCTCACTATTTTTTAATACTTTGTTTAAACTCTCTATTTCTTTAGCTAATAATAATCCGAAACATTTTTTGTTTTCAAAAAACTGGGCAATGATCGTAGTTGAAGCATGTGCTCTGTGCGCCGTTCCAAAAGCATCATTCACATAAATATCTCCAAGTGAAGCCAATTCTTTTGCAAAAGCAACGTCTCCCGCTTCTTCTTCACTATGAAAACGAAGGTTTTCTAACAATAAAACTTCTCCTGCTTTTAAGTTGGCTGCAGCATTTTTAGCCTCTTCACCAATACAATCTGAAGCAAATTGAACTGGAACACCAAGAACTTCTGAAGTTGTTTTCAAAATATGTTTCAAAGAGTATTTTTCTTCAACTCCTTTTGGTCTCCCTAAGTGAGACATCAAGATTACACTTCCACCTTGCGCTAAGATAGCGTCGATTGTAGGTTTTGCTGCTTCAATTCGAGTAGCATCCGTCACATTAAAATTTTCGTCTAAAGGCACATTAAAGTCAACACGTATTATTGCTTTTTTATTTTTGAAATCAAAATCGTTTAAAGTCTTCATCAGGTCTGTTTTTAGTTTGTTTATTTGAAAGAACACCAAATATAGAACTTTTAGATTATTAATAAATTTGAAAAAATCAAAAAAACCCTAGCATAAACAACGAAATCGATGTAAATCCATAAATAATTTATTTTTATGCCAAATAAAAAATGATATATTCACAAAAAGAGAGAATCACACTTTCTAAAACGTTTCCATATCCCATGTCATTTTGCTATTACATTTTAGTAAACTTTGCTATCTAATATTTTAGACTAACCCATTTTCTTATATCTTTGCTTCATGCAATTTTCTGAAATTTTAGGACAAGAACACATTAAAAATCATCTGACACGAAGTGCTGATTTGGGTAGAATCCCGCACGCACAATTGTTTGTTGGTCCTGAGGGAAGCGGTACCTTACCTATGGCGATCGCCTACGCACAATACATTTTATGCGGCAATCAAGATGGAGAAAACAATGGCGCCAACCAAGCGTGCAATATGAAGTTCCAAAAAATATCGCATCCTGATTTGCACTTTGCTTACCCTACCGTAACGACCGAAGAAGTAAAGAAAAGCCCAAAAAGTATTGATTTCATTACTGATTGGAGAAAATTTATAACTACAAATCCTTACGGCGGTTTATTTGATTGGTATGCTATATTAGGTGTTCAGAACAAGCAAGGCGAAATAAGAGTAGATGATGCCCAGGAAATTCTTAAAGCATTGTCGTTAAAGTCATATGAAGGCGGTTATAAAATTATGCTAATCTGGATGGCAGATAAACTTAATATTTCTGCTTCTAATAAATTATTAAAGCTGCTGGAAGAACCACCAGAAAAGACAGTTTTTATTTTGATTACTGAAAACGAGGAAGATTTAATTCAAACGATACGTTCCCGTTGCCAGATTTTACATTTTAATGGTTTGAGCGAGCCTATCATTGCAGAAGCTTTGGTAGCAAGAGAACAAACGGATCCCAAACTGGCGGCAAAAATCGCACATCAGGCACAGGGAAATTACAATATTGCGTTGCATTTATTAAATACTAATGATGAAGAGCATCCCTTTGAGCAGTGGTTCGTTACCTGGGTTCGGGCGGCATTTAAAGCAAAAGGAAATGCTGCCGCAATTCAAGATTTGATTCTTTGGAGTGAAAAAATTGCAGGATTAGGAAGAGAGACACAAAAGAAATTTCTTGAATTTTGTATCGAAATGTTCCGTCAAGCGTTAATGATGAATTACGAGACCAAATCATTAGTTTATTTTGAACCTAAAGTCGATAAATTTAAACTTGAAAATTTTGCTCCATTTGTAAACGGCAATAACATTCATGATATTTTCAAAGAACTATCTGATGCCATGTATCATGTGGAACGCAATGGAAATGCAAAAATTATTTTAACTGATTTATCAATAAAACTCACACGTCTAATCCACAAAAAATAAACTTATGAATAACGTTGCCTCCATTTTAATATTAGTTTTTTTAGCGATTTCTTTTCTACAGTCTGGTTACGACAAACTGTTTTACTGGAAAGACAATATCGACTGGTTAAAAGGTCATTTTGCTAAAACACCTTTACGCAATCAAGTCCCGTTAGCTTTAGCAAATGTACTTGTGTTAGAGTTGATATCTGGTATTTTGTGTATTGTGGGTTGTATCGAATTATTGGTAAACAACGGAAGAGAATTTGGTTTTTATGGCGCGGTCTTTTCTTGCATAACCTTACTTATGTTGCTTTTTGGTCAACGATTAGCAAAAGATTACGATGGAGCAAGAACCATTGTTATTTATTTTATACCGGCAGTAATGGCCGTGTACTGGTTAAATTAGAATACAGAAACGAACGAAAACAGTAATTACATTGACAAATAAAATGACACCAAAACATCCTTCCGAATCCTTGACAACATTAACCGATTTAGTGTTGCCTAGCGAAACAAATCCTTTGAATAATCTTTTTGGCGGTGAGTTACTAGCGCGTATGGATCGTGCTGCAAGTATTGCTGCGCGAAGACACTCGAGAAGAATCGTGGTTACAGCATCAGTTAATAGCGTGGCTTTCAACAGAGCCATTCCGTTAGGAAGTGTGGTTACTGTTGAGGCTAAAGTTTCCAGAGCTTTCAAAAGTTCGATGGAGATTTTTATCGATATTTGGGTCGAAGACAGAGAATCCGGTAACAAAACGAAAGCCAATGAGGCCATTTATACTTTTGTTGCAGTAGACGATACGGGAAGACCGGTTGAAGTTCCTCAAATAATCCCAGAAACGGAGCTGGAAAAAGAACGTTTTGATGCCGCGCTCAGACGAAAACAACTTAGTTTAGTTTTGGCCGGAAAAATGAAACCGGATGAAGCTACAGAGTTGAAGGCTTTATTCATGTAAAAAAAGAGAATTTGAAACTGTCTTTTTTCTAGAAAATTAAGGTTTTAAAAAAAATCTTGAAAGAGAAAATTCACATCATAAAAAGAAGTATTTTTACAAAACATACAATTACTTTTAAACGAAATTATTAGCATACTAATCCATGCCGTTAGTTTGTTACAGATAGAAAAATAATACAAATAGATGAAAGAAAAGGTAAAAGAGAAAGAGAAGATGAGTACAGAGAAAGAAGCTAAATTAAAAGCGCTACAGCTTACGCTAGATAAACTAGATAAAACCTACGGTAAAGGAACTGTAATGAAAATGGGCGATAAAGCCATTGTAGAAGTAGAAACTATTTCTTCAGGGTCTTTAGGAATCGATTTAGCGTTAGGAGTAAACGGTTACCCAAGAGGTCGAATAATCGAAATATACGGTCCAGAATCATCTGGAAAGACAACATTGACACTTCATGCTATTGCAGAAGCTCAAAAAGCGGGTGGAATTGCTGCGTTTATTGATGCAGAGCATGCATTCGATAGAAATTATGCTGAAAAATTAGGGGTAGATATTGAAAACCTAATTATTTCTCAACCCGATAATGGAGAGCAGGCATTAGAAATTGCTGAAAACTTGATTCGTTCAGGAGCAATTGATATTGTTGTTATTGACTCTGTTGCTGCTTTGACTCCAAAAAGTGAGATTGAAGGTGAAATGGGAGATTCTAAAATGGGACTTCATGCCCGTTTAATGTCTCAAGCATTAAGAAAATTAACTGGAACGATCAGCAAAACAAATTGTACTGTTTTCTTTATCAATCAATTGAGAGAGAAAATTGGAGTAATGTTTGGAAATCCTGAGACTACAACTGGTGGAAATGCATTGAAGTTTTATGCTTCAGTACGTTTAGATATCCGTCGTTCTACACAAATTAAAGACGGAGACAGCGTTCTGGGTAACAGAACAAAAGTGAAAGTGGTAAAAAACAAAGTAGCACCGCCTTTTAAAATTGCTGAATTTGATATCATGTATGGTGAAGGAATTTCAAAAACAGGAGAGATTTTAGATCTTGCCGTAGAGTTTGAAATCATTAAAAAAGCAGGTTCTTGGTTCAGTTATGGTGAAACCAAATTAGGACAAGGACGTGATGCAGTAAAATCGTTAATCAAAGACAATCCGGAATTAGCGGACGAACTTGAATTAAAGATTAAAGCTAGAATAAAAGAATTAGCAGACGCATAAAACTAAAAAAGAGTTGGCCATGGCCAACTCTTTTTTTATATCCTATTTAGAAAATATCCATTTCTTCTCGTTTGATTCATTCTCAAATTCCAGTAACTGTGTGTAGATAACGTCACGAACTTCTTCTCTTATATGTCTTCTGTCTACTCCTGTTTTTCCAGAAGTCTCAATTTTTTCGTGTATTTTAACCCGCATTAACCCAGGACTACCACTAAAAAAAGTGTAAGACAACCTCTTTTTGTTATCTGCAAAACTAATAGGAACTATCGGAATCTGATGTTCAATTGCCAGTCGGAATGCACCGTCTTTAAACGTGTCCAAAAGTATAGATTCATCATCTGGAACACCTCCTTCAGGAAAAATACAAACACTTAAACCACGGTCAAATCTTTTCTGCGCCTCATTAAAAACCGTTAAGCGACTTTTAGAACAGCCTCTGTCGACTAAAATACAAGTTCGTTTATAGAAAAATCCAAACAACGGAATTTTACCCAATTCCTTTTTACCTACAAAAACGAAAGGATTTTTCACCGTGGCAAGCATCAGCATAATATCAGTCATAGAAGTATGATTGGCCACAATCATATAGCTTTTATCTGGTTCCAAGGTTTGGTTTCTTTCAATTCTATAGTAAAACCCCATTCCGAAAAGAATGAATTTTGCCCAAATACGCGCCATTTTAAAGTAATACGGGTATCCTTTTTCAGAAACGATAGACGCTACTAAAAACGGTAGCATAATCACTATGGGGATAGTAAATAAAACATAAAACCACATCCGCCATAAAGTCCAGAGAATTATTTTTATTCCTTTCATGAGTTCAAAAATAGGGATTCCTATGATACTATTTTTAAAAAGAATTAAAATTGGGAAATATAACCGCAAAGAACGCAAAGTTTTACGCAAAGTAAAAAACAAGAATGACTGAAAATGAGATTTCTAACATTGTCATTGGTTTAGCAATTGAAGTACACAGAGGACTTGGTCCTGGTTTATTAGAAAACGCTTATAAAGAGTGCTTGTATTTTAAAATTAATCAAGCTGGCTTATTTGTTGAAAAAGAAAAAGCCATGCCTTTAATATTCGAAGATGTTTATTTGGATTGTGGTTACCGAGTGGACTTATTAGTTGAAAAGAAGTTGATAATCGAACTTAAAAGTGTAGATTCTTTAACCGATATTCATCTAGCTCAGACCTTAACTTATTTAAAACTGGGAAAATACAAACTAGGACTTCTTATCAACTTTAATGAAATTCTATTAAAAAGTGGAATCAGAAGGGTCGTTAATAACCTATAATTAATAAGTTATTCATCATTTTAATACCTTAGGGCTTGAAAAAAATATTCTTTACAAACTTTGCGAAAAAACTTTCCGAACTTTGCGGTAAATAACTAAATAAACTACACGAACTTTGCAATTCAGAAAAAAATCATAATGGCAAAAATACTTACCGGTGTCCAAAGTACAGGAACACCACATCTAGGAAACCTACTTGGGGCAATCATACCCGCGATTCAATTATCGAATGATCCAAAAAACGAATCTTTTCTTTTCATTGCCGACTTGCATTCGATCACCCAGATAAAAGACGGAAATACATTAAGAACAAACACCTATAGTACTGCTGCAGCGTGGCTGGCTTGTGGACTAGATGTTAACAAAGTGGTTTTTTACAGACAATCAGATGTGCCACAAACAGCAGAATTATCATGGTATTTGAGTTGCTTTTTTCCGTTTCAACGTTTGACATTAGCGCATTCGTTTAAAGACAAAGCAGACAGACTAGATGATGTAAATGCCGGCTTGTTCTCCTACCCGATGTTGATGGCTGCTGATATTTTATTATACGATGCAGAGTTAGTTCCAGTAGGGAAAGACCAATTACAACATGTGGAGATCACCCGTGATGTAGCTTCTCGTTTCAATCACCAAATGGGAGAAACATTTGTAATTCCTGAAGCTAAAATTCAAGAAGACAGCATGTTGATTCCGGGAACTAATGGCGGAAAAATGAGTAAATCAGCTAATAATTTAATTAATATATTTCTGGAAGACAAAGCGCTGCGCAAGCAAGTGATGTCTATAGAAACGGACAGCACACCACTAGAAGAACCTAAGAATCCAGATACTTGTAATGCTTTTGCTATCTATTCCTTGTTAGCCAATGCCGAGCAACTTGCAGCAATGCGTGCTAATTACGAAGGAGGAAACTATGGTTACGGTCACGCCAAACAAGCTTTGTTTGAACTGATATGCGAAACTTTCAAAACCGAAAGAGAAAAATACAATTACTACATAAACAACCTTCCTGAAGTAGACGCTTTACTTAAAATAGGCGCTAATAAAGCTTCGACTGTTGCAAATGGTGTATTATCTAGAGTACGAGAAAAACTGGGCTTTGAAGCGCTTTAAAACCTTCTAGAACAAAACACAAAAAAGCCCTTTCTAAATCAAACTAGAAAGGGCTTTTGGTTTTAAAATAAAAAAAACTAAATCTCACTAAATGTGGGTATTGTGATTCTACATTAAAACACTTTACTTTGTTAGCACTATTATTAATGTATTATTATACCTTTAAAAACTAATCATGAACCAAAGCCAGGCTAGTCAAGGCTAAGCAATGTGGCAAATTCTTAATAGCATTCCTCCTGTCACTCACATTCACTAAATGCCAAGTAGAGGAAGAATCTCCTAAAAAACAAAGTAATATTGAAACAGTAAGCGCAAGAGAAGCTATTTCATTTCTACAAGAAAACAACGCAATTACTTCGTCGCAAACAGGAAAAAAAGTAACACTACAGCCTAGTTTCGATCAAATTTCACAAGAAAAAATTACAAATAGTGATCAATTACTAACTGTGATTCCGATTTTAAATAAGCAGGAAAAAGGGAAAGTAGAATTCTATTATTAAAAATAGAAAGAGAACTAAAAACAGTAGTTTTTACTATGTATCCCGATAAAAACATAGCTACTTCCTCATTCACCGGAAAAATAATAATGCAAAACTTAAACGGTGAGTTCATTAACGGATACCAAGTGAAAGATGGCTTTATCATTGCACAATTTGTCAAGAAAAGTTAAAGTAATGGGATTACAAAAAAAGATATAATTATTGATGGTGTTAGTTTTACTAATTATGACGTTGTAATTGTCGACAATAATTATCACAATCCTCGCACTTACATAAACTACTTGTCCCTCTTTGGTGGCTTAGCTGGCATTGGATCAAGTAGTATTGATTACGGGATGGGATGGGACTATGGAGATGGGGGAGGTGGTGGAAGTACTGGCGGAAGTACAACAACAATAGATGACAAAACAGACTCTAAAGATTTAGATCCCTGCTCCAAGGAAATTTTGGAACAAATAATAAGTGGTAATTCAATTGAAAGCATTATCAATCAATTTGCAGGAAACGATGCTCAATTTACGTGGACATTGGTAACAAACGATGGAAGCACTTTTAAAAATTCTGGCAATATTGCAGAAACTAATTGGAATAATGCTACTGCGAATAGTTACTTAACCGAGATTAATAGATCTTACACTAATACCGCTACTCGCCTTTCAATTGCTAGAACCATTGTTCACGAAGCTATTCATTCTTATATATTGAGTTACATAGATATTGCTACGCAGGGAGGTGCTTCAGCGTCATATAAAAAATTTCCTGAGCTTTGGAATGAATTGGTTGCCAAGAAATATGGAGACCCGAATACAACATTTGGCTGGAATAAATATCATCACGAAGAAATGTCTAGAAATTACGTCACTACAATTGCAAATGCATTAGCAATATGGGATAACAATCAAAATAATAGCCAATATTATACTGATTTAGCTTGGGGCGGTCTTATTGAAACGGATATTTTTAATCAAACAACCGCTTTAACAGCTGAAGATAGAGTTAGAATTGCTGAATCCAACAAGTCAGAAGATTTAAACAATGCCTACGCATTAAGTAATCCATGTAATTAAATAATTATGAAAGGAAAAACGACAATAACAATTATATGCTTTATACTGTTACTTTTTTTTCAGTCTTGTAAAGCACAAAACACTGATTTTAAATGCAATACCGTCGAAATTATAAATCTATTGCTCCCAAAAAATGATTCAATCTGTTTATTTAAAGAAAGTTATAATATAGGAGAAAGAAAAAAACCACAAAGTTTAATTGATCACTATTTTAGAGTATACAGTTATGATATAATGGAAGAAAATGATTCGATTAAAAATGATAATATAGCCTATAAAGTTTTTTATAAAGATATTGACGGCGTAATTTCTTTTAAAGAACTAAATGAAATGAAAACCAGATATACTTCTTGGTCTAAAAGTGAATGGAGACAATCAAATATTAAAAATAAAAATGTCCGTTTAATTTCCATAACAGATAAAAAATTTGATTGTAATACAGTTTACAGAATTTCAGAACCTTTATATGCAAAAGATGAAATGAAAGCGATTATTAAGGTCCATTCTTCTGTAAATAAAACAGGCGGAACGATTTTGACTATCCTAAAAAAAGAAAATGGAAAATGGAAAATAAAAGGAAGCATCCCTATTGGTACTTCGGGGTAAATAAAATTTATACCAGCTGTTAAGGTAACGCCACGCAAGCTTTGCCCGCATTGATAACTGAAACCTTTAAAACTGAAAGAGAAAAATACAATTATTACATGAACAACCTTTCTGAAGTAGACGCTTTACTTAAAATAGGCGCTACTAAAGCTTCAACTGTTGCAAATGGTGTATTGTCTAGAGTACGAGAGAAATTAGGCTCTCAAGTGCTATAAAAACTACATAATCTTAATATACAACCCCCTTTCTAATTTAAATTAGAAAGGGGGTTGCTTTTTAAATTGCAATATCACTAAAACTGGGTATATTTATTAGCGTAACTATTTCCTAAGATTGAAAAATGATCTTTTAGATAGTTAGAGAAAAAAAGATCCTTCTAATTGTAGAAAAATAGTAAATAACAAACTTATAAAATGAAATATTATATATACTGCATCTTGTGTTTAATGCTTGTTTCTTGTGCTTCCAGAAATTATGAAAAGCGGATAATACCCGACTTTATAAAAGAAGAAACTGCTGGGAAATATCATTATAGCTTACTAGTGGAAGAAGCGTTTCCAAGAATGCTAACTCTAGAAGATTACGAAAAAGCATACCTAGATAGAAACATTCCTTTAGAAACACACAAAGTCAGAATGGTTCCTTTCAATAATAAGCGCACACCACAATGGCCTATAGATTCCTTAGAAATATCGTATTTAAAAGAAAAATACGCTAAGGATACGATTACATATCACTGGAAAAAAAAGGATTTTATTCGACCTAAGTTTAAAATATTTAAGAAAAAAGAAATTCTATTCACCGACAGTTCCATACGCCAAAAACATAACTTAAAAAATGCTTTATTAATTTCAAAACCAATAATAAGTTCGGACAAAAAATTCGCTTTGTTTTTTAAAAGCTCTTACATAGTTAGTTTTATGTACGGAGGAGACTCCAAAAACAATATTAATGGAAAACGTAAATGGTACTTGGAAAACAATCACTACGTATGTCCTTCCATAAATAGAATCAAGTAAAAACCAGCTAAAAACATAAAATATATCAGTAGAAACTCGTTTATCTTCTCGTTCTGGTGCTTGCCTACGGCTAGTACCTATCTAAATTGAAAAAAAAACTTAGCGTTTGCAACGCGAATCATCAATACAAAGTAACTTGTAAAAGTGTTGTTTATTCAAACCTAGAATGTAAGTAATAATCAATAGTTAGATACAATGAGTCACGTTATAAAAGCTATATTTAGTACTAAAAACTAAGTAGGTACTCGTTCCAAACGAGCACCAGAGGGTATATCTCCTTGCGAAAAAGACTAATTATCGTAAATTAATCCGATTATGAAAAAACATATTTCACTTCTTTTCCTAACTTTTTTTTCTATTGCTGTCCTAAAGGCACAAGAGACAAAAAAAGACACCTATGAAGTAACACCAGATTGCAACCTATAATTAAAAAAAACATGAAAACAAGTCTAAAAATATTTTCAGCTCTTTTATTCTTTTTCTCGGTACAGACCAAGGCACAAACCGTTAGTGATACTTTGCAGTATTTAAAAACTAATTTTGAATTAAAAAAAGCGAACTATATAGGAAAACCTTTTTCTAGATTGTTAACGGATTTAAAAATACAACCAACGCAATCATGGCATATTACTCCTTTTAGAAAAAAATATTCAGTAATTAGTACAGATTTCTATTTTCTAAAAAAGGGAGCCACTTATACTAATAGAACAATTGTTTTATCGATCTATTGGCAGGAAGAAATTCCTAAATCTACAGTAGAGATATATGAAAATAAAAATGGTTATCTATTTACTAGTGATGAGCGGACTTTTTACGGAAATAAAATAGTCAAGGATATAAAAGTCTATCGCTAATTTTGTGATATTTTAACCAACGAAAGCCCATATTGATGAGCTTTCATTGGTTGGCTTTAATTATAACATAAAAATAAATATAAAAATATTTGCATTAGTACTATTCTTTTACTCTCGCTGGAACTCGTTTGTTTTCTCGTTCTGGTGCTTGCCTACGGCGAGTACCTATCTAAATTGATACTACAAAACCTAGCATTTGCAACGCGGATCATTAAAAAATAGAAACGCGTAAAAATGTTGTTTGTTCAAACCTAGAATGAAAGTAATAATAAGTAGTTGTATAAAAGAGTCCCGTTATAAACGCTATATTTATTACTGAAAATTAATTGAGGTATTAATCAGAGATGATTTTTATAACGGCCCCTCAAATTGTAATTAATTATGAAAACAATTATCTACACACTATTATTATTAAACGTAAGTTTTATATATTCACAAAATTTAAAAAGCTTAGAAAAAGATTTTAATGCTTTTTACGTAGGCAACGAAATCGCAAAACCAATAAAATATATATTATTTGACGGAAAAGAATGCGCTCATACAAAGGGTGAAAATATATCATATAAATGGCGACAGCTTTTTATATATTAAAAAAAGACATAAAACAGATACCCTTTCAATTGCCATTTTAAAAAAAACAAAGCTACAAAGTAGCAGGAGATTACATGAAGAAGAAGATAACTACTTTATGAAAAAAATTGAAGAGTACGAAAGAAAAACCAATACAAAAGTTCCAAAATCAATGCCCATATCGCGCACTCATAAATACTTTAAGATTTATATCTTTGAAAAAGTAAATGCTAATAAAGTAATTAGGCGCGAAGTGGAATGGCAGTATGCCACTTTTTAAAACCTGCAGTTTGTTTTACAGAAACGGAGTTTTATGATGCCCTTCAAATTGTAATTAATTATGAAAAATGTATTTTATATATTATTCCTTGTGGCAACTACTTTTGTAAATGCTCAAACAAAGGCTAGTGATTTCTTTAGATTCTATAAAGGGGAAGATAAGTATTTAAAACCCATTAAATATGTTTTTTTTGACTCTACTGTTAGTAATGCAGTGAAAAAAAAAGTTAAGCACGAAATCTATTTTTATATAAAAGGAGAGACATTTGTTTATAAAAAAAATCACAAAGCTGACACTTGTTCAGTAGACCTTTTACAAAAAATAAAACTGGATAACCCTGCCGATTTACAGCAGAATGCCTTTCACTATTTTAAAAATAAAAAAGAAGAAGTTAAAAGGAAATCAAATAACAGAACATCTATTATATTTCCTGTAGCTGGTTTTAATAAATACTTTAAAGTTTATGTTTTAGAAAAAATAAAGAACGATAAATTACTAAAGTATGAAGTAGACTGGGAGTATTCTAATTTTTAAAGGGCACGAATTAGACTTTGAAGTTATCTAGTTAAAAAAATTAAACCGCAGATTCGCAGATTTAAAAAAATTAAAAATCTGCGAATCTGCGGTTTATTTACTTTAGTTTATATCGCCTCAAACAATTTTCCCGGCAACGGCCGTACCACACCTTTCAGTTCCATATTTAGCAACATTCCTGAAATTTTATAAATGGGAAAATCACAACGCAGGGCAATGATATCCATTAGTTCTTTTCCCGTTTTTAAAAGAAAATCATACACTTTTTGTTCATCGTCCTCGAGAGTCACAAACAATTGTTTTTGTACGGGTTTTGTTTCTTTTTGAATGTCCCAATTCAGTATATAAACCAAATCAGCTGCGCTAGTGAGCACATTTGCTTTTTGCGTTTTTATAAGGTTGTTACAGCCTGCGCTGTATTTATCAGTTACACGACCCGGAACAGCAAAAACATCGCGGTTGTAATCGTTGGCCATGTTAGCCGTAATCAAGGAACCGCCTCGATCAGCAGATTCTATAACGATGGTCGCCTCAGACATTCCCGCTACGATCCGGTTTCTTCTTACGAAATTTTCCTTTTCGGGATTCGAGGAACTCCAGAACTCGGTCATGAAACCTCCATTCTCTTCGACTTTAGCGACATATTTTTTATGGGTTTTGGGATAGATTTGATTCAAACCGTGCGCCACTACGCCTATCGTTTGTAAATTGTTTTCCATCGCCAATTGATGCGCGACAATATCAACGCCATATGCAAAACCACTTACGATGATAGGATCCAGCGGAGCCAAATCCTCAATCAGCTTCCGGCAAAACTCCGTTCCGTAGGAAGTGATTTGGCGCGTGCCCACAATACTGATTATTTTTCGGTTTTTTAAATCGATATTTCCAGAGGTGAACAATAAAAGTGGTCCGTCGATGCAATGTTTCAAACGATCGGGATAATTGTCGCCTTGAAAATGCGCCACATTGATCGCGTTCGTTCGTATGAACTCCAGCTCTGCATTTGCTTTGTCAAAAACAGTTTGATTCTTTAGATTTTTAAGTAAAATCGAACCCACACCATCAATGGCAGCAAGTTGCGTGGCTTTAGTTTTAAAAACTGCCTCGGCAGAACCACAATGAGTGAGCAGCTTTTTGGCCATAATATCGCCTACACCCTCCACTCTTTGTAATGCCAAAAGATAAAATAAATCTTGTTCTGTCATGCTAATTATTTGTAGTTGAAATGTATAAAAAAATTGCGCTGATTGTTAATAAAAATTGTGAATAAAATTTTGATAACTATTTTCATTGTATAACTTTGTCGATATGAACATCGAACCTTACATCGCGCAGCTTTTATATCGTTATCAATGTGTTACCGTTCCTGGATTCGGTGCATTTTTGACTGAAATCCAATCAGCCAAGTGGGTTGAAAGCGCAAATTCATTTTTTCCTCCAAAAAAAATGATCTCTTTCAATGCCAATCTGAAAAATAATGATGGCCTTTTAGCCAATCATATTGCTCAATCAGAGAAAACCTCTTATGATTATGCAGTAAGTGCTATTCAGTACGAAGTATTGACTTGGAAAAAAGCATTGGAAGCAAATGGAAGCTTTTCGATAAAAAATGTTGGAGACATCAGCCTTAACGCAGACAATAACATTGTTTTCAAACCTTTGGATCAAACTAATTATTTGACGAGCTCTTTCGGTTTAAGCGCCTTTGTTTCTCCAGCTGTAAAAAGAGAAATTTTTGAACAAAAAATAGAAGCAATTGAAGAAAACGCTGTTATCACTTTAGATACTGAAGAAAGAAGCGGTCGTTCTTATTTAAAATATGCCGCCATTTTTGTTTTAGGATTAGGATTAACTGCGAGTGTGGGTTATACCGCATATCAAAATCAAATTGCTACCGAAACTGTACTAGTTGAAACAGCCGTTCAAAAACAAGTAAACAATAAAATTCAAGAAGCTACTTTCTTTATAAAAAGCCCAATGCCACCGGTAACTCTTTCGATAAAAGAAAGTAAGATGTCGTATCATATTATGGCAGGCGCTTTTAGAGAGGAAGCAAATGCAGATAAAATATTCAAACGTCTTTCTGACCAAGGATACAAAGCCAGACGCATCGGTATTAATAAATACGGCCTTTACCCTGTCCTTTATGGTAGTTATGCCACATTTGCCGAAGCAGATAAAGCCAAGAAAGAAATTCAGAAAAACGACAATCCAGAAGCTTGGCTTTTGATTGAGTCCCTATAATATAAAAACCAGTATGGTTTAGACTACCCCCAAAAAGTGATACGCTATTTGGGGGTGTTTTTTTAGGAGCTTTTTCCAGCTATTCGCTATATCTCTTGTGGCTCCCGATAAAAATCGGGATGCCACAAGAGGATGCCGCTACTATCTGGGCTATTGCCATTCATTTTCAAAAAGAAATAAAGTGTAGAAATTAGTTAAAGAAATAACATCCGAACCCAAAATATTTCAAAATATAGCTATCAACACTTAGCAATAGTAGCAGGGAAAGAAAAAAAAAAGGCTTGATTGATCTATGAACATCCAGAGTTGTCATTTTTATGCGTTTTAACGGCTTAATTCTGCATTAAGGACTACAAGTGTAATTTAATTCAAAGACGACAATAAAAACGTTCTATTTAGACATAAAAAAAAGCGACTTAAGAAAGATTCCTAAGTCGCTTTTGCATTTATTTGAGTTAAACTAAATGATTAAACAATCTCACTAATTTGAAGTTCTCCTTCTACATTAGTGTAATTAGGTACATCAGCTGCAAATTTTGCTGCATGAGGCCCAAAAGAGGATTGAAATGATTCAACAGAATCAAATTTTAAATCTACTATGGCAAAATAAGGCGCTAATGCCCCAGGAACCCTACCTCCTATTCCTACAGTGAATTCCATTCCTTTTAAGGCATCTCCTAAAGCTTCCTTAATCATAGGAAGGTGTGAGTTTTTGTAATAATCTACATCAAATTTTGTGTCGGTACCGTTTGGGTACATTACGCTTACTTTTATCATTATATTTTTATATTTTTAGTTATTAATTTTAGATTTTACTGAACTTTTTTCTTCCGTTGTCTCCTTCATTAGCACGGTTAAATGGGATCAGTTATTTACTTATAACACCATTGTCTAAAAATTCTTTGTCACTAAGTCCATTCTCATTGACTGTCCCTTTTGGCAACATATTTAGAACCATTGAGTTCACTATTCTACTTTTGCTTAAATCTGGTTTTACGATTACTGCCTTATGGAACACACCTAAGGTTTCTGGAGTGGACTTTGGGTTGCTGTTATTGATTAAAACAATTGTATAAGTATCGCTTTGAACTAAGTTTACTTTAGTGGCATAAGGTGCTAGTTCTGACTCTTCGTCTTTAAATATTGGCGTGAACTTTTTAAGATAATCCTTTGTTGCAGCCTTGCTTTCATTCGCATATTTATGATAATCTGCTATGTGCAACTCACTTTCTATTTCACTTGGTTCGTATCCCAACATCAAAAGAGATTGATCAGCTGCATTATCTACGTGAAAAGGGGTATTGACTTGCTGGTCAAAACGTACAAGCCAATGATAGCTTAATTCTCTGTCATATTTAACAGCAGTGAACTTTGCTAACTCTTCCTTAAGACCCACCATAATCGCCCTAAATTGGTAGGGCGTTAAATTTTTCCCGAAATCAAGATGAATAAAGCCAACCTCATTTGTATTTGTTCTAAATACGTTTTTGATACATTGCTGCGTTATCTTTTTTATGTTGATATCCTGTATTACCATGCTGATTAAATTAGTTTTGTTTTTAAAAACCTTCTCTAAGACTGTTATTAAATTTACTATTATCCCATCTCAACTTTTTCCAAGATTCATCTGTTAAAGGGCGATTCCAAGTATCTTCTTAATGTTTTCGATTCGTTAGTAATAAGATACCGTCACGATTTTCATACCAAAACTTCATCGGTCTTTAATAAGCCAGTATATTTATAAAAGCTCACTAATTTGAACTTGTGGCTGAACATTCGTAAAATTTGGAAGATCGGCCATAATCTTTTCAGCATTGGCTCCAAAAGACTGTTCAAACGACTCCATAGATTCAAAAACCATGTTCGCAATTACGACATAAGGCGCTGTTGTATCAGGAGCACCACCAGCAATTCCCATATTTACATCAGACGAAATTATAGCATCACCCAGCAAATCTGTAAGTAATTGCCCGTGTTTATTTACGTAATATTCTTTATCAAATTTTAAATCCGGTGTGTTAGGGTATAGTACGGTTAATTTTATCATTGCTTCTATTTTTAATATTTAATTTCTTTTTAATATTCTATTTTGAAATATCCATTTTACTCAAAGATTAGTATCAGTTCCGTTACATCTTTCCTGTACTAAAGCAAGCTTTCATTCTGTTGAATATCGCATTTCTGTTCTTTTTATTTAGAAGATAAAAGGAAACCCATAAAGGCTGCACTTATCTTCTCAAGATGCCAATTTATAGTTCTGCTAAAATTTGACGTATCATTTGATTGGTAAATCCCCATTCGTTATCATACCAAGTCATTACTTTTAATAGATCTCCATCAACAACCCTTGTCATACTCAAATCAACTGTTGAGGCGTAAGGGTTTTTAACGATATCTGACGACACTAGAGGTTCCGTAGTCGTTGATAATACGTTATTGTATCTTTCTGTGGCAGCTTCTTCTTCAAAAATTGCATTTATTTCTTCAACCGTTACAGGACGTTCCGTTACAAAAGTTAAATCTGAAATAGAACCTACAGGAATAGGAACACGCAAAGCAACTCCATCAAATTTACCTTTAAACTCAGGCAATACCTTTGTTGTAGCGATAGCAGCTCCTGTTGATGTTGGCACTATATTATTAGCTCCTGAACGTCCCATTCTAAAGTTCTTTTTAGAAGGCGCATCAACTATTGCTTGTGAAGCTGTGTAGGCATGAATTGTTGTCATTATAGCTTTTTTAATCCCAATTCTACGCCCAAGGACTTCAACTATGGGGCTAATATTATTTGTGGTACAACTTGCACAAGAAAAGACATCGGTTTTTCCATCTGCAGAATTGACGCCGTGAACTACGCTTGGTATATCTTCGCTTTTTGTAGGCGCAGATATTATTACAGATTTGGCCCCGGCTTTAATATGTCTTTTGGCATCCTCACTTGCTGTAAAAAAACCTGTGCTTTCAATTACTACATCAATATTGTTTTCTTTCCAAGGTAATTCTTCTGGATTACCAACTGAATTATATTGAATTTTTTTACCATCTATAATAAGATTATTATCATCAAACGTTACTTCCTTTTCATAAACCCCATAAACAGAATCATATTTAATTAGGTATGCAATGTTTTCTGCAGAAACG
Organism: Flavobacterium sp. Arc3; assembly: GCF_041431375.1. Lineage (NCBI taxonomy): Bacteria > Pseudomonadati > Bacteroidota > Flavobacteriia > Flavobacteriales > Flavobacteriaceae > Flavobacterium > Flavobacterium sp. Arc3. Next base: position 96,740 of record NZ_JASMRI010000007.1, on the reverse strand, counting down.
ATATCATTTACTGCTACTAATTCCAAATTTGGTGTGTCTAATATTACTTTGAGTGCGGCTCTTCCTATTCGCCCCATCCCATTAATTGCTATTTTTTTCATTTTTTTGGATTTAATTAAATTAAATTTCAAATATTCTTCAGAAGAAGTTTCAAAGTGAAACCCCTTCCTTGTTTTAATTTATTATTCAGAGAAATCTACCATTATAACATTATCAGAGAAACTTTGATAAGCTGCTTCAATTTGCTTTGCCATTTCGTCTGGAAATAAGTGAAAATCACCTGCTTCAAGTGCATTAATAATTCCTTCAGAAACGACTGTAGTATCGGCAGGATTTTCAAAACCTGCGGCAACTGCCATAGCTGTTGCGACTGGACCCGGGTGAACACTTAGTACAGTAACCCCTTTTTGTCCTAATTCTGTTCTTAATGCTTGTGTTAATGAATATGACGCCGCTTTTGAGGCAGAGTAGGTAGAAAGGTGGGGAAAGTTTTTAATCGACGCTATGGAGTTCATTTGAACTAAAGCTCCTTTATTTGCTTCTAATGTTTTAGCAAAAGCATTAGCCACACGTAGTAAACCAAAAGCGTTTACTTCTAATTGAAAAGCAAAATCTTTTTCAATATCTTCACCAAGGACTGATTGAGGAGTCCCTACACCTGCGTTGTTTACGACAATATCCACATCAGTTGTTTGCTGCGCTAATGCTTGGATTGATGCCGTATCAGATACATCTGCCTGAACGGTAATTACTTTATCCCCAAATTTTTCTTCTAAATCCTTAGTTGAATTTACATCACGAACGGCCAAATATACCTTTTTAGCTCCGTGATTTATTAACGATTCTACTATCGTTTTACCAATTCCTCTGTTTGCACCTGTTACTAAAGCGACTTTGTTTTGTACTGAATAACTCATAATTTTATTATTTAAATATTTTAATTATTTATTTTGTGGTTTCCTATCCCACCGACATTCTTACTATTTGTAAATTAACGTATTAAACTCTATGTAAAGCTGTTACAATCAAATTTACCTATTATAAATTGACGAATGAGTGTTTTTATGTTTTCTTTAGGATAATTCATAAAAACTGATAATTTGTTAGGTACTAAGATTCAGTCAACGTCTTTGTGTTCCTCAAACCTCATAGAGCCATTTATAAAAGCTGATATTAGGCGGTAATTACCCCGAATCGTATAAGCAACTGCTTCGATTAAATAACTCCTTTCCTACACCTAAAATATATTGGTTATTTTCTATTCCGGCACAATGATTAAGTATTCCAATTTCTTGGTTGTTTAATTCTTTAATAAAATCAAAATTGATTTTATTAAAGATAAATCGACGGAAAAGGTTTGTCGCTTTATATCATATTTAGCATGAATTTCCTGAGCACTTTAACTCCGTTTTTCTTTGCTTCTACTAAAATACATGTTAGGCTAATTCTAGCAGAAATGCTCTTCAGATCTCCGAAAATCCTGCGGTTACTAAAGCACGATTCCCGCGCTTTGCTTTTAAACTTTGCCTCTTTAAATGTTTATAAAAACAAGTCAAAAACCCTATTTTATATACTGAACATTCCTGTTTGCACAGTCCCGCAGCCCGAGCTGAGTGGAGCTCTTTTTTGTGCAGCGTAGCGGAACAAAAAAAGCGGGAACGGAGGGCGGATAAGCTGCCCAAATAAATAAAATAGTGTTTGTGACTTGACTGCAATTCTAATTATTTAGACCAAGCATATTTTTTGAAAGCCGCATCTACTGGTGTATTTGCAATATGATTAGTATAGTTACTGATTACTTTTTGAGACACACCAAGAATGATTTCCAAAACTTGTTGCTCACCATAACCTGCTGCGTAAAATGCCTCCAATTCTTCTTGAGAAACATGACCACGGTTACGAACGATAATCAAGGTCATAGTACGTAAAGATTCTAATTTAGGGTTAGCCAATAGTGTTTCATTACGTAAAGCTTCAGTAACCGCTTCATCTACTTTCATCATTGCTGCAATACCTGTGTGCGCTGGTACACAGTAATGACAAGCATGCTCTACGTTAATAGTTTGCCACACTACTGTTAATTCTTCTTCATTGAAAGAAGTGTTTACGAATAATTCGTGTATGTCTTGGTAGGCTTTAAGTAAACCGGGAGCTCCTGCTAAAACTCCGTGAAGTCCTGGAATCATTCCATATGCTTTTTGAGATCCTTCTAATAATGTTTTGCTTGCTTCTGGAGCTGATTCGATGTTGTGTACTTTTAATGTTGTCATAATGTGATTTTTAATTGTATTATTTATAATTATTTTAATTCTAAGCATGTGCTTAGTTTTGAAACAAAAAAAAGCTAGATGTTTTTGAAAGTTAATTCAATATAATCTTCGATTTCTTTAGTATTGTTTAATCTTGATGCTGCCTAGTAAAATATATGTTAGGCTAATTGTAGTGCAAATGCTCTTCACATCTCCGAAAAATTCGGCAATTACTAAAGCACGATTCCCGCGCTTTGCTTTTAAACTTTGCCTCTTTAAATGTTTATAAAAACAAGTCACAAACCCTGTTTTATACACTGAACATTCCTATTTGCACGGTCCCGCAGCCCGAGCTGAGTGGAGCTCTTTTTTGTGCAGCGTAGCGGAACAAAAAAAGCGGGAACGGAGGGCGGATAAGCTGCCCAAATAAATAAAATAGTGTTTGTGACTTGACTGCAATTCTAATTATTTAGACCAAGCATATTTTTTGAAAGCCGCATCTACTGGTGTATTTGCAATATGATTAGTATAGTTACTGATTACTTTTTGAGACACACCAAGAATGATTTCCAAAACTTGTTGCTCACCATAACCTGCTGCGTAAAATGCCTCCAATTCTTCTTGAGAAACATGACCACGGTTACGAACGATAATCAAGGTCATAGTACGTAAAGATTCTAATTTAGGGTTAGCCAATAGTGTTTCATTACGTAAAGCTTCAGTAACCGCTTCATCTACTTTCATCATTGCTGCAATACCGGTATGAGCTGGTACACAGTAATGACAAGCATGCTCTACGTTGATAGTTTGCCACACTACTGTTAATTCTTCTTCATTGAAAGAAGTGTTTACGAATAATTCGTGTATGTCTTGGTAGGCTTTAAGTAAACCGGGAGCTCCTGCTAAAACACCGTGAAGTCCTGGAATCATTCCATATGCTTTTTGAGATCCTTCTAATAATGTTTTGCTTGCTTCTGGAGCTGATTCGATGTTGTGTACTTTTAATGTCGTCATAATGTGATTTTTAATTGTATTATTTATAATTATTTTAATTCTAAGCATATGCTTAGTTTTGAAACAAAAAAAAGCTAGATGCTTTTGAACGTAAGCTCAATATAATCTTCTATTTCTTGTTTATCGTTGACTCTTGATGCTGCTGCAAGTCCGTGTTTTGCTAGTAGCAAATAATTGGCTTGCTTCAACACCGTTTGTTCGTCTTTGCTTTTATCGGTTTGAATTTTTTCTATAAATAGTTGTTTGATACCATCCATAAATTCTACCATTTGTGTATTAATCATTTGGTCTTCTGCTTCTGCAAACTCGTTGTAGGTATTCGTTAGGAAACATCCTTTATAATTACCTATCTCGATTGGAATTTGAACTGAATCATAGAAAAATTCTTTGATATCGTCGATTCCGTTTGTACCGTTTTTAAACTTTTCGAACATGCAGTTTACTTTGCTTTTATAGCATTTTAAACTTTCTAAAAACAACCCTTGCTTGCTACCAAAGCTAGCGTAAATCGAAAACTGATTGATTCCCATTTCTTTCTCCAACATACGAACCGAGGTGTTTTCGTATCCATTGCGCCAGAACAAAGACATTGCTTTTTCTAGAACTTCTTGTTCGTTATATTGTTTACTTCTTGCCATTGTTTGTTTTATTCTGATGCAAAACTAAGCAACTGCTTTGAAATAAAAAAATTATTTAGAAAATTTTAACTTACCTATATCACGAATTCCATTTCTTAAAGAATGTTAAAAAGTAATAAACTGAAGTTAAAGACTTCTCTCATTGACCTTAGCTGCAAGAATTTTTTGTAACTTTAGAATATGGAAAATATATTAGTAGCCGGTGCTAATGGCGCCACAGGAAAAAAAATAGTAGACATTTTAAATAAATCTCAAAATTATAACCCTATTGCAATGGTTAGAAAAGAGGACCAACAAGCCTATTTCAAAGACCAGAATATTCAAACTGTTTTGGGCGATTTAGAAGCTGATGTTACGTCTGTTTTTACTAATCCAATTGACCGAGTAATATTTGCGGCCGGTTCAGCGGGTAAAAATGTGATAGGAGTCGATCAAGAAGGCGCTAAAAAATTAATTGATGCCTCTAAAAAGGCAAATATCAAGAAATTTGTAATGTTGAGTTCTATGGGAGCAGACAAACCTGAAGAAGCAACTCAGCTGCAAGACTATTTGAAAGCAAAACACAATGCAGATGAATATTTAAAAAATAGTGGCTTAAGCTATAGCATTGTCAGACCAGGAACTTTAACGAATGACTCGCAGTTAGAAATGATTGAACTGCAGCAAAAGTTAAACAAACATGGTGAAATAAGTAGAGCCGATGTTGCGCAAACATTAGTACAAAGCTTAGAAGACAAAACGGCTGCAAATGCCACTTTCGAAATTATAAAAGGAGATACTTCAATCCAGAAAGCTTTGGATCAAATTAGTTAAAACAATATTTATTACGCAGTTTAGATTTATAAGAGAGTACCATTATTGATTCAAAATAAAAAACCGAAAGGACTTTATACACTAAAGATCTTTCGGTTTTTTTTTACATGTTGTATTAAGCGGGTACGACATTATAACAACTTATTTGAATTTACTTTTCACATGACTTATTGCTATTTCAACCCTCTACCCTCCTATCTTCGTAATTACATTTTGTTTTAAAGATTCACATTTCTTCGTTTCTCGTCTATTTTTAAATAAATAAGCAAACTAACCGCCAAAGCAGAACATATTGAAAAACCAACAAACAATGGTAATGCTGTTTCTTTAATGAAACGGCCAATAAAGATACTGATAGGAACAGCCATAATTGTGGAAATAAAACCAGTAACCGCTGCGGCAATCCCCGCAATGTGTCCTACAGGTTCCATGGCCATGGCACGTATATTTCCAAAAAGAAAACCAATGCTAAAAAATTGTAATGCAAAAAACAGCAACAAAATGCGCACATCAGGATTTGGCGTATTATAAAATAAAGCAACATAAGTTGCTGAAACTACAAAGAAAGAAACCAGGGCTACGGTAATTAATTTTTCCATTCCGTATTTTAAAACTAGTACGCCATTTGAAAAAACAGCCGCACCTATTGCTATTGCCAATCCGGCGAATATGTATGGGAACTCTTCTTCAAGATTGTACTGATTCTGAAATATTTGCTGGGAACTACTTAGGTAAACCATGAATGATCCAGTAACAAACCCCGAGATAACAGTAAAACCAATCGTTTTCTTGAATTTCAGTAATTCTTTAAACTCCCCTATAAATCCTTTTTTTGAAAAAACCTTCCTGTTTTCATTAGATAAAGTCTCTGGTTGTCGTTTCCAAAACCAGAAGGAAACAACCAAGCTAATAATCACTTGAATATAAAAAATGCCATGCCAATTATAATAATCAAGAACAAACTTACCCAAAGCTGGAGCAACCACAGGAACGAGAATAAAAACTACGGTCACAAATGACATGATGCGCGCCATATAATCGCCGCTGTACATATCACGAATAATCGCAATACTTATGGTTCTGGGCGCAGATAAACCTACTCCTTGCAGAATCCTGCCTAGAACCATCACCTCTAAACTTGTGGCGTTTACACAAATAAAACTGGCCCCAATAAATAAGCCAAAACCCATATAAACTATTGGTTTTCTCCCAAAACTATCTGAAAGTGGACCCCAAATTAAAGGCCCAAATCCAAGTCCAAGAAAGATCATTGTGATGAGTAATTGGTTATCAACAACATTTGTAGTACCAATTGTTATCCCAATAATTTCTAGTGCTGGCAATAAAGCATCGATTGCTAAAGCCACCACCGACATTAATGAAGCCATCAGTGCGACAAACTCAAATTGAGAGGTCCTAATATTTTTTTGCATCCTGCAAAAATAAGGTTTTGAATTGGTTTCTGCGTTGCTTTACAGAAATCTAAGAATAATAGATTATGAATTTTTAGTTACAGCGTTTCGTTTAAAAACCTAATTTAGAACTGCTTATCTCTTAATTCGTTATTTTTTTTATTGTTCCACTTACAGCGCAACAAGCCTTAACCGTGTTGAATATCGTTCCAAATTTTTCTATATTCTTATGAAGTAAATCAATATTTAAGCTATCGTCTTGACTGTAAACGATCAATTCATATTGTATTTCATCCATTCTTGGCGGTTTTTCAAGTCGCACGGCATTTACCGTTAATTCAGCGCTTGAATATTCAAAATTCATCATAACAGAAAAACGAGCTACATTTTTCAGAATGCAAGCTGAAAAAGATCCCAAAAACAACTCTGCTGGATTGGGCAAACTAGATTCTGTATCAGGAGAAACCCCAAAACTAACCTCAGATTCTTTGATATGTACCCCTGCGTCTTTATTTGAGGAGATACTTGCTTTGACAGAATAATTCATAAAGTGATTGGTTTTAGTATTTAGTAATGTATTTTATAAATGCAGTAATTTAATTTTATGAGGACTATGCTTATAAATAATGGATATTGTTTTTGTTAATACCCTGCGATTCTTTAGCTACTCCATAAAAAATTACCCTAGAAACAAGCTTCTTTGCCATAAGGATTTGATTCAAAGTCAATTGTAAAGTTAAACTTTCTATCGTCTTTACCTCTTGTATATTCCACATAATCCCAATTTCCTGAATGCGTTATTTTATATTCTCCGTTAATCTCCGGACCTGTTTTTTCAGAATAGTATTTTATAATTGTGGGATGCGCCCCACCTTTAATAAATTCTTCTTTAATAAAAATTAAATCTATCGGCAATTTTTGCCCTTTGTATTTTATTTGCACCGCATCTTCTTTATCTGTAAAACTTATCCATATCATTCTTGAAGCTACTTTATCGTCTTTATAACAGATATAGTGATCTATAATCGTACTTCTATTATCAACATTTAGGGAGTCTGTTTTTTGATTCTTTACCGTAGTTTCTAAATCTGGTTTATCAGAAATACTTTTTTCTTTATTATCTAAAGTAACTGAAGGAGTATTCTCTGTTTTTTGTTTGCAGGAAAAAATGGAGAAAACAATTATTAATGTCAGTACTATTTTTTTCATAACAATTGTATTCAAACCTAATTCAAACTTGCCTTAAACATTCTCAATTCATCCCAGGAATATTTCTCGCCAAATTTTTCTTTCATTCCGTTCAAGGATTCCTCTTTGTAATGCTTGAAGGCTTCGCTCAATTCCTTGATTTTGTCCTGCGGCAATATATCTTGGACGCTTACTTTTTTAGATTGAATCAACTTTACCAGATGACTTTCAATGGTTTGGATGGTTAATTTCCTGATTGTCGCTATGTCCTGGATAGAATTCTTGTCAATCCAAAGCTCATAAGTAATCTCTACAGTCGATTTTTTGGGCGCTTTACTATCCGTTTTTTTCTTTGAAGTATAGCGTTCCAAGTCTTTTTCGTCTTCAATTAAAGTAATATGTGTTTTCTTGAATTGGTTCTGAATCGCTTCGGTCTTTCTGCTGATGTATTTCTTAATTTCGTCAGAAGTCAATTTTTCTTTCGAAATAGGATCTCCGGCCACAACGGTTTCTATCAGCAGCTTGGCTTTCATCAATCGCAAAACCGCTTTGGTCTGCAATTCTTCAAGCACAATTAGTTCGTCAAAATACGCCTTACTTTTCTTGACCCGCTTCACCTCTTCGAGTTTCCACAAGATCTCAAAAACCAAATCATCCATGGGTTTAAGGAAATAACCTAAGGCCGCTTGAACCCTTTCGGAAACATGAATCAAATCAACCGTTTCATTGTTGAATATTTTATTGAGCTGATGAATGAATTTTTTGGATGGATCCAATAACGAATCGATGGCAATTAACTGTTTCGCTGCCCAAACGGAATGTTTTGATTTTTCAGAGCTTTCTGATTTCTCCGAATAACTGAACTTGTGGTTGCGCCATTCCTGTGCCAAATCACCCCAATCAAAACTATTTATCAGATAGTTATGGATGAAATTTTTGGTTTCAAAATGCAGTGAGTTTTTCAACAATTCCTCCGAGGCTTTATTCAATGAATAATCCATCACATCTTGATCATTAGAAATCCCATTCATTCTTAACGGAGAGAGTAAAATAAGCCCTTCTAACGAGCGCAAACGCGATAACGCAACATAAGCTTGTCCCGGCATAAAAACCTGCGAAACATCGATTGCTGCTTTATCAAAAGTAAGACCTTGGCTTTTATGAACCGTAATTGCCCAAGCCAACTTGATTGGATAATGCACAAAAGTCCCCAAAACCTCTTCTTCAATTTCCTTAGTCGCCTGATCTACCTTGTAGCGGATGTTTTGCCATTCGTATTTCTCGACTTCTATGGTCTTGTCTTCCTCTGGAAAATGGACAAGAATTTCTTGGCTTGACAATGACTTGATAACCCCCATTTTTCCATTAAAATAGTTCTTATCAATAGACAAGTCATTTTTAACAAACATGACCTGCGCTCCTATCTTGAGCTTTAAATTTTCTTCTATCGGAAATATTTTTTCTGGAAAATCACCTACAATATCCGGTTTGTATGTAATTAACTCGCCTTTTAAATCATGTAAAGCCTGCGAGTTCATGGTATCCGCTTTGGCATTATGTGTGGTCAGGGTTATATATCCTTTATTTGCCTTTAAATCAAAATCAGGTTTGACATATTTGTTCAGCACCTGAATATCTTCAGTAGTAATTTGGTTGTTCCGCAAATTATTCAAAACAGAAATAAAAGTAGAATCCGTTTGACGGAAAATTTTGGATAATTCAATATATAACGGCGGATTTTGCTGCACTACATGAGAGTGAAAAAAGAATTTCCCTTTGTAATAAGCACGCAAAGTTCGCCACTCCTCATCCCGAATCACTGGAGGCAATTGTAATAAATCGCCTATAAACAAAACCTGTACCCCTCCAAAAGGCGTTGTCTTCTTTCGTACCGTTTGCATCATGTAATCCATGGCGTCCAACAAATCGGCACGCAACATACTTACTTCATCAATAACCAGCAGTTCCATATTTCGAATCACCGATTTCTTTAGTCCGCCCATTTTAAAATGCCTGCGCAAAGTATCCTTTGACTCGAATTTTACGGTTTCAGTAAACTGGGATTCGACATTAAACGAAGGGATAAAACCGCCGAAAGGCAATTGAAACATAGAATGTATCGTCACACCTCCCGCATTTAGTGCGGCAATTCCCGTGGGTGCTACTACAACCGTGTTCTTATATGTGGTCGCAATAATTTCACGTAAAAGCGTAGTCTTTCCTGTACCCGCTTTCCCGGTCAGGAATATAGACCGTTGTGTTTGATTGATAAATTGTAAGGTGTATTCTGCGGCTTCGGATATGGCTTGCATTAGGCGGATAAATTAAGTAGAAATAAAATTTGAACTGCCCTAATTTTCCCCTCAACAAAGTTTGAATTAAAGCGTAGTAAAAGTAACTTTTTTATAATCCAAAAAACAATATCGGCTTAAAATATAAAACCACTGTTCCAGAAGTAAATGGACTAAAAAAAAAATGCCTTTATTCTAAAAACAGAATAAAGGCATTTATATAATTATAAAAAAATAGAGATTATTTTTTCTCTTCTGCTTTATCTTCTACTTTATCAACTGTTTTAGCAGCTGCTGTGTATTTGTCGTTTAATGCTTTTACGATATCTTTTGTAATGTCGTATTTATCTTCAGCATATAAAACTGATGCAGCATCACCCGTACCGTAGATATAAGAATATCCTTTTTCTTTACCGTAAGCTTTGATGAATTTTTTTACTCCACTTACTAAAGAGTCCATTTCTGCACCACTTTCTTGTTGTAATTGTTGAGATAAAGCTTGTTGAGCATAACTCAATTGTTGCTCTCTTTTTTGTAATTCAGCTCCTTTTTGTTGTGCCCACGTTTGACCATTTGCTTGCGCTTGACTTTGAAAGTTAGCAGCATCTTCTTTGAAACGTTTAATCTCCGCATCAAGCTGTCTTCCTTTTTCTTCAGACTGAGCTTTATATTTCGCTTCAAGATCTTTCGCTTCTGTATATTCTTTCATTAATACCGAAGTATCTACGTAAGCTGTTTTTACTTCTTTAACATCTGCGGTTTTGTTGCAAGCAACAACTGAAATAGAAATTGCGATAATTAATAATACTTTTTTCATTTTGGTTTGTTTGGAATTTATGTGTTTATAGCAAAAATATAAAAAATTAGAGAGTATCCTAAAAAACTTTAAAAATTAGCAAAAAATTATACTATCAGATTTTATTATTAAAAAGACCGATTTTATAACTTATTGCTATAAAAACCGACTTCAACAGCGCTCAAATAAGAAACAAAATTAAAATAAGCAATAACAACACCCGTAAAAGAGGAAATCACGGCTTAAACTAGACTTAAATTCGATTTACTTGTTTTTTAGAACGTAGATATGGGATGAATATTCAAAATTTTGTTTGGCTTTTATGTTCGACTGCAATCCAACAAAAAATGCCTTAACAAAATTCATTTTTCCATGTTTGTACTTTTCAGATAACAGACTCACATAAAAAGAGTCAAATTTCATAGGAAGCACTTTTTCTAATTTCATATCTTCTTTTTCAAAAAGCAATTTAATGGCTTTTTTAGAAAAGTGCCAGAAATGAATTGGTACATCATAAGCAGCCCAAAATGCACCATAATGTTTTGCATCGAAAGATTTAAAATTTGGAACCGCAACAATTAAAGTTCCCGCTGGTTTTAGCAAACGTTTTAATTCTTTTATTTGGTTGTCTAAATTTGGAACATGTTCTAAAACATGCCACATCGTAATCACGTCAAAAGACTGACTTTCTAACCCCAAAGTATCCTCGACAAAAGAAACTGCTTTCTTCAAAGCAATAGCTCTCGCTTTATCACTTGGCTCCACTCCTACTGTCTCCCAACCGTTTTCTTTGGCTACAGCCAAAAAATCTCCAGTACCAGCACCAATGTCTAAAATACGTCCTTTATTAGGTTGTTGTGAATTGATTAGCGCCAACTTATTTTTTAAAGCGATGCCTTTTATAAAATGGTATGCCTTTTCAAACAAAGATCGTTTTCCGTCTGTATGCGAAATGTAATCTTCACTTTCATAATACTTACCCAAGTTTTCTAAACTAGGTTGCGGATATGTAATTAACATGTCCGTTGTTTCATCGTGGTACAAGTCAAATGTTTCTTTAGAAACAGAATGGTCTTTTACTGTAAGGAAATGCTTTTTATTTGAAATATCCATTTTTAGTTCTCAGTCGTCAGTTTTCAATTTTTAGTATAAACGTAAAGATTGAAAATTAAATATTAAATTTATTTTATTTTTAAAACACAAGCTCCTTAGTAATAACAAGGCTTACGGCCATAGTTTCACGTGGAACATGTCATTTTAGAATGAAGATTAACGATTTTTGATTGCAGATTTAAAAAAGATCATAAATCAAAAATCGTTAATCTGAAATCAAACATCTTATCTTCCCATATAAATCAAAAGTACCGAAACATCACTTGGAGAAACTCCACTGATTCTCGATGCCTGAGAAATCGTTACTGGACGAATCTTACCTAGCTTCTGTCTCGCTTCTATAGACATTGATTTTATTTTATCATAATCAAAATCTTCAGGAATTTTCACATCTTCTAAACGAGTTAGTTTATCCGCGTTGTTTCTTTCCTTATCTATATAACCAGAATACTTTACTTGGATTTCGGCTTGCTCTAGAATTTCCTGATCTAAATCATTCGCTTCAATATATGTTTTCACTTTATCAAATTTCAAGATGTCGACCATATCAATTTGCGGACGTGAGAAAACTTTAAACAATTTATCTCCCTGAGTAATTAAGGCAGTATCCTTTGATTCTAATATTGGATTTGCTTCTGCAACACTAACACTAGTTTCTTTAAAAAACGAAACCATTTTTTCCGACTCCTTTAGCTTATGTTCCATACGACGCAAACGCTTTTCAGAAGCCAAACCTATTTCATGTGCCATAGGAGTCAATCTGAAATCGGCATTATCCTGACGCAATAACGTTCTGTACTCTGCTCGCGAAGTAAACATGCGGTAAGGCTCTTCGGTTCCTTTGGTAATTAAATCATCAATTAAAACTCCAATATATGCCTCATCTCTTTTCAAAATTAAAGGTGCTTTTTCGTGCACTTTTAAATGCGCATTTATTCCAGCCATCAATCCTTGGGAAGCAGCTTCTTCATAACCGGTCGTCCCGTTAATTTGTCCGGCAAAATATAAACCTTCAACTAACTTCGTTTCTAAAGTATGTTTCAATTGTGTTGGTGGAAAGTAATCGTATTCGATCGCATAACCTGCACGAAGGAATTTTACCTTTTCAAAACCAGCAACAGATTGCATCGCCTTATATTGAATATCTGCAGGAAGTGAAGTAGAAAAACCATTCACATAAACCTCACAGGTTTTCCACCCTTCTGGCTCTATAAACAATTGGTGTCTTTCTTTATCGGCAAAACGATTTATCTTATCCTCAATCGATGGACAATATCTTGGTCCAAGACTTTTTATTCTTCCGTTAAACATTGGCGAACGATCAAAACCTTCTCTCAAAATATCATGCACCTCCAAAGAAGTGTACGTCATGTGACAAGATCGCTGATGAATTAAAGGCGTCGTCAAATCAGAATAAGAAAACTTATCCGGTTTAGCATCTCCTTTTTCTTCGTTCATTTTCGAATAATCCAAAGACCGTCCATCCACTCTTGGAGGTGTTCCAGTCTTCATTCTTCCAGCTTCAAAACCAGCATTGATTAAATCTTCGGTAATTCCATGAGAAGCACTTTCGCCCGCTCTACCTCCACCAAAATTTTTATCACCAATATGGATTATTCCATTCAAGAAAGTTCCATTTGTCAACACCACCGACTTCGCTTTAATTTCGATTCCTAGCGCAGTTGTAATTCCTTTTACCTTTCCGTTTTCAATCAACAAACCTTTTACCATCTCCTGATAAAAATCAAGATTTGGAGTTCCTTCTAACATCATTCTCCACTCCTCAGCAAATCGCATACGGTCACTTTGAACACGCGGCGACCACATTGCAGGACCTTTTGATTTATTCAACATCTTGAACTGGATCGCAGTCTTGTCTGAGACAATTCCTGAATACCCACCAAGCGCATCGATTTCTCTTACGATCTGACCTTTTGCAATTCCTCCCATTGCAGGATTACAAGACATCTGCGCAATATTCTGCAAGCTCATTGTTACCAAAAGCGTTTTTGAACCCAAGTTTGCAGCAGCAGCAGCAGCCTCAGAACCGGCATGTCCTGCACCCACAACAATAACATCATATTCTTCTTGAAACATCTTATTATATGAATTTGTCCCGTTTAACGGGGGCGAGATTTCAACACCAAAAGCGTTTCTGTTTTTGAAATCTCAATTTATTTTCTCGTTCCCAGCAGCACAACTCCTGTCAGAATCTTTCATCTTTCAAGATTGTTCCACGTGAAACGCCTTAAAAACACAACACCAAAAACTAATTTAATTTACCAATGTTCCACGTGAAACATAAATAGAAATCGGTTGAGTTAGTATTTTATTGTTCCACGTGGAACAGCGCTAATTTTTCATTTTCTTTGGAGCGCATCAGCGACTCATCTTCTTCTCCTTTGTCCTTATATCCACAATAATGAAGCACACCGTGAACCATTACTCTTCTAAGCTCTTCTTCAAAAGACACTTTAAAATCACTAGCATTATCCTGAACACGCTCTACAGATATAAAAATATCACCTCCTATCTCATTCCCCATCGTGTAATCAAAACTGATAATATCAGTCAGTGTATCATGGTTTAGATATTCAAGATTGATCTTGTGTAAGTATTCGTCATCACAAAAGATGTAGTTTATTTCACCCTCTTTCTTGCCCTCAGATAAAATCACTTCAGATAGCCACTTTGTAATAGCGCCTTCGTTCTCTAAGTTGAACTCGTTTTCGTAATTAAAATTGATCATTTTTTATTAAAATATTCTTGAACCTTGCGGTTAAAATTCGAGCGCAAAGGTAACGATTGTCTGTCTAATATCTCAATGCTATTTAAATAATCTAACAAGGCGTCAGGCAATGGTTTAGATTCATTATTAAACTCTCTACTATTGTTCTTTGATTGTCGCTTATTTTCCTCCCCTTGTTCTTGAACAGCCGTGTTTAATTTCAATAATTCCTGCTTCACATTCAGTATCTTTTGCAGTGTCTCGTTATTAAAACCTTTGTTCAACAACTGCTTCTCAATTTGTTTCATCTGTTCCAAAGCATTCTGACCACTACCACCCAAACCTTGTTTACTCAGTTCTTTTTCTAATGCTTCACGTAGCTGTTTTTGTTCCTTGTAAATTTCTAACAAAACTTGCGCATCACCTTCATCCATACCGCCATCTTGCGAACCTTGTTTTCCACTCTTAGAACCTTGACCCAGCTTTTCCTCTTTTCCACCTCCAGGCTTTTGCCCATTCTTCATCCCCTGCTTCATTTTTTGACCAAGACCCTCTTGCTTTTTAATAATATCTAGCAATTGCATTCCTTGCCCACCATCAGGTTTTGGTTTTCCAGAACCCATGCCAGACAACGATTCTTGCATATTATTCAAAATATCACTCAAGAAATCACCTAGCTTATTAGCGGATGAAACCGCGTACTGCTGGTGTGATAAACCTTTTGGTATTTGCGCATCTGCTAAACTGATTAAGGATTTATCAATGTTATAATGTACATTCCCAATCTCCTTGGTAATGTCTTCTGCAATTTTTGAGTTACGTAAAGACATCGCAAACAAACTATCATCAACATGTTTAAACTGCAGTTTTAGATCTTGCTGTAACTTAATATTCTTATTAAAAGCAGGAGACCCATTTTTCAAACCTCTAAATTGAACCATAACATACTCCTGAGACAATGAAAAAGCTAATAAATTATCTAATATTTGTCGCAACATTTTCACATCTTCTTCCATCTGTTCTTTAGCACTTCCTTCTAAACTTTGCGACATCTTCTTAGACATAGACTTCATCTTATCAGCAGCATTCTTCTGATTTGGTTTTGCCTTTGCTTTGTTCTCTTTTTGAAGTTCGTCAGTCGCTTTCTTTAAATCATTAGCAATACTTTTTTCGGTCGCACTATCATTCGGTAAATCGACTGGTGATTTCAATTTGGCATTATCAATATCCAAGTCTTTTAATTCATCTTGAATAGTATCAAATTCAGAGTTAATCTTTTTTTGTTTATCGGCAGAATTTTCCTTTTCATCCTCAGCCAATTTATTCTGTTTTGCCGCCAACTTATCTAATTTATCCCCTAACTGCTCCGCCTTCTTTTCAACATAATACTTCTTAGTCGATTCTACTAACTGCTCCAAATTCTTTACTTGGTTTCTACTATTCTGTTTAAATTGATCTAATTTATTAAGTAATTCTTCATTCTTTATTTTATCATTAAGCTCCTTTAATTCATCCAAAAGTTTTTGATTCTTTTGCAAATCTTGATCTGCTTTGTCTAAGCGTTTTTTTAACTCTTCCTTTAATTCATCTTTTGGAGTCGTTTTTAACTGATCTAAATTCTCCTTCATTTTCTTCGCAAATTCCTTCATCATCTCATCCTGCTTCTTCTGCTGCTGAATAAAATCTTTTACATTTTGCTGATCTTTGAATTCAAATTGCTCTTTCTCTTTGGCTGTCTTTTGCAATTTATCTATTTCAGAAAATTGCTTATCTTGATTCTTTAACGACTTTTGAAGACTATTAATGTTGTCATTTTGCTTTTGCAACAATTCACTTTTCTTCTCCTCATCGGTTGCAATTCGATTAGAAAACACAGAAGATTTTGAACTTTTAAAACCATGCATTGCATCATTATCAAAAACCTCAAAATAATACTCGTAGGAAACTCCCTGTTCAACTGCTAACCCAGTAGGAAAAGAAAATAAAAATTGCTCGTAACCAGAACTCTTTATTGAAATCGTTCTACGTTTAACAGCGTCTGGTTTATTCTTAGGGTAATACACCACTTGTAATTTTGACAATCCATAATCATCTGTAATTTGTCCCAGAATAAAACTTTTATCCACCTTCAAACTATCCGGAGCATAGTTTGCATCGATACTAGGGAACTGATCCTTAACCACCGTAAGCTGATAATTCAGTTTTTCATGATCTTTCACCTGCTTATTAGAGGTAATTATTTGGTAATCTGTATTTTGACCTATACTTTTAGACAATAAAAAAATGTTTTCTTTCTTTTGAAACGGAAAACGCGTACTTTCATCCGCCCACACTATATCTTCGGTCGCCAAAGAATTAATTCTCCAAGTTACCTTAGTACCTTCAGGGATTACCGCGTTTCCTGTTCCTTTAACTACTTCAGATTTTTTATTCAAATATGATGGGTAATTCAATTGCATCTCAAAGTTTGAAATTGTTGGCACAGCAACCACTTTCAACTTATACTCAGCTGACGAAACAGCGTTTCCTTCTATATGAAACACTACATCCACCATTGGCTTATCGATTTTAAATTGAAACTCACCAAGCTTACTGTTCTCCATAAAATAACTTTCGCCATCAATAAAAATCAATGCGTTTTCAGGAACTACATTTCCTTCCGTTTTAATTCTGAGCAAAAAATCTTTATTCTGTTCACATTGCAAATCGCTATTGACCACTATAAATTTAAAAGGTGCAGGCGGTAAAAACGTATCATTAAAATGCACCACTCGATTTAAACTCTGAGAAATAACAGCACTATTACCGGATAGATAAAAGAATAGAAAAAGTAAAATGGGAACTATTGCAAAAGGTAAATAACTTTTATTAGAGCTAAAATTTATAGCCTTGCCAAAAGGAATTGTTCGCAATGCATTTGCCTTTTGATCGATAGACGCCAAAAGCAATTCAGATGACCGTTCCACTTTATCTGAATTCGATAATTGGAGAAAATTAGTCAACGTATCATTGACATCCGCAAAGTGATTTCCTATAATTTTGGATGCCTGGTCATAGTCAATCCCTTTTTGGAATTTAAACAACTTAAATATTGGAAACAAAATAAAACGAAATAACAGCACTACTTCTACAACAATAAAAGTCCAAAATAAAATAGATCTTCCAATTGGCTGCAGCCAAAGAAAATATTCCACGAACAGCGTGAATAAAAAACACAACAATCCTAAACCGCTAAAAAGTACAATTCCCCTTATCAATTCATTAGTGTAATACTTCCTGATAAATACTTCTAACTTTTGATAAATACTATTTGAAGATTCCAAAGCTTTTATTTGTTTCATATAACCAATAAAAGTAATAATTTATATGAATAAAGAAATGTTAAAAACCATCAATATCAAAAATGTTAAAATTATGTCGTTTTCAAATTCTACAGTTCAGCAATTGAAATTGTATCTTTGCATCAAAATTTATAAAAATGTCGAAGCAAGTTCGTGTGCGTTTTGCACCTAGTCCAACAGGACCTTTACATATTGGCGGAGTGCGTACTGCCCTATTCAATTATTTGTTTGCCAAGAAAAATAATGGTGTTTTCTTTTTACGAATTGAAGATACTGATCAAAATCGTTTTGTTCCAGGTGCCGAAGCGTATATAATGGAAGCATTAGAATGGTTAGGGATTTCTCCTGATGAAACAATAGGAAAAAACGAAAAATTTGGTCCTTACCGTCAAAGCGAAAGAAAACCTTTATATAGAGAATATGCTGACCAATTAATAAACACGGGTTGGGCCTATTATGCTTTTGACACTGCTGAAGCATTAGATACAGCAAGAAAAGAACAAGAAGAACAAGGTAAAACTTTTATTTACAATCACACCAATAGAGAGTTACTAGATACTTCTCTAGTAATTTCTGTTGAAGAAACTGCTAAAAGAATCGCAAATGGTGATGCTTATGTAATCCGTTTTAAAACTCCCGTTGGTGAAACATTGCATTTGCAAGATATCATTCGTGGTGATGTAAAATTTGAAACTAGCTTACTAGATGATAAAGTATTGTTTAAAAGTGATGGAATGCCAACTTACCATTTGGCTAATATTGTAGATGACCATTTAATGGAAACTTCACATGTTATTCGTGGAGAAGAATGGTTGCCGTCTATGCCATTACACGTTTTACTATACAGAGCTTTTGGTTGGGATGCCCCTGAATTTGCACATCTGCCTTTGATTTTAAAACCAATCGGAAATGGAAAATTATCCAAACGAGATGGAGATAAACTAGGATTCCCTGTATTCCCATTAGAATGGAAAACGGAAGAAGCAATTTCATCAGGTTACAGAGAAAAAGGTTTCTTTCCAGAAGCAGTTGTTAACTTCCTAGCCTTATTGGGTTGGAATGATGGAACAGAGAAAGAAATATATACTTTGGAAGAATTAGTCGAAGCTTTTGATTTGAACAGAGTTCACAAAGCGGGTGCTAAATTTGATCCAGAAAAAAACAAATGGTTCAATCACCAATATCTAATCAAACAAGAAGATGCTACTTTGGCGAAAGCCTTCACTCCTATCTTAGAGTCTAAAGGTTTCACTATTGATGAAAATGTACTAATTAAAGTGGTTTCATTAATTAAAGAACGTGCTCATTTTGTATCTGAATTTTGGGATTTGACTGATTTCTTTTTTGTGGCTCCAACTGACTATGATGCCAAAGCATCTAAAAACTGGAAGGAAGAAACACCCGCATTAATGCAGGAATTGATTTCTGTGCTGGAAGAAATAACTGATTTCACATCTACCAATATAGAAACTATTGTAAAAGACTGGATGACGAAAAACGAAATAGGAATGGGAAAAGTGATGCAACCTTTCCGTTTAAGTTTAGTTGGTGCTTTAAAAGGCCCCCACCTATTTGATATTGTTGAAGTCGTTGGAAAAGAAGAAACAATTAGTAGAATACATAAAGCAATTGAAACCTTATAAAAAACTAAAAGCCTCCATATTAACGGAGGCTTTTTTTATAAATATAAGATTATTTTTCCACTGAATATTCCGGGATTTCCCTTAAAATTGACTCCAATACCCTTAGAGTTCAAATTTTCAAGCATGTTATTGATTCCATACTGATACGACATATTAAACCTAAAATGACGTACTCCAGCTGTAATACCAACAGCGGGATAAAAATTGAATTTAGAAATATCAACAATATCCTTTGCTAACAGAGCGGTACCTTTAATTGTATTATTCTCATCTTCAAAATCAAGTTTAAATTTTCCGTTCACTTGGACAATTGGACCAAATTCCACACTTAAATGATTTTCTACAATAATATAACTCAACTGTAATGATATTTGAGCAGAAGCCAGTTTATAATTGACATCTACATCTTGAACATTGAGTTTACTAGTAGCCACTGAAAAATTATTCTCACTAAACTCTAGCGCATAAACCATATCCCAGTTATTATAAAAATTTCCTCTCATAGATAGGCTAGCGTTCCAACCTAAATCAGCCTTTGTTTGAAAATTATCTGTATTTAAAGCAAAATGATTAACCCCGAACGTGATTCCTATCCTATTAGAATCCCTATAGCCATATTGTGCAAAAATCGTGCATCCTACTAAAAATAGAACGGATGTGAAATATAGCTTTTTCATATTCTTGAATTAAAGGTTCACAAACCTAAAGTTTTTTTGTAATTTAACAGTCATTTTTAACCTAAATTATAAATCTTATGAACATTACCTTAATTATCCTTCTTGTTATTGGATTATTTATTCTACTGTCTTCTTTCTTTACGGTAAAGCAGCAAACTTCTGTTATCATAGAACGATTCGGCAGATTTCATAGTGTCAGACAATCAGGACTGCAACTAAAAATTCCACTAATTGACAGAGTTGCGGGAAGGGTAAATCTTAAAATCCAACAACTAGATGTAATTATCGAGACTAAAACTAAAGATAACGTTTTTGTAAAACTTAAAGTTTCGGTTCAATTTATGGTAATTAAAGAAACGGTTTATGATGCCTTTTACAAATTAGAATATGCACATGACCAAATTACTTCTTATGTCTTTGATGTGGTTCGTGCCGAAGTGCCTAAATTAAAACTAGATGATGTTTTTGAAAGAAAAGATGATATCGCCATAGCTGTAAAAAGCGAATTAAATGAAGCGATGACTACTTATGGATATACTATTATCAATACCTTAGTAACTGATATTGATCCAGATATTCAAGTAAAAAATGCTATGAATAGAATTAATGCCGCAGATAGAGAGAAAACTGTCGCTGAATTTGAGGCAGAAGCGTCAAGAATTAGAATTGTAGCCAAAGCCAAGGCAGAAGCGGAAAGCAAACGTCTACAAGGACAAGGTATTGCAGATCAGAGAAGAGAGATTGCTAGAGGATTAGTAGAAAGTGTAGATGTGCTAAATAGAGTTGGAATAAACTCACAAGAAGCTTCTGCATTGATTGTGGTTACACAACATTACGATACTTTACAAGCAATAGGTGCTGATACCAATTCTAATTTAATCTTACTACCTAATTCACCACAAGCAGGTAGCGACATGTTAAACAACATGGTAGCTAGTTTCACTGCTAGTAATATGGTAGGTGAATCAATGAAAAAAGGAAATAGAAAAGCGAAAGCAAAAACTGAACCTACTATCATTCCCATTAAAGATAAAGAGGAAAATGATGAAGACGAAGAAACAGAGGAATAACGTTTTTATTGGTATAACAAAAAAGAGGCTTAGCGGCCTCTTTTTTTATTTATTATCCAATTAATGATTAATGGTACCGCAACATTTAATATGGTCCCATAAGAGCCACTAAAACTTGTCTTAATGGAGCCTAACAAATTGTTTAGTAAATGCTTTGGTGCAATGCTTTCCTTTGTTTTATAGTATCTAAAAACAATTTTTTGATAACTGATTTCTTTTTCAATCTTTAAAATCTCTAGTTCTCTGTCAATTTGAGCGTACGATGAATATTTTATAGTTCCCATAGTTTAGTTTAGTCGTTAAAAAATATTTCTGAAAATTTCTCTAATAGAGGTCCTTCCACTATCTTGTCTCTAACTAAAAATAAAAGCCCCGTAGCAAGAAGATAAATCACTCCAACAATTAAAAATCCAAAAGGAAAACTATCTAAATAATTTCCAAGAGCAAATGCAAGGGCTAAAGAAAGAAATAATAAAACCATACCAAAACATAACAATATCAAAGAAAACTTTAAAATCGTAGTAGCTGATTTCATCGCAATTTTAAAAGTTCGTAACTTATAATAGGCTAGATTACTTTCTATATAAGCTTCCGCTTGGTCTTGAATTTCCTCAACATTTTCTTTTATTTCTTCAAATGCCATATATTATGTATTTTCAAATTTAAAGCTTCGTAATTATTTTTGAAGTTTTGCGTTTTTATCTTTCAATTCTGCTAATTTACTTTCGAGAAAAGTAATTACATCTCCCGTTTTATGACTCATACTTGAAAGCAAATCATCATAGCTACCCTCAAAATCAAATTTCTTAGTTGATAATTTTGTTTTTACCTCCTCAGAAAGTTCTTCATACTTTTTTTGTAAATCTTTTTGAGCATCTTTGTAACCGTCTTTAATTTTTACTCTTGTTCTTGAACCTTTATCCGGAGCAAATAAAATTCCAACACCAGCTCCAATAGCTGCACCAGTTAAAATTGCTAAAATCGTATTTCCAGTATTCTTTGACATAATTTTTAGTATTTGATTAATAATATTATAAAGATACAAATTTTATTAACAGTGTGATGTTAACAATAACTAAAAGTGATTCCGAAAAGGGGAAAAACTTAAATAAAGCTTACTATTGAAAGAAAACTATATAAGTTATACTCTTGAATATATAAGAATTAAAAATAGCTTAATCACTCGCTGTGAAAGTCATTTCTAATATAAAAAATCAATTATATAAATAAAACTGATAGATTTTTACAATAATAAAAATAGCACCTTAAAAAAGGTGCTATTAATTGATAATATCTATTATTCCAAAAAAAATGAACTTACAGCTTTAAATCTTTTAATACATCTATAACTTTTTCATTTTTCTCTGTACTGTCTAATTCCGAAAGTTGATTTTGAAATTCATTAAAATTATCAACATCCGATTTTAAATTCTGAATTGCTAAAATTCTTACAGCGGCCAATTGACTTTTTAAAGACATCGTGTATAATTTAGTCAGAACCTCTTTTTCAATATCTTTTGGTTGCACTTTATCAGAATGCAGTAAAATTAAATTAGCAAACAATAAAGAGTTATTGTCATTTTTAACATTTTTAGCAACTGTCTGATTGATGAGGCTGAAATTATCAATACTTTGTATATTAGCAACGATATTTTCCAAAATCAAATCACCATTCGAAGCGTCTTTTTCCTTAACATATTTATTGATTTCTTTTTGAGTATTCATCAATAAATTAGCTTCCTTTTTTCCTTTCTCTTCCCAAGCATCTTTTAGACCAACCGTTTTATTAAAAATCAGTTTACCTTCGGCACTGTCTTTATCTGTATTGAAATAACCCAAACGTTGGAACTGAAATTTATCTCCAGCTATACTGGAAGCTAAGCTTGGCTCCACAAAACCTTTCACTATTTCAAGCGAATTAGAATTCATAAATTCTAAAAAGTTCTTTTCCTTATGACTGTCTGGTGCTTCATCAATAAACAAACGATCGTATAAACGGACTTCAGCTTCAATGGCATGTTTTATAGAAACCCAATGCAAAGTTCCTGCCACCTTTCGTTGTGAAGCTTCACTCCCACTACCGCTTCGGCTGTCTTCATCATAAGTAACATGAATTTCGGTAATAGTACCTTCACTGTCTTTTACAACACTTTCTCCTTTAATGATATACGCATTTTTAAGACGCACTTCATTTCCTATACTTAAACGGAAAAATTTAGCTGGAGCCACTTCTAGAAAATCTTCTCTTTCTATATATAATTCTCGAGAGAAAGGCAATTTTCTAAAACCTGCAGCATCATCTTCTTGATTATTTTCAGCGTCTAATGACTCTTCTTTATCTTCAGGATAATTAGTAATTACCAATTTTACTGGATCTAAAACTGCCATTACTCTAGGTGCTGTTTTATTTAAATCTTCCCTTAGGCAAAATTCCAAGAGCGATACGTCAATCACATTCTCACGCTTTGCAACACCAATGATATCACAAAACTTACGAATAGAAGCAGGAGTGTACCCTCTTCTTCTTAATCCAGAAATAGTTGGCATTCTAGGATCATCCCATCCATTAACAATTTTTTCCTGCACTAATTGCAACAACTTTCGCTTGCTCATAACCGTATAATTAAGGTTCAAACGAGCAAATTCATATTGATGTGGTCTTACTTTATCTTTATCACAAATTTGGTCCAAAAACCAATCGTATAACTCACGATGCATCACAAACTCAAGCGTACAGATCGAATGCGAAACTTGCTCCACATAATCACTTTCGCCATGAGCGAAATCATACATCGGATAAATTTTCCAATCATTTCCTGTTCTATGATGATGACGGTGTAAAACACGGTACATTAAAGGATCCCGCATCAACATATTTTTTGATGACATGTCAATTTTAGCACGTAAAACATGGCTCCCTTCTGGGTAATCTCCATTTTTCATTGCTTCAAATAAAGCCAAATTATCAGCTACAGAACGATTTCTATAAGGACCATCCACTCCAGGTTGAGTAGGTGTTCCTTTTTGAATAGCCATATCCTCAGAAGATTGACTATCTACATAAGCTTTGTTATTTTTAATCATTTCAACCGCCCAATCGTACAGCTGCTGAAAGTAATCTGAAGAATAGCGTTCTTCAGTCCAATTAAATCCCAACCATAATAAATCTTCTTTGATGGCATCAACATATTCCTGCTCTTCTTTAGCTGGATTCGTATCGTCAAAACGAAGATTAACTGGGGCATTGTACTTTAATCCTAAACCAAAATTCAGACAAATTGATTTAGCGTGACCAATATGTAAATAACCGTTTGGTTCCGGCGGAA
This sequence comes from Flavobacterium sp. Arc3, assembly GCF_041431375.1. Classification (NCBI taxonomy): domain Bacteria; kingdom Pseudomonadati; phylum Bacteroidota; class Flavobacteriia; order Flavobacteriales; family Flavobacteriaceae; genus Flavobacterium; species Flavobacterium sp. Arc3. The sequence goes on along the minus strand of NZ_JASMRI010000007.1, from coordinate 72,441 downwards.
AACGAAAACGTAGTTCATCCTTTGGAAAACCGTTACTTAAGCTTTCTTCTATAATCTGTTCTATAAAATGAAGTGATTTTTCTTCTGTAGACATAATGTTTTATTAAAGAAGCAAAGTTACCAAAATTGTTGGTTAAATAGCGAATGCAGGATTTGGTTATTTCTTTTTAAGCCAATAAAATTCAAATAATTCGTACTTTTATAAAAAATTAAACAAACTAATTAAAGACGATACTCAAAATGGGGACTATTAAATTAAAAAATATACGCACCTACTCCTATCATGGTTGCCTGATCGAAGAAGGAAAAATTGGTTCCGACTACTCGATTGACCTTGAAATAAAAACCGACTTACGAAAATCTTGCCAGTCGGACGACTTGAAGGATACCGTTGATTATGTATTATTAAATACTATTGTAGTCGAAGAAATGGAAATTCGCTCTCATTTACTAGAACATGTAGCACAAAGAATAATTACTCGTGTTTTTGGAGAAATTCCAGAAATATCAAGAATACTCTTGGCTGTTTCTAAATTAAACCCTCCTATTGGTGGTGATGTCGAAGCGGTTACTGTTGAACTAGAAAAATACAGAAGCTAAACACTTTGGCAATAGAGTAAATTTAAAAGTACTTTAAAAAGGATAAAGTAAATATTTTTTAAAACTTTTAAACTTTAAACTTTTAAACTCTAAACTTTTTAAGTACTTTTGCCATCCATTCAACAAATGGCGTCGTGGCCGAGTGGCTAGGCTGGGCTCTGCAAAAGCTCCTACTGCGGTTCGAATCCGCACGATGCCTCTAAAACCTTCAAAGAAATTTGAAGGTTTTTTTTATGTTTAATTTTTAGAAAAAATGATATAAAGCAAAGGTTCGAATCCGAATGATGAAACTAAAACCTTCAAAGAAACTTGCAGGTTTTTTTTATCCTAAACTCACAAAAGCACTTCATATAGCCTTACTAGAACTACTCAATTAATAACAAAAATTTTAGATATTACCTTCATATCAAGTTTATGTTTAAAAAATTGAACATAAAAAAAACCGCTCAACTAGAGCGGTTTTAAGATATAAAGTAAAAAATTTAATTTTCTTTCTCTATTTTCTGAAATGCATTTTTTACCATTTCTTTTTCTTTTGGAAACCAACCTTGTGTTATCAAAACCAATCCAAAAACCATTAGAACAATACTTATTCCTTTTTTAATTTTTAAGATATTTGTTGGAGTCATTTTTGTTTTTAACTGTTTAGCTAAAAGTATTTTAACACAATCAACTAATAAATAAGTAATAATTACTGCACTAAAAAAAGTAAACATTCTCGAGGTTTGCATATCTAATTTTGGTCCTACCGAAATGATTATTGCTAACCAAAATCCCAGCACTCCAATATTAATAATGTTCAAGAAAAATCCCTTAATAAAAAGACTAAAATAGTCTCTTTTTATGATTTCATTATCAATTTGTTTAGTGTCTATCTTTTTTTCTTTTCGTAAACTCACAAAAGAAATTATACCATAGGCTAACATCAGCATCCCTCCAAAGATAAAGAGAGCCGGTTTGTCTTTTAAAGATTGAATTAACCTATAACTACCCAAGTATGCAATACCTATAAATACGATATCACCTAAAATAACACCTAAATCAAAAACTATTGCAGCCCTAAAACCTTTTATAATACTTGTTTCAAGTAAAATAAAAAATACCGGACCTATCATAAAACTTAAGAAAACTCCCCAAGGAATTCCGGATAAAATATCGTTTATCATTAAAATTTATAACTATAGATTATTTTTTCTCTACGATGGTTCCACCAAACAATGTTTCTTTATTGATTTGTTTTGGACTTCCATAAATGTAAATAGAGCCTCCTGCTCTAACTTTTGCGTCAACAAGGGTAGTAGCATATATTTCGGCAGTTCCCCCCGCAGAAACGCTTGTAGTCGTTTGTGAGGTATGTAAATCCTTTGAATTCAAAACACCACCTGACATCAACACAACGTCCTGATTTAACGCTTTACCAGACAATTCAATGATTCCACCTGTTACCGCTTTTACATTTACTTTTTGGACATCGATATCGATATTGATCTCTGCCCCTTCACGAGCATTTAAATCCATGATCGTAGCTTTAAATTTATCGTCACTTGCAACATAAGAACCTTCGCTGGCTGATATTGATTCTATATCTTTAAAATACAATTTAATCGTAATATCATCTCCAGATAATAATTTAGGAAATGGCATTCTTATTTTCAACTCACCGTTTCTATTAACAAATTCCACTTCACCTTCCCTATTTCCAGTAATTACTGCTCGATTTTCTGAAGATGAAATTAGTATAACTTTCAGTTTATCAAATACTTTGATATCGCTAAAATCACCTAAGCTTTTCGTTACCTGACCAAAACTCATTTGGGTAACAATAACAAATGTTATAATCAATAATTTTTTCATTTTTTTTATTTTATTGGTTCTTCAATTCTTCTTAAAAAATTAAAATCAAGTTGTTTTTTAACAAGATCCGCATTTTTAACTTTAACGTAAATTTCGTCACCTAATTGCAATAACTTGTGTGAACTTGCTCCCACGAGTGCATATTGTTTCTCATCAAAAGAATAATAATCATCTTTTATGTCTCGAATTCGAACCATCCCTTCACATTTATTTTCAATGATTTCTACAAAAATTCCCCATTCAGTAACACCAGAAATAACTCCCAAAAATTCTTGATCTTTATGATCCTGCATGTATTTAACCTGCATGTATTTGATAGAATCTCTCTCTGCACTAGTTGCTAATCCTTCCATAGTGGAAGAATGTAAACATTTAGCTTCATAGATTTCTTCATCCACGGACTTTCCACCATCTAAATAATGCTGTAGCAAACGGTGTACCATAACGTCAGGATAACGACGTATCGGTGATGTAAAATGAGAATAATAATCAAATGCTAATCCGTAATGACCTATGTTATCAGTAGAATATTTTGCTTTACTCATCGTTCTAATGGTCAAAGTATCTACTAAATTCTGTTCTTTAGTTCCTACAACTTCACTTAATAAACTATTCAATGATTTTGAAATATCATCTTTACTTCTTAAATCTATTTTATAACCAAATTTTGCGATCACCGTTTGTAATGCAATTAATTTATCTGCATTAGGCTCATCGTGAATTCTATAAATAAATGTTTTCTTTTGTTTACCAATAAACTCAGCTACTTTTTTATTAGCCAAAAGCATAAATTCTTCAATCAAATGATTTGCGTCTTTTGATACTTTAAAATAAACTCCTTCTGGTTCTCCTTCTTCATTTAAGTTGAATTTTACTTCTACTTTATCAAAAGAAATTGCTCCATCATTCATTCTTTTTCTTCTAAAAATCTTAGCTAATTCATCCATTTTTAAAGTAGCAGCAACAATTTCATCAGAAACAACATAAGAACTTCCAGTTATCGAAATTTCTTCTGGTATTGTATTGTCTTTAGTTTCTATGATATATTGTGCTTCTTCATAAGCAAAACGCTGATCAGAATAAATTACTGTTCTTCCAAACCATTGATCTACTACTTCACATTTATCTGTTATTTCAAAAACAGCCGAGAAAGTATATTTTTCTTCATTTGGACGCAATGAACAAGCAAAATTAGATAAAACCTCTGGCAACATAGGTACTACCCTATCCACTAAATAAACAGAGGTAGCTCGTTGATAAGCTTCATCATCAAGAATAGTTCCTTCTTCAAGATAATAGGAAACATCAGCAATGTGAATTCCTATTTCGTAATTTCCATTTTCTAATTTTTTGAATGATAAGGCATCATCAAAATCTTTAGCATCTTTTGGATCAATCGTAAAAGTCAAAGTATCACGCATATCTCTACGATTAGCGATTTCACTTTCAGTTATCGATGTATCAATTTTTTGGGCAAAGGTTTCTACTTCAATTGGAAACTCAGATGGTAAACCGTATTCAGCTAAAATAGCGTGAATCTCAGTATCGTGTTCTCCTGGTTTTCCTAATACTTTAATAACCGCTCCAAAAGGACTGTCTGCTCTTGAAGGCCAGTCTTCGATATGAACTAATACCACATCTCCTTGCTCTGCCTCTCCAATTTTGTCTTTTGGAATAAAAATATCCGTATACATTTTTGGATTGGCTGTAGAAACAAAAGAAAAATTCTTCTGAATATCAATTACCCCTACAAAGTCAGTTTTATATCTTTCTATTACCTCAATAACTTCACCCTCAGGTCTTTTACCTTTTCTTCGGTTATAAACATATACTTTTACAATATCTTTATCTAAGGCATGGTTTAAATTATTGGTTGGAATAAATACATCCTCCTCTAATTCAGCACAAACAAAATAGGCTGTTTTTCTACCGGTCATGTCAATCTTACCTTCGTAATACTCTTTGCTTTCTGCTTTTATTAAATATTTTCCAGGTTCTGATTCAATAATTTTATTTTGACTTGCAAGTATCTTTAAATCTTTTATTATTTGGTTTCTACTTTGTGTATCGTCAAGCTCTAGCTTTGCTCCTATTTGTTTATAATTGAATGCTTTATTAGCACTTTGCGATAATATTTTTATAATTTGTTCAGAGAAATCTTTCTCTTTCTTTACCGGCTTTCTTATTCTTTTACTCATAAATCTTTTCTTAAAAGTCGAAAATTACGAAATAGTTACGCAGTTATGAAGAAAAAGAGGCAGTTTTAAAGAAAATATAACTTTACAGAATAGTTGTATCTTTATGAAAACAATAAAAATGGAAGCATTTATAACCATCGCTATTTTTGATTACATCCATGAAATAGAAATTCTAAAGCATCGATTAGATCAGGAAGGTTTACAGTATTATTTTCAGAATGAATTAATGTCATCAATTGTTCCAATGTACTCAACTGCTCTTGGAGGAATCAAACTTAAAATTCATCCTAATGACTTTGCAAGCGTAAAAGCAATTTTACAAGAAATGAAGTACGATAACAATTTAAAAATAGTTTAATTTTTCTTTGAAGTTGTCAACACATATATAATACAACAAAAAAAAAAATTAATTTAAATTATTTATTAATGGGTATTATAGCTTGTTAATAGTGGCTATAAATATCTTAAAAAAAGTATTGAAACCAAGTTGTAGAACTTTATTCTGAGTTATTAACAATGCTATAGTTACTTAAATAGTTAGTTTTAAAGAGTTTTTAGATTTTAATTAACAACGGTTGATAAACTAAAATCATTTGAATTTGTAAATAAGTATTTTTAAAATTTTTGTTAATAAAGTACTTTTTAATAGTGATAACTATTCTAAAAATTAACCAAAGTAAATTAGGATTTCTAATGTGGGTTTTTGATTACTTATTTTTTTAATACTACAGAAAAATAGTTCTAATATTCTATCTCAAGTTATCAACAATCAATGTTAATTTAAAGTTAACTGAATATCAAGCAATTGCGTTTTGCTATTAACAATGGCTATTTTTAACAAAATTTATTCAAATTATTTGTTGATTATCAAGGTTTTATGTAATAATCGCAATTGTTGATAACTACTAAACTATCTAGTAATCTGTACATTACAATACAGTAAACAACCGAAGCTAAAATCCACTTTTCTTTTTTAACAAATAAAGAATTCCATACTTTAATAATACAAAATTGTTTTGGTAAATTTGCACGACACAACTTAATAGAAATAAAATGAAAATCGCAATTGGAAATGACCATGCTGGTCCAGAATATAAAAAAGCCATTGTTGACATGCTTAAAGCAAAAGGATACGAGGTAACAAATTATGGAACGGATTCAACTGATAGTGTAGATTATCCTGATTTTGGGCACGCTGTTGCAAAAGATGTAGCTGAAGGAAAAGTTGATTTTGGAATTGTTATTTGCGGAAGCGGTAATGGAATTGCCATGAGCGCTAACAAACATGCTAAAGTACGTGCTGCTTTATGTTGGATGAAAGAGATAGCGGTTTTAGCACGTCAACACAATGATGCTAATATTATTAGTATTCCAGCTCGATATACATCTATTCCACAAGCAGTAGAGATGGTAGATACTTTTTTGAATACTGCATTTGAAGGTGGAAGACACAAAACTAGAGTCGATAAAATTGCTTGTTGCTAATTTTTGAAATCGAGGTGCTTCACACCAAATAATTATATCTAGCCTATTTATTTTTAAATGAATAGGCTTTTTTTTAGAACAAAATTTACAACCTAAAATTCTTATCGTTTCCAGTAATTGATTTCCTATCGCTAGTTTTTATGAGATTACAAGGTCTAACTATTTTGATTTTTTCCGTTCAAATAAAACCACCCGCAAAGGATTATAGCTTGTATTATGACAATAGTCCAAAACTTTAATAAATAGCTTCTTTTAGCCGTTTTATGTCTAAAAAACAACATAGCAATTCCGCTTCCTATAGTACCTCCAAAAGCTACAAAGCTCAAAAGCATTTTTTCGGAGATTCTTCTTTTATGGACTTTCGCTAAATATTTATCGTACGCGATTACTATAAAAGCAATTACATTTAAAATAAGAAATAGGTAGAATAAAATAATCATTTAACTCAATTTAAGTTTCAAAGATATTATTTTAGCTGTTCGAAAAAAACTAAAATGACTAACATACAATTCATATCAAAAGTAGTTGCTACAGCAGCAATTAACATTCAAAAAACCGTGCAATTATTACAAGAAGATTGTACGATTCCGTTTATTTCTAGATATAGAAAAGATACTACAGGAAATCTTGACGAAGTTCAAATTGAAAACATAGCCAAACTTCAAAAAGAGTATGAAGTCATTGTGAAACGCAAAGAAGCCATTTTAAAAGCTATTACGGAACAAGGAGCTATGAACGAAGGGTTGTTTGCTAAAATCGACAAAAGTTTTGATTTACAAGAACTAGAAGATTTCTACTTGCCTTATAAAAAGAAGAAAAAAACCAAGGCTGATGTTGCTCGTGAAAACGGACTAGAACCTTTGGCTAAAATCATCATGGCTCAAAATAATGATGATGTCGATTTTATTTCGACAAAATATTTAAACGATAATGTTATCAACGAAGACGCAGCATTGCAAGGAGCACGTGATATTGTAGCCGAATGGATTAATGAGAATATTTATGTTAGAAAGCAATTGCGACGTTTGTACGAACGTAAAGCAACGATAACAACTAAGGTGGTAAAAACTAAAAAAGACGACGAAGTAGCCCAAAAATTCAACCAATATTTTGATTGGTCAGAGCCATTGACCAAAGCACCTTCACACCGCTTAATGGCCATGTTGCGCGCCGAAAACGAAGGGTTTATCAAGTTTAAAGTCGAAGTGGATGTCGATGAAGCCTATGATATTATTGATGCATTAGTTTTAAAAGGGCAAAATAAAACAACTTCTCATGTGCAACTTGCTATTGAAGACAGTTACAAACGATTGTTGAATCCAGCTATTTCAAATGAAGCTTTGCAAGAAGCAAAAGCCAAGGCTGATGCCAATTCGATTCAGGTATTTGCAAATAATTTAGGGCAATTGTTGCTGGCGCCACCATTAGGTGAAAAACGTATTTTGGCCATCGATCCGGGATTTAGAAGCGGTTGTAAAGTGGTTTGTTTAGATGAAAAAGGAGATTTATTGTACAACGAGAATATTTATCCGCATGCACCACAGAACGAAACGGCCATGGCAATGAAAAAAATAAAATCGATGGTGAATTCCTATAAAATCGACGCTATTTCCATAGGAAACGGAACTGCTTCCCGCGAAACTGAATTTTTCATCAAGAAAATAGCTTTTGATAAACCGGTACAAGTTTTCATCGTTTCTGAGGCAGGAGCTTCGGTATATTCGGCTTCAAAAATTGCCCGTGAAGAATTTCCAAATTACGATGTAACCGTACGTGGTTCGGTTTCTATCGGGAGACGACTTTCAGACCCGTTGGCAGAGTTGGTTAAAATTGACCCGAAAGCGATTGGAGTCGGTCAATACCAACATGATGTGGATCAAAGCAAATTAAAAGAAGAATTAGACAATACGGTAATTCGGTGCGTGAATTCGGTGGGGATAAACATCAACACGGCTAGTAAACATTTATTAAGTTATGTAAGTGGAATAGGAGAGAAGCTGGCGGAAAATATTGTGAACTACCGCTCAGAAAATGGGCCTTTTGAAAATAGAAAACAATTGAAAAAAGTGCCTCGTTTGGGAGAAAAAGCATATCAACAAGGGGTTGCTTTTATCCGAATTTCGAATGCTAAAAATCCGTTGGATAATTCAGCTGTTCATCCAGAAGCGTACGGAATTGTGGAGAAAATGGCCAAAGATTTAAAATTGACAGTCAATGATTTAATTGCCAACAAGGAAAAAACGGCCTTAATAAAACCGGAGAATTATATCACTCCAGAAATTGGATTGTTAACCTTGAAAGATATTATCAAAGAGCTTGAAAAACCAGGATTAGACCCAAGAAAATCAGCCAAAGTATTTGAATTTGACCCAAATGTAAAAACGATAAAAGATGTAAAATCCGGAATGATATTACCAGGAATTGTGAATAACATCACCAATTTTGGTTGTTTTGTTGATATTGGAGTCAAAGAAAGCGGCTTAGTTCACATCTCGCAGCTCAAAGCAGGCTTTGTAAGTGATGTAAACGAAGTGGTGAAGTTACACCAACATGTAGAGGTAAAAGTTACGGAGGTAGATGAAGATAGAAAGAGAATTCAGTTGACGATGATACTTTAAGCAATACGCAAATTCGACAGTATCATTTGCCGAAAGGCAATAAACAACGAAGACTAGAATTTCCATAAAAAAACCATCTTTTTTTAAAGATGGTTTTTTATTTGAGTATGAGGAGATATTATTTCAGCTTACAAAAAGAGCATTAAAAGTGTTAATACGATTCCTGCTGCAGTAAAGTACATTCCTTTTTTAAATATAGTTGTTTTAGGTAAAAACATCCAAAATGTAGAAATAACAAAGAAAAGCAAGGATAAACCAAAAAACACATTCAAAAAGAATAGTGGTTCGCCTGTTTTTGCTTTATGCAAATGATTCATTTTTTCGATTATTAGAGGCTGACTAGTAGTTGTATAGTCGGTTACTCCGGTTTTTTTATTATATGTTCCCTCTTTAAAGAAAATGACATCACCTTCTTCACGCTCTGATTTAAATTTTCTAAGATGTAATGCTTTCCCTATATCTTCTCCACTTAAATTGGTTGCTATAGTTTTAACAATATTCTTTTCTTGTTTTAAAAACGAAGTTTCTCTAAAAATTAATAAGATACCACTTATCGAATATACAGCCATAATCCCCGCAAGGAAAAATCCTAAATAACGGTGAATGATACGCATGTTATTACTCAGTTTGTTTTTTTTCGCCATTTTTATTTCAATTGTTTGTAATGATTTTTTAATTTTTTTTGGCGATAAAAGTAGACAATCTAGATTATGTCTTTATATAACTAAGAAAACTTTAAGAAATACTATTGGGTTACCTACTGTATATTTTAGGTATTTGTAATAATTGAGTATCGTATTCCTGAAAAGATAGTCTGTATTATTTAATAGAAAGGGGTAAATGAAAAGCAACTAATTTAGGGATACTGATAGTTTTCTCTCAAAAAAAATAGCTACAATTTAGCCAACGCAAATTGGTGGTAGTGTAACCAACAATGACTCCTAGTTTAAATTTTTAAAAACAGGAAGAAAACTACATTATTCTTAAACATAAAAAATCCCAAATTCTAATAATACATTAGAGTTTGGGATTCAAATAAGAAAAGATATTTCTTATTTAGTTTCTTCTTTGCTGTCTTCTTTTTTATCAGTTGAATGCTCTTCTTTAGCGGCATTTTTAAATTCTTTAATTCCGCTTCCTAATCCTTTCATTAATTCTGGAATTTTTTTACCTCCAAAAAGTAATAAAACAACTGCTAATATAACTAGGATTTCTGTAACACCAAATCTTCCCATGATTGAATATTTTATTGCCGAAGCAAATTTTTAATAAATGTAGCTACAAAGGTAAATAGAATAACTTAATAAGAATCCAATTTAACTATTATTTAATTAAGTTAAGGTTAAAAATGTATTAAAATTAATTCATTGGTATGATTTAAGTCGAAGTAAGTGACCAAAGTACTTTCGTTGACATTAATTATTATATTTGTAACATAAAGAAAAAGTATGTCAGGAAAAAGATTGAAAAGGAAAAAACTTCACCGTAAATTATTCACTAAAAACCGTTTGGTTATTTTGAATGAGGATACTTTTGAAGAGATATTTTCTTTAAAATTAAACTTAATGAATGTTTTTGTTGTGGCCACTATTGGTGCCATTTTTTTGATTTTAGTCACTACTTTTATAATAGCTTTTACCCCCTTAAGAGAATTTATTCCGGGGTATTCTTCTTCAAAATTAAAAAGAGACGCGACTGAATTAGCCTTAAAATCAGATTCATTAACCACCGCACTGAAGGAAAATGAAGCCTATATTCAATCCATTCAAAAAGTACTTAACGGAGAATTAGATTATGCAAAATTCAATAAGGATTCCATTCTTGCGTCTAGCGCAGAAGTAGTGCCACAACTAAAATTATCGGCATCAGAAGAAGAATTGGAACTCAGAAAAGAAGTAGAAAAAGAAGAGAAGAAACGCCAACCAGCGACTCCGAAGGGTGGTAGTAAAAACTCAAAATAATATAGACTTCCTGCCTTCGAGGCAAAACCAAAAAAAACTATGTCAGTAAAATCAGCCGCAGCAAAACTATTTGCCAAAAATATATACAAGAAAACCCAAGCTTGGGCCAGCAATCCCGTTGGGAGCCAACAAGCTGTTTTCAAATCATTAATTAAAGAAGCAAAAAAGACAGAATTTGGAATCGATCATCATTTTGACCAAATAAAGACCTTTGAAGATTTTGCAAAACAAGTTCCAATTCGAGATTACGAGGATTTAAAATCCTATGTGGAAAAAGTAGTAAAAGGTAAAGAAAATATTCTTTGGAAAGGAAAACCACTTTATTTTGCCAAAACATCAGGAACCACTTCTGGAGCAAAATACATTCCGCTTACAAAGGAATCCATGCCTTATCATATTGAAGCGGCTAGAAATGCCATTTTACATTATATACATGAAACGGGAAAAGCTGATTTTGTCGATGGGAAAATGATTTTCCTACAAGGAAGCCCGGTTTTGGAAGAAAAACACGGAATACAATTTGGACGATTATCAGGAATTGTAGCCCATTTCATTCCAAAATATTTACAAAAAAACAGAATGCCTTCTTGGGAAACCAATTGCATTGAAGATTGGGAAACTAAAATTGACGCTATTGTTGATGAAACCATCAACGAAAATATGACTGTAATTTCAGGAATTCCATCTTGGGTGCAAATGTATTTCGAAAGATTGCATCAAAAAGGAGGAAAGAATATAGGAGAAATTTTTAAGAACTTTAATTTGTTCATTTACGGGGGAGTCAACTATGAACCTTACAGAGCCAAGTTCGAAAATTTAATAGGTAGAAAAGTAGACTCTATTGAATTGTTTCCGGCATCGGAAGGCTTTTTTGCCTACCAGGATTCTCAGAAAGAAAAGGGAATGCTGCTGTTGCTGAATGCGGGAATTTTTTACGAATTTGTAAAGAGCGACGAATTTTATTCTGATAAACCAAGACGCTATACCATTGGAGAAGTCGAATTGGGGGTCAATTATGTTTTGATCATCTCAACTAACGCTGGACTTTGGGGGTATAATATTGGGGATACAGTACAGTTTACGTCATTAAAACCGTATCGAATTATCGTTTCGGGAAGAATTAAACATTATATCTCTGCCTTTGGAGAACATGTTATTGCTAAGGAGGTAGAAAGTGCTTTACAGGAAGCAGTGGAAGGAACATCTGCCCGAGTGAATGAGTTTACAGTTGCTCCACAAATCACACCTGTCAGCGGATTGCCTTATCACGAATGGTTTATTGAATTTGAAAACGAACCAGATGACCTCGTTGCTTTTGCGGAAGCGATTGATAATGCCATGCGAAAACAAAATATGTACTATGACGATTTAATTATCGGAAACATCTTGCAAAAAGTAGTTATAACAAAAGTGACTAAAAATGGATTTCAAGACTATATGAAATCTATTGGGAAACTGGGGGGACAAAATAAGATCCCGAGACTTTCTGATAACAGAAACATTGCGGACTTACTAAGCAAGGCATAAAAGGATTACATTTGGATACCAATACTAATAAAAAAATGAAAGAAACTAAAAATATATCACGTTCAAGAGCACAAGAATCATCTGCTGCCATAGAGAAAATGTACATTACAATGCGTCATTTGTTTAACAGGGGATTCTATAAACCAATGGGAATTTCTGGAGACACTTTACGTGAAGCTTTATTAGCATTGCGTCCTGAAATATATGGAAATATTGCAGAAGAGAAAGTGGAATTAAACGGCCTTTTGTATGTTATTGAACGACTTCCTTTGGGAATTGAGGAATGTCGATTTATAAACCTTACCTCTGCAGAAGGATATTCTAAATCGCATTTCCAAGCAATTATTCCCCCTAAAAGAAAAAGAAATTGTTATCGAATTGATGAGGAGCAAATGAATGTGGAAATCACTCGTGGTCGTTCAGATATTTATGATATTTTAACCCATTTGACTTTTATTTTTATCGAATCCCATAAGATCAGAAATCGAGTTTTATTGGACGATGCCGGCGAAGTTTCACGCGATTGGATGAAATTGCAATATGCGGTTTCGCAAAATAAGAAATTATCTCTTGTAGAAAAAGAGAAAGCAATCTCACATACAGCTAATATTCTTGGGAGAACCTTTGAAGAAGTATTGGACATATATGATGCCTTTGGTTCAATAACTGCACCAGATCGTTTTTTACATGTTATTTACTGGTTAGGGAAGCTAGCGATTGAAGAAATTATCGACAACAAAAAAAGAACTATCACTTTTAGTCCTATTTTAAGAGAGCGACTAGGACATCATATTCATGGTGAAATTTGGGCTACTAATATCAAGGAAGTATTAAAAGAGCAGGGACTTTTAGACCGTCCTATTCATGTTATAAGCGCGAATATGCACTCTGTGATGAATTCTATTTTTGCCACAACCGTTTTAAAAACGCAGTTTAAAGATAAATCTGATTTCTTTATTTATGAAGAATTAAGCAAATCTGGTGCGAATGAAGTTAGAAACAAAGTAGAGGAAGTAGCCTTAAAACATGGTATGATTTCGATTCCGGATACATCTGGAACTAATATTGATGTGCAAATTTTTGATACTGCCAAAATTAATTGGGCGCACTCTTCATTTCCTACAGCGAAACTAGGAGATAAAAAACCAGTTTTAATTGTAATGGATTATGCTTTTGGGGAACAAGCTTACGAAACGGTTGATGAGTTGTTGAAACCGTTTAAAAAAGACACTTTGCTTAATGTGGAATCCGTTTCCATAATGGGAAAAGCGGGTATTCTTGAAGGTGGAAAAGGAGATATTATGATTCCAAATGCACATATCAATGAAGGGACAGCTGATAACTATTTTTTCGAAAATGAATTAACCGCTGAAATGTTTGAAGGAAATGATATTGCTGTTTTTGCAGGGCCGATGGTTACTGTACTAGGAACTTCGCTTCAAAATAGAGATTTATTAAAATTTTTCCATGAATCTACTTGGGGAGTAATAGGTCTGGAAATGGAAGGTTCTTATTATCAAAAAGCCATTCAATCTGCTTCAAAAATCAGAAAAAGTGTACCACAAGATGTAAAAGTAAGATATGCTTATTATGCTTCAGATAATCCATTAGAAACAGGAAGTACATTAGCTTCAGGTGGACTTGGAACAACAGGAGTAAAACCTACTTATTTGATTACCATTAAAATATTGGAACAAATTTTCAACGTAAAATAGAATTATAATATGAGTGTAAACTTACCCCAACATAATACTAACGATCAAGAAATTGATTTAACACAAATATCTAAAAAGATAAAAAGCTTTTTTCAAGGAATTAATACATTTATTTTCAATTGTATTCGGTTTTTTGTAAAAAATGCTGTTGTGATTGCCATTTTGTTGATCGTTGGATTTAGTTTGGGAATGTTTTTAGATAAAACACAGAAAATCTATGATCATCGAATTATAGCAACACCAAATTTTGGAAGCACCGATTATTTATATTCTAAGATTGATTTGATTCAATCTAAAATCCGCGAGGGAGACAGTGTTTTTCTTAAAGAGGTTGTTGGGATAAGGAAGCCTAAAGAAATAGTGAAAATTGAGGTGAATCCAATAAATGATGTTTATAAGTTCATTGAAAATAAATCAGAAAATTTTGAATTAATCAAGTTGATGGCGGAGGCTGGTGACATTAATAAAATCCTTGAAGATAATTTGACAAGTAAGAATTATACCTTACATACCATTACCTTTAAAACCAATAAAAGAACAAATGATTCAGAAACCGTGCAGCCTATCTTAAATTTTTTGAACCAAACGGATTACTATGAAAAGGTACAAAAAGAGACGGTGCGTAATATTCAAGTAAAAATGAATCAAAATGACACTATTATTGCACAAATTGATGGTGTTTTGAATGGTTTTTCTAATAGGGTAAATAGCAATCAAAAAAGTGATAAACTGGTTTATTATAATGAAAATACCCAGCTAAATGATGTTATTAAAACCAAAGAAATGTTGATTAATGAACAGGGAGTTCATAGAGTACAATTAGTTGGATTAAACAAAATTATAAAGGACAATAGTACCACATTAAATATTGAAAACAGCAAGTCAATCAATGGTAAATTAAAACTGGTTTTGCCAATTTTGTTTTTGCTTTCATTTATTTTTATACACTTATTTTTAAAGTATTATAAAAGTCAAATGAAAAAGGCACAATTGATATAATTTCTTTTAAAATAAGGCAGAATCAAATAGGCATTTAATTAATTCAACAAATACAATTTCCTGAAATTTTGAAAAAAATCAATATGGGTTTCAATAAAATAAAAAAAAATCCAATTGTTTTACAGAGCTTTACAACTATGTTTTTAAGAATCATAGGGGTACTCACTCTTTTTGGTTTTTCATTGTTTTTAACCCATAATTACGACCCAAAAATCATTGGTCAATTTGACTTTATAAGAATGGTTTTATTGGTTTTAAGCAGTATTTGCGTTCTGGGCACAGATCAATCCATATTGTATTTTACTGGCATATTAAAAAGCAGTAATGAAACAGAAAAATTAGAGGCGATTTATAAAAAAATTGTCAAATTGATTTTTGCAATTTCTATGCTGGTACTGACTGTATTTTTCATCATTGGTCAAAATAGAATTAATGTTTTTTTTAACCAAAAAGGTACTTATTTACTCATGGCTAAGGCCATTATCGCCTTGTTTTTCTATTCCATAACTTTATTTAACACAGAAACAATTAGAGCATTAGACAAAATTTATATTGCTGAATTGTTTAGAAATACCTTTAAGTATGTTTCCGTTATTATTGGGGCTGTCGTCTTGTTTTATATACATGAGGAAAGCTATTTGGTAGATACTTTTTTGATCGGGTTTGTTGCGCTATCGATTATAACGACGATTATTGTTTTTAGACTGTTCGAAAAGCAAAAAAAGGAATCAGTATTAGCAAATGGAATTGATCGTTTTACCTACTCTTTTATCGCCCACAAATCATATCCTATGGCTATTAGTAATTTAGCTATTTTCTTGATGATGACCTTTGACGTGGTGTTTTTGAAAAAGTTTAAAGGAGATGAAACAGTCGCTTATTATTCAATTGTGATGAAGTTGGTTTCTGTTTTGTTCATGATTAATAACTCCGTGTATATTTCTGTTTCTTTAAAAATTGCACAACTTTATACTGAAAAGAATCAGGCAGAATTAGTAAAAACATTGAAAGAAAGCGCTAGAATAATTGTTATGTTGACATTGGCCGTGGTTATAACCGTTTGTTTGTTTTCTGAAGATATTTTATATTTCTTTGGAGAAAACTATATAGAAGGTAAACAGGCGCTTTTGATATTAATGCTAGGACAATTGTTAGCTTCTTTTTTTGGAGTTTCTGCGATTTATTTGAATATGACGGGACGACAAAGTATTTTCCAAGTCGTCTTGATTTTTGCAGTAGTACTCAATTTACTTCTAAATATTATATTAATCCCAATGTATTCAATGACAGGAGCAGCAATTGCTTTTGTTGCGAGTTTACTTTTTTGGAATATAATTACATCAATAATTATATATAAAAAAGATAAAGTAGTGGTTCTATTTCATTAAAAATCGATTGTAAACAGCATCGATTTTTAACTGAATTATTCATAAACAAATTAAGGTTTCCTATAAAAAGCAAAAATGCGAACACTAGTTAAAAAAAATAAGGCAGTATTTATAGGGTTGTTTTTTTGCAATTTACTAGTTGCCTTTTTAACGCCTTATATTTTACCAGAAAGGTATTTTAATGATACTGTAATAATTGTGTTTGACAAAGGGCACGAAATAGGCTGGTTGGGTAGTTATCCGTTTGCGATTATGTTTTATAAACTTACAGGTTTACGGCATCTTTCTTTTTTTCTTATTGCCTTGATTCAATTTCCCATAGTAACTTACATACTATATAAAATTGGGGTTCCGTACAACTTTCATAAGCTAAACGTAAAAAACATTTTGGTCTATATTGGGTTCTTGCTTTTGGGAATATATATGTCGATGCCCACTAAGGAATTCATTACATTTTTAATGTTTTGTACTATTCCTTTTATATTTCAATCCAATAAAAAGCCAGTATTTAAAATTGCGTTTTCACTTATTTTAATCGCTTGTTTTTCTTTTTTCAGGCCTTATTATCTATTGATGCCAATATTTGCAATAGGGATGTATGTACTGTCGTTTATCGAATTTGAAAACAAAACACTGTCGATTATTTTTTATGGAATATTGATCGCGATTTTTTTATCACTGAGTCATGGAGTTATAAAAGGGGAGTATATTTCGAAGCAAACAAGGGAAAATTATGTAGTTGAGAATATAAATAAAAAGAATATAAATACGGCTGTAGTATCGCCACTATCGCAAGACACATGGTACGGAGAGGCATTTGGTATTGTTTATGGTTTTATGGCTGTAAATGTACCCGTAATTGAAGCAATCAAACATATTTTATCACCACAAGTATTGGTTTTTGTATTGTGGCAGTTATTGCTATTTTATATTTTGTTTGTCCGGTTTTCCAGATGTTTAAAAAACAGGAAACAATATCAATTTGAGTTATGGACCTTATTGATTTTATTTGCTTTTTTTATCGTTCAAGGTATATTTGAACCAGATTTAGGCACTTCTATCCGACATAAAATAGGGCTTTTTCCTTTAATATATTTTGCATTGTATTATGAAGATTTCAGAAAAGACATTCGACAAATTATTTAATTTATTTCTGTTTCTAATTGCTATTACATTAATTTTCAGAAAACTATGTACCGTTTTTTTGATAGCTTTTGTAGTTTTCAATTTGCTGTTTTTAAAAAAAATAAAAATTTCAAAAAAGCAACTGCCAATTATCTTGTTAGTGGCAGCTCCATTCTTAATGGAAATGTTGTTTTTTTGGAATAATGATTCTTACGCTCTCGGTTTAAAATCATTAGAGAAAAGTGTTTCGCTACTCTTTTTCCCAATATTTATAATTGGGAATTATCAGCGTATTCAATTTATAAAAATTTTGAAAGCCTATTGCATCACTACAACGCTTATTATGGCCTTCTTTTTTGTGCGTTTTATAGTGTTGGATCCGGAGCATTTCTTTAAATACCTTAATGGGAATGACCTTTGGGAAATGGGCTATGTTTTTGCTGATAGTATTGGTATTCATGCACCAGCGCTCAATATGCATTTGGCTTTTGTTGCTTTTTCTAATTTTTATTTCTTGTTTGAAGCTTCCAAAATCAATTACAGTAAATGGACCAAAATAAGCAATTTATTGATTTTCATTCTTTCCTTCTTTTTTGTTTTGTATGTGAACACCAGAATGGCTTTATTAGCCACTTTAATTGGTTTTCTGATAGTTGTTTATTTCCAAATTTCAAAAAGTTACAGCTCTAAAGTAATCTTTAAAAGAGCCATAATTTCTCTAGTTTTGGTTACTTCGGTTTTATTTTTATTCATACAGAAGAATCCCTATATGAAAGAGAAGTATTCGACTCAAATTTTTTCGAATATGGATAAAGTAGGGAAACTAGACGAGATTGATCATCCTGAAATAGCGGTTTATAGCTCTTTTGTTACTAGGGTATCCATCTGGAAATCTGCTTGGGAACTATCACTCAAGAATCTTCCTTTTGGAGTAGGAGCCTCAGATGGAAAGCCAGAATTAGTAAAGTATTTTAAAGAAACAAATCAAGTATTTCTGGCAGAATATGAGTTTCCCACGCACAATCAATTTTTAGATTTTTTATTAAAATTTGGAATATTGGGTCCCATTGTTGCCTTGTTCTATATTGGATTTATTGCTTATTTGGGAATTAAGACTAAAAACGCAGTGATAATTTCGTTCTTTTTTTTGTTTTTCATGTCAAACCTGACAGATGATTTTCTGCTTCGTTTTGATGGAATTGTTTTCAGCGGATTATGGATTTCTATATTTGCTAGTTATTGGCTTCAACAAAAATCGGAGGCAATTGTAACTTAATATTTTTAGAATGAAACAAAAAAAAACCGCTTATTTAGCGGTTTCAATTACATCTTTTTTAAATTCTAAATGTGGATATATTTCTCCAACTTCTGAAAATTGTTGTAGTGTTTCCATAGGCACATTTTTCACGACATAATCTTTCCCAGGAGGTAGTGTTTTTATATAATCATCCGTAGCCGCTATTGAATTAGTTCTCCAACGAGCGCCTTCTTTTATTAAATACCATTGACCATTAGTTCCTAAAACAATTTTGCCTTCGTAACGGTCAAAGTCAGTAACTTCAACTTTTACTTCATTAGATGTTGCAGGTGCAATCTCTTGCATAGCATCTTGCTGAGGCGTTTCCTCGTTCTTGTTTCCGCAAGACAATGAAAATAAAGCAACAAGAGTTGCAATTAAAAACCTTTTTTTCATTTGAATTTATTTAATATAGTAAAATTAAAATTTTGGTAAATATCGCTATTTTTTTTATCAAAGAAACTGAATATATTTCATAAAGTGAATTGTCTTTTTTTAAAGATTCGAATGGCATAATTTAAGGCAATACTATGTAATCATTAAAATAATGATACATTTGGATTTAAATGCAAATGGATAAATTGCGCATATAATTAAAATGGCAAAAACGAAAATAGCTCATCTATTACATTCCTTAGGAGGAGTCGATATTTATGTAAGACTGTTATTAAATAACATTGATACAGATTCATTTGAAAATATAGTCATTCATGGCACTAAAGACACCGCTGTGCCTTTTTTGGATAAAAATAAGAAGAATCTAAAAGAGTATAAAATTTCAATTTTTAGAGAAATATCAATATTTAATGATCTAAAAGCTACCTATCAAACCTACCAAATTTTAAAGAAAGAAAAACCCGATCTAATTCATAGCCACAGTGCTAAAGGAGGGATAATAGGAAGGGTTTTAGGACCATTATTAGGGGTAAAAGTAATTTATACACCGCATGCTTTCTCCTATTTGAGCACCCAAAGTAAATTAAAAAGAGGCATTTTTCTGGCTATTGAAAAACTGCTGGCAAAAAGAAGCAGTTTGCTGTTAGCAACCTCTAATTCTGAGAAAAAACGTGCGATTGATGAAGTGGGGTTTGATCCTCAAAACACCATCGTTTTTAATAACTGTATTGAACCAATATTAAAAATAGAACCCTTATCCATTCCTAAAACATGGCCTGATTATTATATCTGCACCGTGGGCCGACCTTCTTATCAAAAAAATATTGAACAGATGGTTAGGGTAATGAATGAGGTGAATAAAGAAGTTAAAATTCATTTAGTGGTAATGGGAGTAGGGCCTGTTTCAGATCAATTAGAATCAGTAAAAAGTCTTATTCAAGAACTTGATATGGAGAATGAGGTAACTCTTTTGAGTTGGACTGAAAGAACAGACGTTTTTAATATAATTGACCAATCTAAATTGTATATTTCGACAGCTCGATATGAAGGGCTTCCATACGCTGTCATAGAAAGTTTAGCATTATCGAAGCCTTGTGTCGTAACAAATTGTGACGGAAATAGGGATTTAATTAAAGACGGTTTTAACGGTTTTGTTATTAATGAAGACGTGATTCAATTCAAGGAGAAAATTTTAAAGTTGCTTGGAGATGAAAAATTATTAGAGCGCATGTCAAAGAATTCGCAGCAAGTTTTTGCGGAAAAATTTTCAATTAAATCGAATATCAAACAATTGGAAGCAATTTATAAAAACTACAATTAATTATAACAAATTCATGTTCAGAGAAATAATTAAAAAAAGAATAAAGAAAGAAAAATTTAATCCTGGAATACTTGGTTTTTTTATCAACTATAATTTTCTGATTAGAAGGTCGCTATTTTTAGCTATTAAGGATAATGCCACTAAATTAGATGGTTCATTATTAGATTTTGGTTGCGGTACAAAACCATACAAGGATTTATTTGTCAATGCGAAAGAATACGTAGGAGTTGATTATAAAATTGAAGGAAGAGATCAAAATACTGATGAAATTGACCGATTTTATGATGGAAAAGTGATTCCATTTGAAAACGAAAGATTCGATTCTATTTTATCCACCGAAGTCTTGGAACATGTTTTTAATATTGATGAATTATTGCAAGAGTTTAATCGAGTTTTAAAAGAAAAGGGAAGAGCAATAATAACAACTCCATTTACATGGGAAGAACATGAAATGCCTTATGATTTTGCCAGATATACTACTCCAGCGCTACAGTTTTTATATCAAAAACATGGTTTTAGAGTTATTGAAAATTTTAAAACAGGGAATTATATTGAAGTCATTTTTCAATTTCAGTTAAACTACATAAAGAACATACTTCCCGGCAATAAGAATCTAAGACAGGTATTTCTTATTCCTTTCATCGTTTTCTTCAATTTCTTTGGACTGCTGTTTAGTTTAGTATTGCCAGTAGATAAAAATGCCTATTTTAACAATGTCTTTGTGTTAGAAAAAACATCAAATATAGTAGAGTAAATAGTGGATTTGGTAAATCGATTAACAATACTAAAAATTTTATAGGTATTACTTTCGGAATCCTAATGATAAAGTTATTTTTGACAGAATAAAATTTATTATAAAAGCGGAGATCCGTTTTTTTATTCCATTCTGTATTTTTTATACAGGCCTATTTCTAAATGTTTTATTATGAAAAGAATACTTATTACAGGAGCTGCAGGATTTTTAGGCTCACATTTATGCGACCGTTTTATTAAAGAAGGATACTTTGTAATGGGAATGGATAATCTCATAACTGGAGATTTAAAAAATATAGAACATTTGTTCAAACTGGAGAATTTTGAATTTTATCATCATGATATTACAAAATTTGTTCATGTTCCAGGTAAATTGGATTATATCTTACATTTTGCCTCACCAGCAAGCCCTATTGACTATTTAAAAATCCCGATACAAACTTTAAAAGTAGGTTCTCTAGGAACGCATAATCTTTTAGGATTGGCACGAGTAAAGAATGCTAGAATTTTAATCGCATCGACATCTGAGGTTTATGGAGATCCATTGGTTCACCCGCAAACCGAAGAGTATTATGGAAATGTAAACACAATAGGACCTAGAGGGGTTTACGATGAGGCGAAACGCTTTCAGGAATCAATCACTATGGCCTATCATACTTTCCATGGTGTTGAAACTAGAATCGTACGAATTTTCAATACATACGGACCAAGAATGCGACTCAATGACGGTCGTGTGATTCCTGCATTTATAGGTCAGGCAATTCGTGGGGAGGATCTAACCATTTTTGGTAACGGAATGCAAACTCGTTCGTTTTGCTATGTTGATGATCAGGTAGAAGGAATTTTTAGATTGTTGCACTCGGATTACGTATATCCAGTGAATATTGGAAACCCAGACGAAATCACGATTAAAGATTTTGCCGAAGAGATTATAAAATTGACGGGAACCAATCAAAAAATTGTATATCATGCTTTGCCAGAAAATGATCCTTTGCAACGTCAGCCAGACATCACTAAAGCAAAAGAAATATTGGGTTGGGACGTTACAGTAAATCGTGCCGAAGGAATGAAAATAACCTATGATTATTTTAGATCATTATCAGAAGATGAACTTTCAAAAGAAGAGCACAAAGATTTCTCTAAATACATCAATTAAAAAAGGATACTTTTAAACCAATAAATTTAATTCTATTACAATTCAGTTAGGATAGATTCGCTACTCATGACATTACCCCAAATAGGAAGATATTCAAAATACATAAGGCCAATAAGCATCTTAATGGACTTATGTATCATTTCTATTTTAGGTTTTTTTTTATTCGAAGACCTTAAAATAAATTTAATTTTCTATTTAATATACCAAGGATTAGGTTGGATTGCCATTGCTTTGCTTATAAAATTTTATGGAGTCTATCGTTTTACAAAACCTATAGAAATAATTTCAAAAATAATAAAGCAAGGTGTTCTTTTTCTTTTGATTGTCATTGCTTTTTTCCCGTTTTCGGATCAGGCTATTTTTAATGCAGAGCGTATTGGTCTATTCATAGTATGTAGCTTGATTTTAATCACTATTTCAAAATTCTTTTTGTTTTATTGTTTGAAAAAATACCGATTGATAATAGGGAATAATTGCAGATTTGCTGTGATCGTTGGGTATACACCAGAATCTATCCAGTTGAAAGAACTTTTTGAAATTAGGAAAGATTATGGATATCAGTTTTTGGGTTATTTTTCAGATAAGAAAAGAAATCAGGAAATCAAGGGAAATTTACAGGATTTAAAGACCTTTTCAATAGCAAATCATGTCGATGAAATATATTGCTCCTTGAGTGAAGTTTCAAATTCACAACTCAAAGATTTAGTGGAATTTGCTGATGAAAATAACAAAACAATAAAATTCATTCCAGACACAAAAGAGATTTTTTCAAAGAATTTAAAGGTAGATTATTACGATTTTTTTCCTGTACTATCTTTGAAAGACACTCTTTTAAATGAGCCGACAATAAAGATATTTAAACGTTTTTTTGATGTCATTTTTTCATTGATTGTAATAATTGGTCTTCTTTCTTGGTTAGCGCCATTATTGGCTATTTTAATCAAATTAGAGTCCAAAGGCCCAATTTTTTTCAAGCAAGGAAGACCAGGAATTGGTGAAAAACCATTTAACTGTTATAAATTTCGTTCGATGCAAATAAATGCAGTGTCAGAAACAGAGGCTTCTAAAGACGACCCTAGAGTTACTAGGATAGGGAAATTGATGCGGAAATCGAGTATTGATGAAATGCCTCAATTTGTAAATGTTTTGTTTGGAGATATGTCTATTGTTGGACCGCGGCCTCATCTTTGGTCACAAAATAAAACCTATGCTGGTAAGATTAAAAAATACATGATGCGTCATTATGTGAAACCTGGGATTACTGGTCTGGCTCAAGTAAGTGGTTATAGAGGAGAGATTGAGACAGAAAAAGACATGGTTAATCGAATAAAAATGGATGTATTTTATATTGAGAATTGGTCTGTAATTTTAGATTTAAAAATAATTCACATGACTATTGTTAATATTCTAAGAGGAGATAAAAAAGCATATTAAAAATGGAAAGTACTCTTGTATCTGTAATTATTCCAACATTCAATTCTGAAAAGTTTATTTCGCAAGCGATTCTTTCTGTCCAAAATCAAAGCTATGTGAATTGGGAAATTATCCTTGTTGATGATTGTTCTACTGATGCTACTCTTTCTATTGTGTCAGAACTTGCTTTAAACGATACACGAATTAAATACTCTAAATTATCCAAAAATTCTGGAACTGGTGTTGCCAGAAATCGTGGCGTATCTAATGCACACGGAAGGTATATTTCCTTTTTGGATGCAGATGATTTATGGAAAACGGAGAAACTTCAAAAACAAATTGATTTCCTGACGGTAAATAATGTACCGTTCACTTTTTCTTTTTATGATTGCATGGATGAAGAGGGGAAACCCTTAAATAAAAGAGTCGAAGCACCATTGAATTTGAGTTATAGGCAATTGTTTTTCTGTAATTATATTGGGAATTTGACGGCTATTTATGATGTTAATTATTTTGGAAAAATCCCTATTTCTCCTATTCGAAAAAGACAAGATTGGATGCTTTGGCTTACGGTTCTTAAAAAGTTAAAAGTTGCCCATCCGGTTACTGAAAGTTTAGCGTATTATAGAGTAAGAGATAACTCCATTTCGACTTCTAAGTTTGATTTGATAAAATATAATTATGCTGTTTATAGAAAGTTTCACGGTTTTATTTTCCCTTTTGCAATAGCCTGTATGAAACTGTTTTTATTCACACAATTGTTCATAAAACCATGGTATATCAAGAAAATTAAACCATCGATTTAAACTGTTTCAGTTTTCCTCTTTTGTTTCTTTCTAAGGTGGTTTTTCGTATAAAAGTAAACTTCAAATTGGGTTCCAAATATAGAATAATGGCTTGTTCAATTTTTTGAATTTCGGCCAAATTCAATTCAGTTTCACTGACATATTTTATCTCAAAAGTATCAATTTTGGTTTGCTTAATCGTAAACTCTTTTACATTTCCGTCGTCTTCGATAATGCTTTTTGTTATGTAGTAAAAAGTTAAACCGGGTGCTTTTTTTCCGCTTGGTAATAAGGCAACATCATTTGTCCTTCCAATTAATTTTTTGAGAATAGGTTTTTGAATGGTACTTTTTTCATCCAATATTCCTATATCACCTATATCATATCTAATAAAAGGATGTGCTTTGTTAAAAAGGGAAGTGATTACGATTCGACCTTCCTGTCCGTGAGGTAAAACGGCATCATTGTCATCTAAGATCTCTACAAATAAGGTTTCCGAATTTACTTGCCATTCTCCTTCCAGATTCTGAAAAGCAATTAAATCCAATTCTGACGCACCATATTCATTGACAATGGGAATGCCTAATTGTTTTTCCAAAAGGATTCTATCGTCCTCAAAAAGCATTTCAGAGGTAGCCATGCAAACTGTAAGTGAAGGACAGATGTCTTTTAGTACGATATGCTTTTTCTGTAGAAACTTAGCAAACAAAACAATAGAACTCGTGTAACCGTTGATATAATCAAATTTTTTGTTTCTAAACTGAGTCAGAAATTCTTCCAACACAGCATCTGACAAATCAAAAATGGGAAAACGGAAACGTTTGCTTAAAAAATCTTTTAATTGCTCTTTTTTATTACCAATGAAATCCATTGGGATTCCATAAAAACGTGCTTGGTATGAGTTGTTAAAATCAAGACCGTACCAACCAAACCGATAGATGTTTGAAGCCCAAGTCAAAGAATGGCAATATTTGTCTTTTGCAAAAATAAAAGGATCTCCGCTTGAACCAGAGGTTTTGTTTCGATAAATATTTTTAAGTGTATAGCCTTTAGAAAGCCTTTCCTGTAAAGGTTTTTGCAAGTTTTTTTTATTCAAAACAGGCAAATCGGCCCAAGTGCTACAATCTTTTTCGCCAACCAAATCCCGATAAAACGGATTGTTTTCCAAATGAAAAGCTACGATTTCTTTCTTTTTTTGTTCAATAAAAGTCTGCTTATCCATTTCAGATAACGCTGTGATTTTCAATAAATCGGCACTAGCCCTTTTTATCGGATACCCGTTTAATTGAAGCGATAAGTCAAAAATAGATAGCATTTTATGAGTTTATTTAGTCAAAAATAATATTTAACGGCAACTAATAGGGGAGAACCAACAAGTTTTTAAAAATTAATTATTATTTACGTGCAAAAGCAATTATTTTTGCACGACAACTAAAATAACAACACATGAATATTTTACTATTGGGTTCAGGAGGAAGAGAACATGCATTTGCATGGAAAATGATTCAAAGTCCGCTTTGTGATACTCTTTTTGTAGCACCGGGTAACGCAGGAACCGCTTCGATTGCAACGAACGTCAACATGAGTCCAACAGATTTTGATGCCATAAAAGCATTTGTAATTGAGAAAAAAGTAGAAATGGTTGTTGTAGGGCCGGAAGATCCTTTGGTAAAAGGGATTTATGACTTTTTCCTAAATGACGATAAATTAAACCATATACCAGTTATTGGCCCTTCAAAATTAGGCGCACAACTGGAAGGAAGTAAAGAGTTTGCAAAGGAATTTCTTGTAAAACATAAGATTCCAACTGCAGCTTATGATAGTTTTACTGCTGAGACTGTAGAAAAAGGATGTGATTTCCTTGAAACACTGAAACCTCCGTATGTTTTGAAAGCAGACGGTCTGGCTGCAGGAAAAGGGGTTTTGATTATTCATGACTTGGCAGAAGCCAAAGAAGAATTAAGAAACATGTTAGTGAACAAAAAATTTGGTGCCGCAAGTTCAAAAGTGGTTATCGAAGAATTCCTTGACGGAATTGAATTGAGCTGTTTTGTTCTTACAGACGGAAAGAGTTACAAAATTCTGCCAACAGCCAAAGATTACAAACGTATTGGCGAAGGCGACACAGGCCTAAATACAGGCGGAATGGGAGCTGTTTCTCCAGTTCCTTACGTAGATGCTGTTTTGATGGAAAAAATAGAAACACGCATCGTTAAACCTACAATTGACGGTTTCCAGAAAGACGGAATACCTTATAAAGGATTTGTGTTTATTGGGTTGATTAATGTGAATAACGAACCTATTGTTATTGAATACAACGTAAGAATGGGTGATCCAGAGACAGAAGTGGTCGTTCCTAGGTTGAAAACGGATTTAGTTGAATTATTTTTGGCTGTAGCCAATGAAAAATTGGACGAAATAACACTTGAAGTTGACGAAAGAAGTGCAACTACGGTTATGCTTGTTTCTGGTGGTTATCCTGAAGATTTTGAAAAAGGAAAAGTCATTTCTGGATTAGAGAATATCACTGATTCCATTGTTTTCCATGCCGGTACAAAATTAGACAACGGTACTGTTGTTACTAATGGAGGAAGAGTATTAGCCATTACGTCTTATGGGAATGACTTCCAAGAGGCCATAAAAAAATCTTATCAAAATATAGACAAGCTACATTTTGATAAGATGAATTATAGAAAAGATATTGGTAACGATCTTTTATAAAAAAATATGATACTTAACCCTAAATTTTATTTGGGGTTAGGTTATTTTATTTAAAAAAAGAGTGTGCAGTAGTATCTTGTTTTTCAGTTCCAGCGTCATCAAAGATTTTTAGTTGTCTAACCCAATACACCATTGCGATTGCACAGATAATCATGAAAATCCAGTTGATAGTATTGGCAGCAAACCATGACTGAAGTTCCAATGAACGTAAAAAGTCCAAGGGAGCAAATAATATATTTACAAATAGGTATTGAATTCCTTCAAAAAATGATTTCATATCGTTAAAATTATGTTGTTGTTCTTTTTAATTTCCTGGCAGTGAAAAATTCTTTTATTAAGAATCTTTTTCAACTTAAGGGATTCCTTTTTAAACAAGTATTATATTTACAGTTTTAAAGTTACAAAAGTATAAAATATCCTTATGATTACAAGTCTTTTTAAAAAATCTACACCATTAAATTTTTCTTTGGTTGTAATTTTAATACTGAGTTTTTTTTCAATCTATCAAATTCAGGATTTGGTCTGGACAAATTCTGTTATACTGATTTTTCAAAAAGTTGGAATTTTACTTGGTTTATCGGCTTCTATTTTCATCACAAATTTCATTTCGATAAAGAACGGTCTCAGTAAAGACAGTAGTTACACGATCTTTTTTTATTTTTTATTCTTGATTTTCTTCCCTTCGGTTTTAGACAATATTAATTTAGTCTTTGCCAATTTCTTTATTCTATTAGCACTTCGAAGGTTGCTTTCTCTTCAGTCTTTAAAAGCATCTAAAGAAAAAATATTTGATGCTTCACTGTGGATTTTTGTAGCTTCTTTATTTCATTTTTGGAGTATTCTTTATTTAGTATTGGTTTTTATTTCAATCATTTTTCACGTTTCCAGTGATTATAGAAATTGGATATTGCCCATTATTGCTTTTTTTGCAGTAGGAATTCTTTTTGCACTTAGTTCCATACTTTTTGACATTAGCGCAATAGAATATATTAACAGCAGTATTCACACTAGTTTTAAAATTAATTATTTTACTAATAATTATCAAAACGGTGCTTTGTCAATCTATGCGACTGTGGCTTTGTTTTTTGTTATTTCGATGTTTGCTACAATATCGAACAGACCATTAGTAACACATGCTTCCTTCAAAAAAATCATCGCTTCTTTTTTTATTGGAATATTAATTTATTTGGTTTCTTCTAATAAAAGTAATGATTTACTGATATTTACTGTTGCTCCTTTGGCTATAATGGCAACAAGTCATATCGAAATGCCTCAGTTAAAATTGAAGCAAGAAATGGTTTTGGTTGTTCTTATAGCCTGTAGCTTTTTTGCTTTTTTCTCTCAGTTATAATTTAGTTCCGTACGATAAGTCTCCTGCATCGCCTAGTCCCGGTACAATATAACTATGCTCGTTTAGTTTCTCGTCCAGTGAGGCTACCCATAAATGACAAGTATCAGGCAAGTATTTTTCTAGATGAGCTATTCCTTCTGGAGCAGCAATTACAACAGCAATATGAATTTCTTTTGCTTCTCCTCTTTCCATCAATCGGTTAAATACTGCCACAATCGATTGTCCAGTGGCAAGCATAGGGTCTACTAATAATAAATATTTGCCATTAAAATCAGCAATAGCCTGGTATTCGACAAGAATTTCAAAGTAATCATCGTTGTTTGGGTGGTGTCTTGATGCAGAGATAAAACCGTTTTCAGCCGCATCAAAATAATTTAAAAATCCAGTATGCATTGGGAATCCAGCACGTAAAATAGAACAGATAACTAATTGATCAGAAATTTCTGTAGTCTTTTTTATACCTAAAGGTGTTTGAATTTCGACTGCTTTATAATGCAATTCTTTACTCAATTCATAGGCCATTATTTCTCCTATGCGTTCAATATTTCTTCTAAAACGCATGCTGTCATTATGTATATTTACATTTCTGATTTGGCTCAGAAAATGATTTAAAACGGTATTGTTATCTGATAGATTGTGAATTTGCATGATTTATGGTATTAACATTTTTTAGTCCCCAAAGCAGATTTAGCACTGATTTTTGAGTTCTAGATTAGATTTGTGATTTGTAATTTTTTTATAAAAGTATAAAAAGTATCTTTGTAACTATAAAATATAAATTATGTTTTCAAAATTAGCGTATACCGTATTCGAACAAAGCATCAAAGATTATCATCAATTTGATAATGTTGATCAGCCTATAAATAACCCTTTTCCTAAAGATCAATTTGAACATTTATTGTATCTAAAAAACTGGATTGACACTGTTCAATGGCATTTTGAAGATATTATTCGTGATCCAAATATTGATCCTGTTGCTGCTTTGACTTTGAAAAGAAGAATTGATGCATCTAACCAGGAACGTACTGATATGGTAGAATATATTGATGGTTATTTTTTGCAAAAATACAGTGATGTAAAAACAAAAGATAATGCAAAAATCAACTCTGAAAGTCCAGCTTGGGCCTTTGATAGGTTGTCAATTCTGGCATTAAAAATTTATCACATGAATGAAGAGGCAACTCGTGCAGAAGCTTCTCAAGAGCATAGAGATAAATGCCAGGCTAAATTAAATATTCTGTTAGAACAAAGAACAGATTTGTCTACAGCAATTGATGATTTATTAATAGACATTTCTAGTGGAGATAAGTTCATGAAAGTGTACAAGCAAATGAAAATGTACAATGATGATGAATTAAATCCTGTTTTGTACCAAGGGAAAAAATAGTTGACAAGTACTAATCTGTCAAATAAAATGAAGCATATAGCCGTCATGAGACTTTCCGCAATGGGAGATGTCGCCATGACGGTTCCTGTTTTACGGGCCTTTGTAAATCAATATCCTGAGGTTAAGTTAACCGTCATTTCCCGTCCTTTTTTTAAACCTTTTTTTGAAGGAATACCTAACGTTTCTTTTTTTGCTTTCGATGAAAAAGAACGACATAAAGGATTCTTGGGTTTGTTGCGGTTATTTCAAGAGGTGAAAAAGCTTGATATTGATGCTTTCGCCGATTTGCATAACGTGTTACGTTCTAAAATAGTGAGAACATTATTTGTCTTGAGCGGAAAAAAAACTGCTTATACAGATAAAGGACGTGAAGGTAAAAAAGCATTAACTCGTATCGAAAATAAGATTTTTAAGCCATTAGTTACCGTGTTTGAAAGACATGCAAAAGTGTTTGAAGAATTGGGTTTTCCCATAGATTCATCTCATCCTAAATTTCCTGAAAAAGCGGCTTTAAATGCTGATATTCTGAAATTAATGGGAGGTGAAAATCAAAAATTAATTGGAATCGCTCCTTTTGCACAATACGATTCTAAAGTTTATCCCTTGGATTTAATGCAAGAGGTGATCCTTCAATTAGCTGAAAATCCAAAGTATAAAATACTCCTTTTTGGTGGAGGAAAGAAAGAAATTGAAATCTTGAATTCTCTTTCAGATTCAAAGGACAATGTTATTAACATGGCGGGAAAAATCAAGTTGCGACAAGAGTTAGCGCTCATTAGCAATTTAGACGTTATGATTTCTATGGATTCTGGAAATGCCCATATTGCGGCAATGTTAGGAGTAAAAGTCATTACGCTTTGGGGTGCCACGCATCCGTATGCTGGATTTGTGCCTTTTAATCAACCGCTTAGTAATTCATTAGTTTCTGACAGGGAAAAATACCCCATGCTACCCACTTCTATTTATGGCAATAAAGAAGTTCCTGGTTATGAAAATGCGATGCGAACGATTACGCCAGAGAGGATAGTGTCCACTGTTGAGTCACATTTAGAAGATTAAATCTAGATAAATCCTAAAATAAAAAATTCCAAACCCCAATTTTAAAGTTGGAGTTTGGAATTTTTTTATTGCAGTTTTATTTTCTATACATCATCATAATCTACATAGATCGTTTCTGATGTGGGATGTGCTTGACAACTAAGAATTAATCCGCTTGCAATTTCTTTATCAGTTAGGATAGAATTCTTTGTCATTTCAGCAGTTCCCGAGGTTACTCTACAAAGACAGCTGCTGCAAATTCCGCCTTGGCAGGAGTAAGGAGCATCTAAGCCTTGTTTTAGCGCCGCTTCAAGTATGGTTTGTTTTTGAGACATTTCAAAAGTAGTTTCTTCATCATCTACCATAACGGTAATTTTTGAATGCCCTTCTAATGATTCTTTTATTACGTTTTCATGAGAAGACGAAGTAAAAAGCTCAAATTTTATAGCCGATTCTTTTACATTTTTCTCTTTCAAAACGCCAGAAACCAATTCAATCATTTCCTCTGGACCACACAAATAGAATTTATCAAATTCTAATGCTGCGTGTTTGTTGGTTAAAACATAATTTACGGCAGATTTGTCTATTCGACCAAATAAAGCGTCTTCTGCTTTGGCTTGACTAAAAATAAAGTGAATAAATAAGCGACCTACATATTGTAATTGTAAATCGTGTAATTCTTTACTAAAGATTGTTCCTTCTGGTGTTTTGTTACCGTAAACCAGTACAAAAGAGCTTTTAGGTTCACTTTTTAAGACGCTTTTCAAGATCGAAATCACGGGTGTTATACCACTTCCAGATACAAAAGCCACGTAATTTTTTTGTCGGTCGGCTTGAGGTTCAAATGTGAATTTTCCTTCCGGTTTTCCTATTTCAAGTGCTTGTCCCGCTTTTAATTTGGTATTGGCAAATTGAGAAAAAGCTCCATTTTTTACCGCTTTAACCGCGATACGCAATTCACCACTTTCCGGAGAAGAGCAAATTGAATAAGCACGACGAATTTCTTGACCGTCTAGTGTTAATCGTATATTAACATATTGTCCAGCAATAAAAGTATAATTGGGTTTTAATTCCTCAGGAACGTTAAAGAGTATGGAAACCGCATCTTTGGTTTCGCGTCGTACTTCTTTTATGATTAGTTTTAAAAATGAAGACATGAGATATTTTTTTTGCAAATATACTAAACTGTATAGCTTTCTTAAATCAAAGTCTTTGAAATTTTACATGCCTAAAAGTGTTATGTATAAGATTCTTATGTATATTTGTTTTTCAAAATGAGATTGCTTCGTGCCTCGAAATGACAAAAAAATGAAAAATTCACAGTTGTATAAAGGAAGTTTAAATACCATCATCATGAAATTACTAGAAGAAAACAGCAAGATGTATGGCTATGAAATCACCCAAAAAGTAAAAGCCATTACCCAAGGAGAACTCAATATCACTGAAGGTGCTTTATATCCTGCCTTACATAAACTGGAAGCCGAAGGCATACTGGATGTGGAAATTGAAAAAGTAGATAACCGAATGCGGAAATACTATAAGCTGACGGAAGCGGGTACTAAAGAAACCGTTAACCGTCTCGCAGAACTGGAAGACTTTATCAGAACCATGCAGAGCTTAGTGAATCCAAAACCGAATTTAGAATTTTAATTTTTGAATATGAAACTAACCAACCAACAAATAACCACAATAGAGCAAACTTTAGTTTTAAACGGAGTTGTCTATGACGATATCAAACTGGAACTACTAGATCATATTGCTACAGAAATTGAATATATAATAGACGAAAGTCAGTTTTCATTTGAAGAAAACTTAAAAAAAGTTTTTGCAAAATGGAAAAACGAACTGACACCAAGCAGCTCTTTCTGGATTAGAAATAACAAATCAATTCCTAAGATTGTGATTCAAAAATCCATTAAAATGATTCAGCATGTTTTCTTGACGTCTTTTTGTTTAGGATTAGGAACGGCAGTAGTTATTACCCTAATCTTTAAAAGCAATGCAAATCAGGAAGTGCTTGTGGTATTGAATACATTACTGAGGGCAATGGGCCTTTTAGGAATTGTGTTGCTGATCTATGCTAAATTTAGGCTATGGCAATCCAATCAAGAATCTACATATAGTTATTTATTCAATCAAAATGGCTTTTTACAAGTTATAAATCTAGTATTGATTGCTACGGGTATATTTCGATTTAAAGGGAACACCGCTTTTTTTGATTTTCATTTTATGAGCACTTTTTTTCCAATCACTTTATTATTTATCTCATGGTTCTATTTAAACATAGCTTTCAAACATATAAAATTTGAAAATAAAATAAATATGATATGAAACTAACCACCGAACAAATAGAATATGTTGAAAATTATATCATTTCGAAGGACATTAAATGGTATGAATTGCAAGTAGAACTAACCGATCACATGGTAACTAGTATGGAGGGTTTTTGGGAAAAAAATCCGGAATTGGCTTTTCATCAGGTCAAACAATATGCTGAAAATATATTTGTAGGAGATTCCAGTTTTAAATCGATTGAAAAGCAAAGAAAACGTATTTTGCAGAAAGAATACCGGAAAGTACAATGGAAAATGATAACTGAATATTTGAAATTCCCTAAGATTTTTGGAAGCATTCTATTAGTATATCTCGCATATACTTTTTCAGCTTATTTCGTTAGTCC
The DNA here is from genome assembly GCF_041431375.1 of Flavobacterium sp. Arc3. Lineage (NCBI taxonomy): Bacteria > Pseudomonadati > Bacteroidota > Flavobacteriia > Flavobacteriales > Flavobacteriaceae > Flavobacterium > Flavobacterium sp. Arc3. The sequence goes on along the minus strand of NZ_JASMRI010000007.1, from coordinate 38,673 downwards.
TCAGAAATATTTAGCGGTATTATTCTGTCCTTTAGCAATTGTTGGTTTACTATACGTGCATTATTGGCGGAAAAGCAAAGAAATTGAAGGCAAATATTTTTTAACTTTAGAAACTTTAAACCCTACTCTTTTGGTATTTTCTTTTCCGTCTCTGGGTATGAGTATTACTACTCAATTGAAAGAAGAATTGCTACAACATCAATGGTTAGTATTGTTCTTTTGTTGTATTTGGGTATTAGGAATCTTATTTTCAATTACGGCAATTCATCTTCAAAAGAAAACAATCGAGAATGTAAAAAAACAATACCAATTAACCTAACTTGCTATGAAACTAACCACCGAACAAATAGATTATGTTTTTGATTATATAGTCTCTCATGATATTAAATGGTATGAACTGCAAGTAGAATTGACAGATCATATGGTTATAAGTATGGAAGAGTTCTGGAAAAAAGATCCTGAATTGACTTTTCATCAGGTAAAATACTATGCTGAAGATAAATTTGGCAGGAACGGGTTTAAATTAATTGAAGAGGAGCGAACCAAAATACTAAGAAAAGAGTTTAAAAGAGCACAATTAAAAATGATTGCGGACTATTTTAAATTCCCAAAAATTATTTTAGGTATTCTGTTAGCCTTTTTAGCTTTTAAGGCATCTTTTTATTTTGATGAACCAGTAAAGTTTGTTAAAAATTTATTCGGTTTATTAGCAGTACTTTTTATTCCAGCGCTCTATTCTTTTTATACAAATAGAAAAATTAAAGGGAAACGTTTTTTAGAGTTGAATATTAGTCATGGTACTTTCACAGGAATTTTCGGATTGCTGTACTGGGTAATGTATCTATTAAATTCTTTTAAGGAGTCGGTTCAATCGCATCCAATTTTAATATTAGCTTTCTGCTGTTTATGGGTAGTGGGAACCTTATTTTTAATTACAGGAATTCATCTTCAAAAGAGGACAATCGAGAACGTAAAAAGACAATACCAACTCACCTAATTTGCTATGAAACTAACCAACCAACAAATTACAACGATAGAAGAAACTTTAGTTTTAAACGGAGTTGTTTATGACGATATCAAACTCGAATTAGTAGACCATATTGCTACAGAAATTGAGGTTTTAACAGAAGGAAATAGTCTTTCATTTGAAGAAAACGTACAAATGGTTTTTAAAAGATGGGAGCCACAATTAAAACCTTCGAATTCATTTTTTACAGGAATTAGTAATAGCTACCCAAAAATGATTTTAGATAAAAAGCTTGCTCTAATAAAAAAACAATTATCTACCGGGTTTTTAATAAGTACAACTGTCTTAGTTACTTTTTTAGTTCTTAAAGAATATTATAATCCGCAGTTTCTGACGTCTCAATTTCAAAAAGGAGTTCGATTTCTATATGTTGTGGGATATTTATTATTGACTTTCAGTACCATAAGAATCTGGAAATCAAAATTAAATACGTCATTTAACCACCTTTTTAAAACAAGAGTAATGTTGTACCTATTTTACATATATCCAATTATTTTTTTTACTACGCCTACAACTATTAATAATCAAGTAATGCTCGTTATTTTTGAATCTTTAATGGTATTCCATCTTTTATTAAGTTTTCAATTGGTGAGTAACCATATTCAATTCGAAAAAAAACTAAACATTCACAAATCATGAAACTAACCGCCGCTCAAATAGACCAGCTGTTTACTTTTACTCGCCAACATTATGTGGAATGGTATGACTTACAATCAGAACTAGTGGATCATTTGGCGAATGCGATAGAAGCACAATGGGAAGAGAATCCTAATCTTACTTTTGACCAAGCCCTAAATGTAGAATTCAAGAAATTTGGTGTTTTTGGTTTTATGGATGTGGTCGAAAAACGTCAAGCTGTTTTAAGCAAAAAATACAATCGTTTGGTTTGGCAACATTTCAAAGATTTTTTTGGAGTCCCTAAGATTGTGTTGACAATTTTAACGACGCTGGTATTATTTAGCATTCTCAAAATAAGCCATTATAGCGAATGGATTTATATGGGGCTTTTTATTATTTTGATAGTGTTTTCAGTTTATGAAATTTTCAAAAGCAAAAAAAAGCAAAAACAAAAACTGCAATCGGGACAGAAAAGATGGTTGTTTGAAGAAATCATAAATCAATATGGGGGTTTTTTAGTACTGATTAGTTTTCCAATTAACCTGTTTTCTCGTATTTTTTACCATAGTGAAAAGTATATTGGAAACGACTATTGGATTCTTGGCTTAAGTTTCTTTTTTGCCCTTCTGGCTATAGTAATTTTCATCATCTTTAAAGTTATTCCATCTAAGGCAGAAGATTACTTATTGGCCACTTATCCAGAATATAAATTAGAAAGACTGTAACATTTTCTTACTTTTAAATACTTACAATAAAACTAAACCATTAAACTATGTTCAAACATTTTATAGATTTAGAATTGAAATCTTTCTTCCGCTCAGCAAGTGTGGGGAAAAGTATCGGGCTTAAAATTCTGATGGGTTTTTTAGTGGTTTATTTTTTACTTGTTTTTTTAGTATTAGGTGTTTCTTTATACCCACTGTTAGAAAAAACTTTTCCAGGTCAAAAACCATTGGCTATTGTGAATAGTTTTGTATTTTTTTGGTTGGCTATAGAACTTGTTTTCCGTTTTTTTATGCAAAGTCTACCGGTAATGAATATCAAACCATTATTAGTATTGCCCATTAAGAAAGAAGCGGTAATCCATTTTGTGTTATTGAAGAGTCTGACTTCAATTTATAACATCTTTCCGCTATTAGTGATTATTCCTTTTGGGATTTTCAACATTATCGAAGGAAATTACGATCCAGTTACTATGATTGTATGGATGTTTGGGATGTATCTTTTAGCGTTAATTGTTAACTATGCCAACTTTTTAATTAAGAAGAAATTTGCCGAGAATATCAAAGCATTTCTTCCTTTTGTAGCTTTAGGGTTGCTGTTTTTTGGTTTAGATTATTTTGGAGTTTTTAAAATAACGACGCTTTCAGGAGTTGTTCTTGATAATTTGGTGCTGCAACCCATTTTGGTTTTAGTCCCCATTTTGATTTTAGGGGGTTTGTACTTTCTAAATTTCAAGTATCTAAAAAGTAATTTCTATTTGGATAGTTCGTTACAGTCAAAAGTGGAGGAGGCAAAAACATCTGACTTAAGTTGGACGAAGCGTTTTGGCGAGATTGCACCCTTCTTGCAATTAGATCTTAAAATGATTTGGAGAAACAAAAGACCAAAAACCACAATTTGGATTTCTTTAATTTTCTTGGCCTACGGTTTAATGATTTACACAAATCCTAGTTACAAAGGTATTTCTCCATTTTTTGTATTGGTTGGAATTTTAATGACTGGAGTATTCATGTTGAATTACGGGCAATTCGTTCCTTCGTGGGACAGTAATTATTACGGAATGATGATGTCACAAAACATCCCTATGAAACAATATTTAGCTTCAAAGGCAGGATTAATGTCTGTTTCTGTAGTGATTTTGGCGATTTTAAGTACGCCTTATCTTTATTTTGGTTGGAAAATTTTGGCCATAAATTTAGCCTGTGCTACTTATAATTTAGGGATCAATATCCCCATTTTATTATTTGCAGGTTCGTATAATAAAAAAAGAATTGATTTAGAGAAAAGTCCGTTCATGAATTACCAGGGGACAGGAGCGACACAATGGATTGTAGGATTGCCTTTAATGTTGATTCCCACCTTGATTTTTTATGGTATTTATAAACTGGTAAATGCTGAGGCTGCTATAATTGCAATTGCTATAATTGGGATTATTGGATTAGTACTGAGAAATTATTTTTTAAATAAAATAGCAGCAGGCTATACTAAAAGGAAATACGCTACGATAAACGGTTTCAAACAACAAGAAAATTAGTAATGATAACTCCAGAGTCATCACAATACATAAAACAATAATGATACAGGTAAATCAGCTTTCAAAAAAATATAACGGAACTACAGTTTTAAATATCGAAAACCTTGAAATCCCAAAAGGACAAAGTTTGGGTCTTGTGGGAAATAACGGTGCCGGAAAGACAACCTTTTTTAGTTTGCTTTTGGATTTAATCCAACCGTCAACTGGGAATATAGTAAACAATGGTATTTTAGTAAACGCTAGTGAAGACTGGAAACCTTTTACTGCTGCATTTATTGACGAAAGCTTCTTGATAGGCTATCTGACACCGGAAGAATATTTCTATTTTATTGGTGATTTACGCGGTCAAAATAAGGCTGATATTGATGCTTTATTAGATAAATATGAAGAATTTTTTAATGGTGAAATTCTGAAAAACAAAAAGTACTTGCGTGACTTATCTAAAGGAAACCAAAAAAAAGTAGGTATAATTGCGACTTTGATAGGCAATCCGGAAGTAGTTATTCTTGACGAACCTTTTGCTAATTTAGACCCTACGACCGTTAATCGTTTGAAAAAAGTAATTAAGGAACTTGCTGAAAATCCTGAGATCACAATTTTAGTTTCAAGCCATGATTTACAACACACCGTAGAGGTTTGTGATCGAATAGTAGCTTTAAATAAAGGAGAAATTGTAAAAGATATTCAAACCTCTACTGAAACGCTGCAGGAGCTAGAGATGTTTTTCGCGGTTTAAACTTCCATATTTCAAAAAGAAACGTATTTTTACCAGTCATTATACTAAAAAGCTTTTTAAAAAGTTTAATGATAAAAACGGTACCATTTGAAAACCAATATATTTAAATATTCAATCCCAGTAGGCTTTTTGTGCTTTTTGGTAGCCTGTTCTACGAGGAACAACAGTTTTTTATCTCGAAATTCTCATGCACTGAGTACTAAATATAATATTTTGTACAATGGAGGAATTGGCTTAGATAAAGGTATTCTAGCGATAGAAGCTAATAGCAAAGATAATTTCTGGAAACGTTTGCCTATCGAAAGAATGCAAATAACGGATGAAGTTACTACACAAGAAAAACCGAAAAATGCTGATTTTGAATTGGCCGAAACTAAGGCTACTAAAGCCATTCAGAAGCATTCCATGAACATCGACGGAAGAGAAAGAAACTTCCAAATTGACGAAGCTTATTTACTTTTGGGTAAAGCCAGATACTACGATCAAAGATTTATTCCTGCATTAGACGCCTTCAATTATATTCTATACAAATACCCCAATAGTAGCAGGATTTATGAAGCAAAGATTTGGCGCGGAAAAACCAATATGCGCTTGGGTAACGACGCTTTGGTTGTCAATAATATGACATATCTGTTAAAGGAACACAAACTTAAAAATCAGGTTATCGCTAATGTAAATGCTCTTCTATCTGAAGCGTATTTGAACTTAGAAGAAAAGGATTCGGCTTTGATTAAATTGAAAGTAGCTGAGAAATTCACCAAACAAAACAAAGAAAAAGCAAGATATCGATTTATACTCGGGCAACTTTACGAAGAGTTAGGTAAAAAAGACAGTGCGATCTACAACTACGAAGCGGTGATAGGTATGAATCGCAAGTCAGAAAGAAAATACGTTATTCAAGCGCAAGCCAGAAGAGCACAGTTGTTTGATTATCAAAACGGGGACACTACCGCCTTTTTGAAAAACTATAGAAAATTAATTGCCGACAGAGAAAACAGACCATTCCTAGATGTATTAAATTATCAGATGGGTGTTTTTTATGACAAACAGGACAATCAAAAGAAAGCATTAGATTTTTATAATACTTCATTAAAAAAATCAACTGCTGACCAGTATTTAGTAGCGTCAAATTATAGAAATATAGGGAATATGTATTTTAGAAATGCTGCATATCCTATGGCAGCAAAATATTACGACAGTACCTTAGTGAATCTTGATCTTAAGACAAGAGAGTTTGTTCACATTCAAAAAATTAGAAAAGACTTAGACGAAGTAATTTTGTACGAATCGGTTGCAACAAGAAATGATAGTATTTTACATGTTGTTTCCATGTCGGAAGGTGGCAGAATTTCTTATTTCGAAAATTATATTGATACCTTAAAAAAGAAGGACGAAGCTAGAAGAATTGCAGAAGAAAAATTGAAAGAGAAGCAAGAAAACAGAGAAAAAAATAATAATTCAATGGCTGCTGATCCTGCAGTTTCTGTTAAAAACGGAGGGAATGTAGATCCTTTATCACCGTTTGCACCACCTTCTATGGGATTATCTAATGCAACTACAAGTGTTTTCTATTTTTACAATCCTACGACTGTTTCTTTTGGGAAAGTGGAATTCAAAAAAATATGGGGGAATAGAAGTTCAGTTGGCAATTGGAGACTTTCGTCAACAGCTAAAGCGAATGTGGTTTCAAAAGACACGTTGAATAGTAATCCAGCACAGACGGGTGATAAGTTGAGAGAGGAAGAAAATAATATAGTCATAGTCGAAGAGTACACTACTGATTTTTATTTAAAACAACTTCCAAGTACGAAATCTACAATTGATAGCATAGGGAAAGAGCGCAATACAGCCTATTACCAACTTGGAGTGATTTATAAGGAAAAATTCAAAGAATATGAACTAGCGGCGAACAAGCTAGAGCAGTTATTGCAAAATAGTCCAGAAGAAAAATTGATTCTTCCTACAATGTATAATCTATACAAGATATACCAAATAACAAATAGCAGTAAAGCGGAAGCAATGAAAGATAGGATTAATTCCCAGTTTCCAGACTCTCGTTATGCTCAAATAATAAACAATACAAATCCAGCGGGAACTAATTTGAAAGACACCCCCGAAGGAGTTTATGATGCCTTATATAAACAATATGAAGAGGGACAGTTTATATCTGTTTTAGAAAAAACGGAGGATTTAATCAGTCAGTTTTCTGGTGATGAAATCGTATCAAAATTCGAGTTTTTGAAAGCGAATGCTATTGGGAAATTGAAAGGATTAGTAGCTTATAAAAACGCATTACAGTTTGTGGCAGATAATTATCCAAATACGGAAGAGGGTAAAAAAGCGCAGGAAATTGTGAAGAGCCAAATTCCTTTTTTAGAACAATTAGATTTTACAACGACAGATACTAAAAACTGGAAAGTACTCTACAAAGTGCCGGTATCAGATGAAAAAGATACAAAATCGATGGAAGAAAAGATTAAAAAATTCATGACCGCAGCAAACTTTCAGGATTTAAATTATTCATTAGACGGGTATAGCGATACAGAAAATTTTATAGTAATTTACGGTATAAATTCAGAAGCATATGCCAGAAATATTAGTTCCATTCTAAGAGAAAATAAGGATTTTAAAATAGCAATACCAGCGGTTATTCTTACGAATGAAAATTATAAAGTAATCCAAATTAAAAAAAATCTAGATATTTATTTAGGGTTAAAAAAAGACTAAAAATGTTTAATAGAAAAGCAAAGCCCTATACGGAGCTTTTAGGAAAAACGAATAGAATAGTAGAAGGAACAATTATAAAAGGAGATATCGTTTCTCAGGCTGATTTTAGGCTTGACGGAGAATTGATAGGAAACTTTCAGTCTACCGGAAAATTAGTAATAGGCCCTGCTGGAAGCGTAACGGGTGATATTAACTGTAAAAATGCAGATATCGAAGGAAAATTTGAAGGGACTATTCGTGTTGCTGAAATCCTGAACGTAAAATCTAAAGCTAGTATCAACGGTGAAGTGACCGTAGGAAAGTTATCTGTGGAACCGGGGGCTGATTTTAGCGCATCCTGCATAATGAAGATTAATGAAGAAAATTTCTTATTAACCGATGGAAAAGAAACCCAACAAAAAACAAGCTAGCAAATGGTTAGCTTTAATTAATATTCCTATTCAAATGGGGGTTATCATTTTTTTGTTTGCTTATGGAGGTAACTGGCTTGATGAAAATTACCCTAATCCTAAAGTATATTACAATAAAATCCTTGTCATGGTTGGTGTCGCTCTCGCTTTATACAACGTGATAAGACAAGTGAACGAAATCAATAAATCTCAATAAAATTTTAAACAACAAAAGTAAATTAAGTCTCGAGTCTTTGTGTCTTGAAGACCAAATAAACACAACATGAATTTAAAAAATCAAAAGCCTCTACTAAATTTAACCCTCCTAGCCATAGTGGCTTATTTGTTACATAAATTCATTTTCTACGTTTTAAAAATTAATGTTGCGCCATTTCAGTATTCGATTGAAGTGCTCTATTTATTATTTTTTGGTATGTCCACTCTGATATTCATTGTTTTGCTAAAAGTGAAAGAAAAAAGCTTTGATAACGTAGGTATGTCTTTTCTTTTAGGAACAAGTATTAAAATGGTATTTTGTTATTTGATATTAAAACCTATCTTGCACGTTACAGCATATGATAATTCAATAGAGAAAATTAATTTTTTTGGGATGTTTATTCTTTTTTTGTTAATAGAGACCGTTTTAACCATACGAATATTAAACGAAAAGCAATAGATTAGCAAAAATAGGAAGGATTGAAAAAAATAATTTTATATATTCTTTCGAAGAATAATAAAAAATGTACATTTGCACCAAATTTCAGAAACGTAAAAAATTAAGATATTTAACAGTTATGGTGATTTCAAACAGACCACTTAGATTTATAATGGCGACTTTAGTAGCGTGTCTTCCTTTAATGAGTTTTGCAAATCCTGAAGTGGATTCTGTAAAAGTTCACACTGAAGTTGCACACGAAACAACAGAACTAAGCCATGAAGGAGCTCATGCTGAACCTACAGATGTAAAATCTAAAATTAAAGCATTCATTGGTCATCACGTTTTAGACTCTCATGACTTTACTTTTTTCTCTGATGAGGTAGAAGGAAAACATTATGGTTTCTCTTTACCGGTAATTCTTTGGGATAATGGTATACATTTCTTTTCATCTTCAAAATTTGAACACGGAGAAGCAGTTGCCGAATCTAACGGTAATTTCTACGCGATTAATCATCATGATGGAAAAATATACAAAACGGATGCTTCAGGAAAAATAACAGAAGACGAAAAAACAGGTTTTCCTGTAAATGAGCGTCCTATTGATTTCTCAATCACAAAAACAGTTTTATCTATATTCATAGCTTCTTTTCTAATGGTGTTCCTATTTGCCGGTTTGGCAAGGACTTATTCTAAAAATGGCGGAATTGCTTCTGGAGGGGGAAGAATATTTGAACCAGTGGTTCTTTTTATTCGTGATGAAATAGCTATTCCTAACATTGGAGAAAAACACTACAAGAGATACATGAGTTATTTATTGACTATATTTTTCTTTGTATTGTTCTTGAATATTTTTGGATTGATGCCTTTCGGTATAAATGTTACTGGTAATTTAACGATTACATTTGCATTAGCAATCATGACATTTTTAATTACTAACCTTACGGCTAATAGAAACTATTGGGGTCACATTTTCTGGATGCCAGGGGTACCAAAGATAATGCGTATCGTATTAGCGCCTATTGAGTTATTAGGAGTTATAATTAAGCCTTTTTCATTAATGATTCGTTTGTATGCAAATATCTTTGCAGGACATATCGTTTTGATGAGTATTATTGGTTTAATGTTTATTTTCAAAAGCTGGTTAGGAAGTAGTTTATCATTTGGTTTGTCATTTGCACTTTCTATCCTAGAGATTTTGGTAGCATTCTTACAAGCTTATATTTTCACATTGTTATCAGCGCTGTATTTTGGTTCAGCAGTAGAAGAGCACCACCATGAGGAGGCGCACTAATAAATTGAATGTTTAATTTTTAATTATATATATTATGGAAGGTTTGAATTTTATTGGTGCAGGATTAATCGTAATCGGAGCAGCTTTAGGTATTGGTAGAATTGGTGGTTCAGCAATGGACGCTATCGCTCGTCAACCAGAAGCATCTGGAAAAATCCAAACAGCTATGCTTATTGCAGCTGCACTTATTGAAGGTATTGGTTTCGCAGCGTTATTCGCAGCTTAATTAAAACTTAAAAAAACAGTAGTCGCAACGGTTGGTTGTGACTCCTGTTTTATTAAAAAAAATTAAATATTTTTAGAGATACATTGATATGGAAAAATTAATAAATCAGTTTGAATTAGGGTTGTTCGTTTGGCAAGTTTTAATATTTTTAGGATTAATATTTTTACTTAAAAAATTCGCATGGAAACCTATTCTTGATGCAGTTAATGAAAGAGAAGATGGTATAAAAAATGCTTTGCTTTCTGCTGAGAACGCAAGAAAAGAAATGCAAAACTTACAAGCAGATAACCAACGTATTTTGCAAGAAGCAAGATTAGAGCGTGACAACATGCTTAAAGATGCTCGTGAAATTAAAGAGAAAATGCTTGCTGACGCAAAAAGTGAAGCTCAAGTTCAAGGACTAAAAATGATTGAGCAAGCAAAAGCAGCAATTGAAGGTGAGAAAAATGCAGCTATGGCTGAATTGAAACTACAAGTTTCTACTTTGTCATTGAATATCGCAGAAAAATTATTGAAAGACGAATTATCTAATAAAGAAGCTCAAACTAAATTAGTTGAGAAGATGTTAGGTGACGTAAAGTTAAACTAAGATTATGGCAAATACAAGAGCAGCAATTCGTTATGCAAAAGCAATTCTGGAGATAGCACAATCTAAGGGAGTGGCTGAAGCAGTAAGTGATGATATGAATTCTATCGCTTCAACTATAGGTGGGAACCTAGAATTGAGCACTTTTATCCAAAACCCTACTTTAAAAGTAGAGGTTAAGGAAAATGCCTTAATGGAAGTTTTTGCAAGTACTAATAGTGTAACTAAAAGTTTGTTTCATTTGTTATTCGAAAACAAAAGATTCGAAATTTTAGAAACAATAGCGTTAGAATATAGAAAGTTATTTGATATCATGAATGGTGTTCAAATAGCTAAAGTCACTACTGCGGTTCCTATGGATGCGGCTTTAGAAGCTAAAGTATTAGCTAAGATAGCAAGCTTATCAGATAAAAAAATTACGATAGAAAGTAACGTAGATCCTTCAATCATTGGTGGGTTTATTTTAAGAATAGGTGACCAGCAGTACAATGCTTCGGTAGCCAACAGATTACAAGTATTAAAAAGAGAATTAAGTAACTAGTTTTATTGCACATTTAAGTGTCTAAATTATAAATTAAGATGGCGGAAATCAAACCTGCTGAAATTTCAGCAATATTAAGAAAGCAAGTAGAAGGTTTTGAATCTGGCGCTACGCTAGAGGAAGTAGGAACAGTACTTCAAGTTGGAGATGGTATTGCTCGTATTTACGGGCTTTCGAATGTTCAATACGGTGAGTTAGTAGAATTTGACAATGGTTTAGAAGCTATTGTATTGAATCTTGAAGAAGACAATGTTGGGGTGGTACTTTTAGGACCATCAACAGGAATCAAAGAAGGTTCTATTGCAAAAAGAACGCAACGTATTGCTTCTCTTAAAGTTGGAGAGCAAATGGTAGGACGTGTAGTTAACACTCTTGGTTTTCCAATTGATGGAAAAGGACCAATTGGTGGAGATTTATACGAAATGCCTTTGGAAAGAAAAGCTCCTGGAGTTATCTTCCGTCAACCAGTAACTGAACCATTACAAACAGGAATTAAAGCAGTAGATGCTATGATCCCAGTTGGTCGTGGACAACGTGAGCTAGTTATTGGTGACCGTCAAACAGGTAAATCAACTGTTTGCATCGATACTATCTTAAATCAAAAAGAATTTTACGATGCAGGAAAACCTGTATTTTGTATATATGTTGCAATTGGACAAAAAGCGTCAACTGTAGCAGGAATTGCTAAAATGTTAGAAGAAAAAGGAGCAATGGCTTATACCATTATTGTTGCTGCTAATGCTTCTGATCCTGCTCCGATGCAAGTATATGCTCCTTTCGCAGGTGCTGCAATTGGAGAATATTTTAGAGATTCTGGTCGTCCAGCTTTAATTGTTTATGATGATTTATCTAAACAAGCTGTTGCTTACCGTGAGGTTTCTCTTTTATTAAGAAGACCACCGGGACGTGAAGCATATCCTGGAGATGTATTTTACTTACACAGTCGTTTATTAGAGCGTGCTTGTAAAGTAATTGCTGATGATGGAATTGCTAAAAACATGAATGACTTACCAGATTCATTGAAACCAATCGTAAAAGGTGGTGGTTCATTAACGGCGCTACCAATTATCGAAACTCAAGCTGGTGACGTTTCTGCATATATCCCAACAAATGTAATTTCGATTACAGATGGTCAAATTTTCCTTGATGGAGATTTGTTTAACTCTGGGGTGCGTCCAGCGATCAACGTAGGTATCTCGGTATCTCGTGTTGGAGGAAATGCACAAATTAAATCAATGAAAAAAGTAGCAGGTACTTTGAAACTAGATCAAGCACAATTCCGTGAATTGGAAGCGTTTGCTAAATTTGGTTCTGACTTAGATGCAGTTACTTTAAACGTAATTGAAAAAGGTAGAAGAAACGTTGAGATCTTGAAACAAGGTTTGAATGATCCTTATACAGTAGAAGATCAAGTTGCGATTATATACGCTGGTTCAAAAAACCTATTGAGAAATGTTCCTGTGAATAAAGTAAAAGAATTTGAGAAAGATTTCTTGGAATTCCTTAACAATAAACACAGAGCAACTCTAGATGCTTTGAAAGCAGGGAAACTTACAGATGAAATTACAGATGTAATCCAAACTGTAGCAAAAGAAATTTCAGCAAAATATAACTAGAAGTTATTTTAAGTTTTGAATTTTAAATTAGGAGAAGCCAGTCTTTTTATAATTTAAAATTCAAAATTTATAATTCATAATAGAAAAAAATAAATGGCAAATTTAAAGGAAATCCGTAATAGAATTACTTCCGTTTCATCTACGATGCAAATCACATCTGCGATGAAAATGGTTTCTGCAGCAAAGCTAAAGAAAGCACAAGATGCAATTACAGCCATGCGCCCTTATGCCGAAAAATTAACGGAATTATTACAAAATCTTTCCTCTACACTAGAAGGTGGAACAGGTGCAGAGTTTACTACACAACGTGAAATTAAAAAGGTATTGGTTGTTGCTATTACTTCAAATAGAGGTTTATGTGGTGCATTTAATTCGAATGTAATTAAGGCAGCTAAAACCCGTTCTGGATTCTATGCAGGAAAACAAGTGGATATTTTTGCAGTAGGTAAAAAAGGAAATGATGTTTTGGTTAAAACTAATACTGTAATTGACAATCAAAGTGCAGTTTTTGATGACTTAACTTTTGATAATGTAGCTTTAATAGCAGACACGTTAACTGAGAAGTTCCTTTCTGGAGAATATGATAAAATTGAATTGATTTACAATCAATTTAAAAATGCAGCTACTCAAATCGTTCAAGTTGAACAATTTTTACCGCTGGCACCAATAAAATCTGATTTGACGGTTTCAACTAGTGATTATATTTTTGAACCATCTAAGGAAGAAATTGTTTTGACTTTGATTCCAAAATCATTGAAAACACAATTATACAAAGGAATTAGAGATTCATTTGCTTCAGAACATGGTGCTCGTATGACTGCTATGCATAAAGCAACTGATAATGCAACTGAGTTGAGAAATCAATTGAAATTGACTTACAATAAAGCACGTCAAGCTTCAATTACTAACGAGATCCTTGAAATCGTTGGTGGAGCAGAAGCGTTGAACGGATAGTATTTGTTCATAATAATATACAAAAGCTTCGCTATCGCGAGGCTTTTTTTATGCAACAGTTTTTTTTTAAAACTGTGTCTGGAGTCGCTTCGCAAATGAAAGCTGACAACAAATACAAAGAGAGGGTTACAGACAATATTCTATTCTCAGATGATATCGAAACTAAGCTTTATAAACTTAACAATTATTGGTGTAGTCAAAAGCTAATTTGCAATTTTTGTTCATGCTGTTTTCATAAATAGTTTAGCATTTGTAAAGGTTAATTATAGCATGCTACTGAAAATAAATCAATTACAGCGAATCTTACTCATGAGACTAGGACAAATTAAGGTTCTTAATTTAATAGTACATTGCTTTTCCTTACAGTGTCATTAAACATTTATGACAACTTTAATTGTCGGGTTTATTAACCACTTTATTTTTTCACTATTTTTATGGTTTTATAAACCATTCTCCATTGAAAACACAAGAACTTACCACCGTAGTCGAAATGCTTAACAATTTTGAATTGATGCGGTTTCTTTATCCAGCCTTTACGTTAGAAAAATATGAATCCTATCTCAAAGAGATGGTTCCTCATAATTATAAGCAACTGGTTGTTATTGAAAACGACATTAGTGTTGCTGTAACTGGTTTTTGGACCGGAACAAAATTATGGTCGGGTAAATACATTGAGATTGATAATTTTATTGTTCATCCAGAGCATCGTTCTAAAGGACTAGGCAAAATGATGACAGATTACATTGATGTAAAAGCTAAGGAAGAAGTCTGCACCATGATCGTTCTCGATGCTTTTACAGGAAATTTCACTGCGCATCGTTTTTATTACAATCAGGGCTATGGACCAAAAGGCTTTCACTTCGTTAAAATTCTCGATAGAGAAGGGTTATCTTAAATCATTTCACAATGGGTTCTACTATAAAAATAGCGTTGTTAGTGTTGATTTCTTGTAGCCTTTCTTTTTGTGCCTCTAAACAGGATAATCAAATGAAATTTCCACAAGAAATAGTAGCGGCGTATTACCAAAAAACGAATAGCGTAGAAGGTCAAGTCCCAAATGGAATCGATTTTTATATTGAGTTCAATATACCTTTGCAAGAAGGAATTATTTTAGATAAGGTCTATTTCAAAAATCAAGAAGCGAAACTAGAAAAAGAAGACAAATATACTTTTAAGGCGCATTTCAACCAGTTTCCAGCCAGTTATGATTTGGTTTTAGACAGCGACCCACTCAAAGAATACGGAAATAAAGCACACAGTATAACCCAACCCAAATTTGAATTACAATCAACCGAGGCGGTATTGGAATATAGTAAAAATGATAAAACTTTTTTTTATAAGATCAAGGCAATAAAAGAAAGACCAATGATTCCTAATCCATCAGGGATTAAACCAAAGAAATAGTTATTTTTGTGCTCTAAATATTAATAAGACGTACCATTTTGGGATTATATAAAAAACTTTTTAAACAGACAGCCATATACGGACTCGCTACAGTTTTACCGAGAATGTTCAGTTTTTTGTTAGTTCCGCTTTATACCGATTTGCTTCCAAAAGCGGAGTACGGTAAAGTATCTGTTATTTTTGCCTGGATGATATTTTTTAATGTTATTCTAGCCTATGGAATGGAGACTGCTTTTTTTAGATTTTATAACAAGGAATCTAATAAAAAATCAGTGGTAGAAACTTCTATGGTTTCTATTTTTTGGAGTACCATAATATTTTTATTTATTGCCCTCTTATTTAGGAGTTCTTTAGCAACCTGGTCCGGAATCGATTCCCAGTATATCGGCTATACGATTTGGATTTTGGCATTAGATGCCTTAGTTATTATCCCATTTTCAAAATTAAGAGTCAATCAGAAACCCATGGTTTATGCGGCAATAAAAATTGGAAATGTATTGGTTAACCTGATTCTGAGCGTAGTTTTTTTACTGTATATTCCCATGTTAATTGAAGCAAATCCCCATGGTTTTTTGCGTTCTATTTATGTAGATAATTTTCAAATAGGATATATATTTTTAGCAAATATTATAGCGAGTCTACTAACCTTTGTCGTGTTATCTCCAGATTATGTGTACTTGAATTGGAAGTTCGATACTGATTTGTGGAAACGAATGATGCGTTATGGAATGCCTATTATGGTGGCGGGAATTGCCTTTGCCATTAATGAACAGTTCGATAAAATTCTTTTGGCAAATTTGTTACCAGCTAATATTGCTGAATCAGAGGTAGGAGTTTATTCTGCCTGTTATAAATTAGGACTGTTCATGGTTTTGTATAGAACTGCTTATACTTTAGGAATAGAACCCTTCTTTTTTAGCCATTCGTCTGATAAAAATGCGCCACACACTTATGCGATGGTGACTAAATATTTTGTCATCTTCGGATCTTTTATATTACTGTCGGTAATCGTTTTTGCGGATCTTTTTAAATTATTAATGATTCGCGATAGCTCTTATTGGGAAGCGATGAAAGTAGTGCCGTTGATTATACTGGCTAATTTCTTTTTGGGAATTTACACTAACCTTTCCGTTTGGTACAAGTTAATTGACAAGACGTACATCGGAGCTTATATTTCCATAGTAGGTGCCATAATTACTTTAGTGCTCAACTTTTTACTGATTCCTACAATGAGTTATTACGGTTCCGCAATAGCAACAATTGCAGCTTATGGAAGTATGATGATTATTTCCTATTACCTGGGAAACAAATATTATCCCATTCCTTACGACTTAAAAAAAATAGGAGGGTATCTCTCACTATCCATAGCTTTTTCAGCGGTATCCTTTTACGGTTTCAGGGAGAATTATTATGTTGGTGTGGGTTTACTAATCGTGTTCCTTTATTTCATATACCATAATGAAAAAGAAACGCTGCTGAAAATTATAAAAGGGTAGGAATAGTTTGGAGCTATTTCCTGCTATTCGCTATATCTTTTCTTTCCTAAAAAGTCAAGAAAAGGATGCCGATACTATCAGGGCTATAAATAAAAACATCAGTAGAACAAGTCAAGACCTGTCACTGAATTAAAATAAAAAACATGAAAATAAACATTATCAATAAATCACAACATGCCTTGCCTAACTATGAGACTATAGCCTCGGCAGGAATGGATTTAAGAGCAAATCTTACAGAATCTGTAACCTTGACACCATTAGGACGCGCAGTGATTAAAACGGGTCTTTTTATCGAATTACCGATAGGCTACGAAGCACAAGTACGACCAAGAAGCGGACTAGCTTTCAAAAACGGAATTACAGTATTAAATAGCCCCGGAACAGTTGACGCCGATTATCGTGGTGAAATTGGTGTGATTTTAGTAAATTTATCCAATGAAGCTTTTGTAATCCAAAACGGAGAACGTATTGCACAACTAATTATCGCTAAACACGAACGCGCAGACTGGATTGAAGTTCAGGAGTTATCTGAAACTTCTCGAGGTGAAGGCGGATTCGGAAGTACGGGAGTGAAGTAGTTCTCAGTGTTCTGTTTTCAGTCAGCGCTTAATCGAGTTGCTATTTGAAATATACAGAGCATAGCAATCTTTGCGTAAAACCTTGCGATCTTTGTCGTCAAAAAAATAAAGCAACAATAAACTTAGCGAACTTTGCGAAAATTCTTTGCGAACTTTTCGTTTAAATAAAAACAAAAAATGAAAATAATAGTACCAATGGCAGGACGTGGTTCTCGCCTTCGCCCTCATACTTTAACTATTCCAAAACCATTGATTCCTATTGCTGGAAAACCAATCGTACACCGATTAGTGGAAGATATCGCCAAAATCCTGGATGAACCTATTGATGAAGTTGCTTTCATATTAGGAGATCCGGCTTTCTTTGGAGATGATCTTGTAAAAAGTTTAGAAGAATTGGCAGAAAGCTTAGGTGCTAAAGCCTCTATTTATCGTCAACTTGAGCCGTTAGGAACAGGTCATGCTATTATGTGTGCCAAAGAATCACTTTCTGGACCAGCAGTAATTGCTTATGCAGATACACTTATCAGAGCTGATTTTGATCTTGATCCTGAAGCAGACGCTGTTATTTGGGTAAAACAAGTAGATCAACCAGAAGCCTATGGTGTGGTAAAACTAAATGAGGCGAATGAAATTGTCGAACTAGTTGAAAAACCACAAGAATTTGTAAGCGATTTAGCCGTTATTGGTATCTATTACTTTAAAGAGGTAGGGGTTTTAAAAGAGGAACTTCAAAATGTTTTAGACAACAACATTCAAAATGGTGGAGAGTACCAAATTAATGATGGGATTAAAGCAATGATGGCCAAAGGAAAAGTCTTTAAAACGGGTAATGTAGACGAGTGGATGGACTGCGGAAATAAAAATGTAACTGTAGAAACCAATTCCAGAATGTTAGGCTTTTTACAGAAAGAAGAGGCAGCATTAGTGGCTGTAAATGTTAGAATAGACAACTCAACAATTATTCCACCTTGTTATATCGGAGAAGATGTGTTTTTAATAAACTCAACTGTAGGACCTAATGTTTCTCTAGGAAAAGGAAGTCATGTTACAGGAAGTGTGATTACAAACAGTTTAATTCAAACACATGCACACATCAGTAATGCTAAGTTAGACAATGCGATGATTGGGAATCATGTTCATTTTGACGGTGATTTTACCAGTATAAGCATTGGGGATTATTCGGTATTAGAATAATAATTATTTTTTGCGTTCCCGTTTTCTAACCGGAGCGCAAAAATGCTATTTCGTTGTACTACCTTTATTTGTTTCCTAGAAGGGATGCTTCGATTTTTGCCACAGATTAGTTTGTCTGTTCGACCTTTGGTCTTGAGTGACGGATTATTTTTTTTAAAATCGGTGGCTACTATTTCACTAATACCTTGTGGGCTCTGTCCCGAGGTAGTTTATTAAATAAGTCAATGAAAAAATCGGCTTTATGGATTCTATTTTTTGCTTTGCTAAGCAATTCGGCATTGCTATTGGCACAAACGGAACCAGAAGGAATAAAGTCAAATAGTGACAAATTCCAGGATTATTTTTATGAGTCCTTAAAGCAAAAAGGGATCGAAAACTACGACAAGGCAATTCTGGCTTTGGAGCAATGTTTAAAAATCGAACCTCAGAATGCTACCATTCATTTTGAATTAGGGAAGAATTACTTAGCCTTAAAAGACTATAAAAATGCCTATAGTTCCTTTGAACATGCCACGCAAATCGATTCTACAAACAAATGGTTTTGGGTAGGAATGTATGATGTCGATTATCAGACGAAAGACTATGTCAACGCCATAAAAACGATTAACAAACTCATCCCTTTTGATGCTAAATTTAAAGAAGATCTAACCTCGCTTTACATGAGCACTAGTCAATTTGATAAAGCATTAGATTTGATCAATGAACTCAATGAATCGTCTGGAAAGTCAGATCGTCGAGAGTCGTACAAAATGCAAATTTTATCTCAGGGGAAATATCAGAATACTGAAATCACCAATTTAATTGATCAAATTAGCAAGTACCCCAAAGAGGAATCCAATTACATTTCGCTGATTTATCTGTACTCTAAAAACAATGAAACGGATAAAGTGTTGGAAACGGCACGAAAATTGGAAACAGCAATACCAACATCTGAATGGGCACAAGTGAGTTTATTCAAGTACCATTTAGAGAATAATGAAGGAGAAAAAGCTGTAAATGCAATGAATATTGCTTTGGCTAGTGCCAAAATAGATTCAAAAATTAAACATCGGATTCTGAATGAATTCTTGCTTTATGTAAATGCAAATCCGCAATTTGCTCCTGATTTAGAAAAAGCGATTGGCTATTTTGATAATGATCCAGAAGTGAATGTGTCTAAGGAAATAGGGAAGTTTTATCAAAATAAGAAACAGTGGGATAAAGCCAGTGGATATTACGAAAAAGCGAATGCTAAAAGCACGGAGACTGATATTGAAACAAATTTACTTTTGCTTCAAGCGTACACAGAAACTAAGGCCTTTTCTAAAGTAGCAAAAAAAGCCATGGATATGGTAGATGTCTTTCCTGCACAGCCACAGTTTTATTACTATTCTGGTTTAGCATACAATCAATTGGCTCAATTTAAAAAAGCAAAAGAAGTGTTGGAGATGGGATTGGATTACCTGATAGACGACAACGCATTAGAAATAAACTTCAACATACAACTTGGTGAAGCTTACAATGGATTAGGAGATGTGAAGAAAAAAGAATTCTATTTTTCCAAAGCCAATCAATTATTAAAAAAATAAAAATAAAATGAATAAATTTTTAGCATTACTGGCAGTTGTCCTATTGTTTTCGTGCAAGTCGAAAGCGATTGTGACAGAAGCAACCGTTCCGGTTACCTATTTAAAATCGAGTAAAATAATAGCGAATCACTACAACAATAAAAGTGATTTTTCTACATTATATATTAAGGCTAATGCTAAATATTCTGATGATAGACAGTCACAGAATGTTACCGCCGAAATTAGAATTAAGAAAGACGAGCAGATTCTAGTGAGCATTCGTTTTCTTGGAATTACAATGGCAAAAGCAAGCATTACACCAACATCAGTGAGTTATTATGAAAAAATAAAAGGAACTTATTTTGAAGGTGATTTTAGCGCTTTGAGCCAATGGCTAGGAACTGATTTAGATTTTAATAAAATTCAAAACATGTTGTTAGGGGAAGCCTTGGATGATTTGTCGAAAGGAAAATACAAAGAATCGTTATTCGATCAGTTGTATCGATTAGATGACTTAGCAAATGGCAATACAAAAAAAACATTCTATATCAACGCAGCAAATTTTAGTGTGCAAAAACAAGAAATCACACAAACAGCTGAAGGCAGAATGATTCAAGTTGCTTATGCAGACATCAAGGAATACAAAGAAGCAATGTTGCCGGGTAGTGTGGTAATTAATACGTTTCAGCCCAAAGGGAAATCAGTAATTGATTTAGATTACAATAATATTACGTTTAATGAGGAACTTTCTTTTCCATATAGTGTTCCAAATGGTTACAATAAAATTATAATTAAGTAAATTTGCAAAAATATATTTTTACGATGCCAAAATTTCTCCTTAGCCTACTGTTTATGTGCATGACTTCTATGATGTGGAGTCAGTCTTCGCAACAAGAAAAGTTAGAAAAACGAAAAGCCGAAATCCAAAAGGAGATTAGAGAAAATGAGAAGATGTTGCAAAACGTTAAATCAAAGGAAAAATCGGCGATGAATGTGTTTTTGATCCAAAAAAACAAGATCAGACTAAAAGAAACCTTGATCAATACGACCGAAAAGCAAACTAAGCTTTTGGCCAATGACATGTACATTAATCAGATGAAAATCAACAAACTCAACAAAGAGCTTTTGGTTCTCAAAGAAGATTATGCTAAGATGATCGTAAAATCTTATAAAAGTCGCTCAGAGCAAAGTAGGGCGATGTTTATCTTATCTGCTGAAAACTTTTTACAGGCTTATAAAAGAGCGCAGTATTTAAAACAATACACCAGCTTTAGAAAAAATCAAGGAGAAGAAATAAAAACCAAGTCAACCCAACTGGTTAATTATAACGATAAATTAAAAATTCAAAAAGTAGCCAAACAAAAACTGCTAGTCGAAAACAAGAAAGAAAAAGAGACGCTTGTAAAAGAAAAAGAGGAGCAGGAAAAACTGGTGAATTCGATTAAGAAAGATAAAAATAGAATCGTATCTGACATTCGAAAAAAACAGCGCGAGTCTAAAACAATTGATAAACAAATTGACCGCTTGATTAGAGAAGCGATTGCTGAAGCAAATAGAAAAGCGGCATTAGAGAAAGCAAGAGCAAAAGCATTAGCAGAAAAACCAAATGCGACGCCAAAAGAGGTTGCTGCTGCAGTTGCTAAGGCACCAGTATCTTCTTCCAGAATTGAGCTTACGCCAGAAGACAAATTGATTGCAGATAGTTTTAAAGCAAACAGAGGAAGCCTTCCTTGGCCGGTAGAGAAAGGATTTATATCATTAGGATATGGAGATCAAGCACACCCAATATATAATACCTTAGTAATTCATAATAGTGGAGTCGAAATCACTACGAATGAAGGTGCTACGGCCAGAGCGGTTTTTGGTGGAGAAGTAGCTAGTGTTATGGTGCTGTCACCGGTAAATAAAGCAGTGATGATACAGCACGGGGATTATTTCACCATCTATCAAAACTTAAGTTCGGTGTCTGTGAGTAAAGGAGATAAAGTAAGTATTAAACAAAGTCTAGGAAGAGTGAGAACAAACGGAGATACGGGTAAAACGGTAATCAAATTTCTATTGTTACAAAACACGACTTACACGAATCCGCAAGGATGGTTGTCCAATAAATAATTTTAAATTTATTTATAGTGCTATTTAAAATGGCCATAACAAAAAAAGCGAATCATAGGATTCGCTTTTTTTGTTATGATTGATACTATCTGAGTTTTAAAAATAGTGCAATGAAACAAAACTAAATGTTAGATTTAGGGTCTGAAGGATTTTACAATAATTTCTAAGATTCGATGGTATTAGTTCATTATTGTTGCTGCTGTTCAGCATAATCCAGTTCTTTCTGCAACTCAGCAGATACATCTTGGAGTTGTACATTATTTACTTCCTCAAAATGCCTACCGTCTTCATATCCTATAGAAACTGATACAGATAGTGTTTGCTTCGCCAATCCTTTAAACGTTCCTTTAATAGGCGTGCATTCGATAAAGTTAAGGCCCACGGAGAGCTTTACATGATTGTCCATGGTCCAGATATTATTTGTAGGATCAATACCTAGCCAACCTTGTATAGGTGAGTAAATTTCTACCCACGCATGTGTTGCGCCTTCACCTCTAAGGCCACTTTCATTAGGACAGATATAGCCACTTACATACCTTGATGGAATACCGGCAGTTCTAAGAAGCTGTAATAAGACAAGGGCAAAGTCTTGACAAACCCCTTTTCGATGTTCTAAAATCTCATCTATTGTGGTTTCGATATTTGTAATTCCTTTAGTATACGTAAAATTAGTAAAGATATATTCGTTGCATTGTTGTGCAATGGCAATAATCGATTTGTCACTGTAATCAATTTCTTTTAAGATCTTGATGATTTCTTCTTGCTTCTTAATTGTTTCTGGATACGAGAGTCTTAATAAATAAACATCTTTCTCTAGTTTAGTTGTTAAGTCTGCTACTTTCACATGGTCTATTTCGGGTATTTTTTGTGAATGTGTTGTACGCACTAACATCTTAGACTCAACAATCATTTCTGAGTGCGGCTCCATAATATTGAAATTCCCCACACGATTCCCGTGGTAATCTGTACTGATACTTAGCTGTGGGTTTTTAGTAATAGAAAGCTGAAATTGCAATACCTCTTGATTTTCAAAATTATGAGGAAACAATCTGATTTCATTAATACTTTCTTTAATTGGCCAGTTATATTGGTATGTCGTGATATGAACAATATTAAAAACAGCCATTTTTTTTAGGAATAAGAGAAGAATAATTTAGAGAAATCTATCGAAAATTGAGTTATTTGTGTTCTTGTGTTTTTCAGTAAATCTTCTAGTTGTTGATTCGTAAGTTGGTGATAATCGGTAAACTCTAAGGAGCTTTTTAGTCGGCCAAATTGATTGCGCATCGTTACCGCTTCGCTTTGATTGTTGTCTTTTAATATGGTGTTTAAATACGATTCCAGTAATGTTAAAGTATAGATTACGGAGTGAGCAAAATCCTTATTAAAGATTAAGTGCTGCACTACCTTGCGATTGTGAGCAATGTTACTATAACTTTTTTGATAAAATTCATAGCCAGAAAGGGACAGTAATAGTTTTCTCCAATACAGCAAATCCTCTTTGCCTTCTAGATTATATTGTATAGGCTCATAATAAGACTGTGTCATAGATATGGTTTGCAAACATCTTTCAATATGTTTTCCAATTCTAGAAAATGACCAGCCCAAACCTCTTGGCATCGTAACTTGATAAATACCATTATAAAGTAAAAAATCTTTATTGATTCTACTTAAAACTGTAATTGCTTCAGGTGTTTCTAGTTTTTTGGGTAACTCTGGATCGTTAATAAAATGATACATAGAGTTAATATGTTGCCACAATTCTTTGGTAATTTTATCTTGAGAACCTCTTGCATTTTCTCTGGCTTTAGAGATAAGACACTTAACAGAGCTCGTGTTTGTAGCTTCACAAATAATGTGCTTTAATACAAAGTTAGTATTGTGTTGTACAGCTAATATTTCCTCAGGCGATAAATTAGTATAGTTTTCTAATAATGGTTTATACCCGTGATAGTCATTTGTTTCTTGATCAAAAGACATGATATAAAGCGTGTTGAGCGTAAGCAACATGCCATCTGCTCTTTCCATGTATCTGTTGAGCCAAAACATCCCATCAGCAACTCGGCTTAGCATATTTACTTCCATAGTGTTTGTTTTATTGGTTCTATTTTATTGACTATTTCATTATCCAGGTATCCTTACTTCCGCCACCTTGAGAAGAGTTAACAACAAGTGAACCTTCGGTAAGGGCTACTCTTGTTAAACCTCCAGGTACAATTTGCACTCCGTTAGGACCACATAAAGCGTAAGGTCGTAAATCAACATGTCTAAGTTTGAGTTCTCCATCGATAAAACAAGGAACCGTACTGAGTTGGATAATAGGCTGTGCAATAAAATTTCGTGGATTCTTTACAATAGCAATTTTCGCGTCTTCTAATTCTTTTTCGGTGGCTTTATTTCCCATAACCATTCCGTAACCACCACTTCCATTGGTTTCTTTGATTACCATATTTCCCATGTCGGCAAATACAAACTCACGTTCTTCTAAATTTTCCATTTGGTAGGTAGGAACGTTTTTAAGAATAGGTTCTTCATTTAGATAATAACGAATCATTTCTGGTACATACGCATAAACGGCTTTATCATCAGCAACGCCATTTCCTACGGCATTAACTAAGGCTACTGTACCTAATTTGTATGCACTGATTAAACCAGGAACTCCCAAGGCGCTATCGGGTCTAAATACCAATGGATCTAAATATTCATCGTCTAAGCGTCTATAAATAACATCAACTTGTTGAAGACCTGAAGTTGTTTTCATATAAACCTTACCATTATTTACTACTAAATCTCTTCCTTCAACTAATGGAATTCCCATTTGTCTGGCTAAAAAAGTATGTTCGTAATAAGCAGAATTATATACCCCCGGAGTCATTAAAACCACATTAGGTGTCGAAATGTTTCTAGGAGAAAGTGACACTAAGATATTATGAAGAATCATAGGATAGTTAGCGACCATACTTACATTGTTAGCGCTAAACATCTCTGGAAAAATTCGCTTAGTGATCTCTCTATTCTCTAACATGTAACTTACGCCACTAGGACATCTTAGATTGTCTTCTAAGACATAAAATTCGCCTTTCTCTCCTCTTATTAAATCAATACCTGCAATATGAACATGAATGTCATGAGGTACTTTAATACCATGAACTTCGGGCATATAATGCGGGCAGGTTGTTATTAGTGCAGCTGGAATGATCCCTTCTTTTACAATGAGTTGGTCATTGTATATGTCTTCTAAAAATAAATTAAGGGCTTTTAAACGCTGTGCAATTCCTGTTTCTACTTCGTCCCATTCCATTTTTGTAAGAATCCTAGGGATTATATCAAACGGGAAAATCCTTTCTATTCCTTGATCTTCATCACTGTAAACCGTAAATGTAATTCCTTGATTCATGAAAATATCCGAAGCCAGATTGTGTTTCTTATTTAACGTTTCAAGATTTAAACTTTCTAATGTTTGTAATACTTGACGGTATGAATCTCTTACGCCATTTTTAGAAAACATTTCATCCCATCCCCTTGGGTTTAAATTAGGTGTTAATTTTACCATGTCCTCTGTTGTTGAATAATTAATAAAAAACCAGCTTGTTGTAAACAAACTGCAGTTTTTTAGTTAAAAATACGATTTTAATACTTTCAAATGAATTTTTTCTTGCAAAATTAAAGACAAATATATAATTCTCTTTATGTTGGCTTTGTATTTAAGAATAGTTGTTTTTTTATCTTTTTTTTTAAGATTTAACAGCATTTTATTTGCTGCTAAAAAGCAAGAAGCCTTTAAAACAGAGGTGTGCGGTTCATTTGTAATTTAGAAACCAACTTAAAAAACGAATTTAAGAAGAAGTGCTTGGGGATTTTATTGTAGTACTATGAATTATTAGGAAAAAAGCAGTGTTATTTTTAATTGTTAAACACAATCAAATTATTTATTGAAGGTCGACGCTGTAGCTTTCATCATGCCTTCTGTATTCCATGTACCAGAAACAATCATACGCCTGATGGTGTATAGTGGGTCTATTGAATCTCTTTTAGTCGAAAGGATAAATGCCATTTCATAGTCACTCTTTTTTATTTCAACAATCGCGGCCTTATTCCACAAACCAAAAGGATATGCAAAATAGGTAACGGGTGTTCCTGTAATTTCTTCTAGTTTCGCCTTTGGTTTTACTAATTGCGTATTCCAGTCGTCGCCTGAGTATTTCGTAACCATGTGATGATCCCAAGTATGCGCTCCTATGACATTACCGGTATCTGATAATTTTTTTATTTCTTCTTTTGTCAAATAGTTGGGACGGTTAATGGAAACAGTCATGACAAAGAAAACGCCTTTAAAACCATATTTTTCCATTTCGGCTG
Organism: Flavobacterium sp. Arc3; assembly: GCF_041431375.1. NCBI lineage: Bacteria > Pseudomonadati > Bacteroidota > Flavobacteriia > Flavobacteriales > Flavobacteriaceae > Flavobacterium > Flavobacterium sp. Arc3. The sequence goes on along the minus strand of NZ_JASMRI010000007.1, from coordinate 12,357 downwards.
CGCCAATGGTATATTGTTCTCCGCGGGTATCATCAAAGGTAATCATGATTGGTTTTGAAGGTAGTGGTCCGTCATGTACTAAATACTCATACAATTGCGCAGGCAAGATAGTATGATAACCTGCTTCTGATAATGCTTTCATTTGCGCTGCAAAGTCTGCCGGTTTTACTGTGTAGACTTTGGTCATAGGACCAGCACTAGCATCAAAATTCTTAATGTTGTGGTAGCACAAAATAGGCACTTCTTTTTTTGAAAGAATAGTGGCCGCATCATTAGTCACTTTTTGTACTTCGGCTTTTTGGTCAACCTCATTTACCACAGTGATTTGCTGTGGAGCTTCTTTGTTTGTTTCCTCTGCTTTTGACTGGCAACCTTCTAAAATAACAAGTCCTAAAATCAAACAGGCAAAATAATTTTTCATTGTACTGTATTTATTGAAATTGAATGTAGCTTGGTTTTGGTGTGAATTTCAGCAATTCTTCTGGAGTGTACATTTTTGAATTGTTCCAATTGTCATTTTTGTAAAACAATTTAAACCCGGTAAACATCACCGGCTCTCTATAAATATAAGTCAGGTAGGTAGATCTTTTCAAGACCCTGCTCCCAAAACCGTCCATATCCATCACCACTTGCACTTCAGGAAGTTTTTTTATTCTTTTATAGTCCGTTACCATTCCTTGGGTGAAACGGTGAACGACAAGTACTTTTGGTGTTAGTTTGTTTTCTCTAACGACCTTAGCCAGAATATCAATGGCGTCATTGATATCATCAGCAGTAAAACTACCAATTTTAGTCCCTGGAACATGTCCGTTTTTTAGTGAAAATTCAGGGTCGATTCCTAGATGGACATTAGGTAAGGAAAGGTACTTTACCAGTTCGGTTACTTCTGCTTTAACGGTACTGTGCCCCACTTGGATATCTAAAAATACCAAAGCATCAATAGGTTTTGCCCATTTAAGAACCGTGTCGATTTGTTTGAATGGCATGCGCATGCGGTGCATGCTGTCTCTTCCGGGTGATCCTTGTGCTGTTACGGCAATATAGTGTAACGCTGGTATTGCTGTCGTGGTAGAGTCTGCAGCCTGCCATTTAGCGACTTCGCCTTGTAGTTGTTTGATCATTTGGGCTCTTGGGATTTCTCCTAAAATCCCCATTCTTGTAGAATATAAATTTCCGTAAAAGGCGATAATTCTATTGTACGGCAATAATGCGCCCGGCAATGGATAAGGCGTTTTTACCGGCCATCTTCCCGTGGTGTCGTTATTGCTTAAAGCTAGCATTCTCTTATTATAGTCAACAGTATCTATTGTACTAACTGCTTTTTTCTTCACAGAATCAACGGCTACTACAACTGTTTTTTCCACCTCATTTTTTTCTTCGGCAGCTTTGCTTTTATTGCAACTGATGGCTATTGTTAAAACAGATAGAGAAAGGCATGCTATGGCGTATTTTTTCATAAAATTATTCTAGTTTGATTACAAAGGTAAACCTATTTTAAGGCTATTTATTATGTTCTATGGTATTGCTTTTACAATATAATCATAAATAATTTCAATCCACCCCCGTTTTTGATTTCAAAGTAGAATAGCCTAACTTTATAACCCTTTTCTACTCTTAATTAAAAAGTATGTTGGTGAACAAAAAACCTTATTTTTTTATTGGTATTTTATTTATGGTATTCCATCATGGAGTTATTCTTAGTCAAATCACTAAGGACACTACAGCACTTGCTGCAGTAACTATAGTGGCTTCTCCTACAGCAGCAACGCTTCAAAATACGGCCGCGTCCATAATGGTAATTAATAGAAAAGAGCTCGATAAAAGCGATGGTACTATCCTGACCTCGGTACTCAATAAAGTGCCGGGACTTTATATGCAACAAGGCGCTTTGAACACTGTTAAAATTAGTATTCGCGGAATTGGTTCGCGTTCTCAGTACGGAACCCAAAAAATCAAGGCTTATTTTGAAGGTATCCCGCTAACAACTGCCGAAGGGGAATCTACGATTGAAGATATTGATTTGGAAAATATTGGTAGTATCGAAATCATAAAAGGACCTAACAGTAGCAGTTTTGGTTCCGGTTTGGGCGGTGTTATCCATTTGTTTGCTCGCGAAATACCTGTTGAAGAATTGCAAGGTAAATCAAGCACAACCTATGGAAGTTTCGGACTTTTGAAACAAAGTTTTTCTGTAAATTATGGCAAATCCTCCACGATGGGTTCCGTTAATTACAGTCATCTAGAAAGTGATGGCTTTCGCCAAAATTCCTCTTATGACCGAAAATCACTTACGCTACAAGCCAAACAAAAGATAAATACAAAAGGCGAATTGTCCTTTATCGGAATGTATACCCAACTCAAAGCCTATATTCCCAGTTCTATTAACGAAGACGATTTTAATAATAATCCCGAAAAAGCAGCAAGTAATTGGGCGCAGTCACAAGGCTATGAGTCTTATAATAAATGGATAATGGGTGTGGGCTACCGTCAGCAATTGTCTTCAAAATGGACATTGAAAACCAGTGTTTTTTCGAATATTAAAAAAGCCTACGAGCCACGACCGTTCAATATATTGGATGATGAAAGTAACAGTATTGGTTTCCGTTCTAGTTTGAATTATAAAAACACAATTGGGTCGGTACCATTTGAAACGAGTTTGGGAACCGAGATGGCTTTTGACGATTATAGTTTTTCTCTTTTCGAAAATTTATATGCTTCGCAGCCCAATCAAGGAAGTATTGCTGGAGCCAAATTCAGTAAGAAGCAACAGAAAAGCAGCTACCAAAATTATTTTTTGCAAATGGATTTTTCGCTGTCCCCAAAACTTCATTTAGAAACCGGCCTGGCTTTTAATACCACCCGCTATTCCTTGCGCGATCTTTTTGCGGAAGCGGTACCCATTCCAGACCTCGCCTATACCTTTGGGAAAATATGGTCACCAAGAGCGGGACTTTCTTATAGTTTTACCAAAACCAAAACGATATATGCATCAATAAGTAAAGGATTTTCGACGCCATCTGTTGCGGAGACGCTTACTCCCGAAGGACAAATTAATACCAACCTAAAACCCGAAATAGGATGGAACTATGAACTGGGGTTGAAGGCGCATGGCTTAAACAATAAATTATACACGGAGTTGACTTTCTTTAGTACTCAAACTACTAATTTACTGGTGGCAAGACGCACCGCCGAAGATCAATATATAGGAATCAATGCTGGGGCGAGTTCGCATACGGGGGTCGAATTTCTTCTTGATTACCAAATCTTACAAACGAGTCAGTACCAACTTTCAACTTATTTTACGGCGGCAGTGAATCATTTTACATTCAAGGATTTTGTGGATGGTGTTAATGATTATTCTGGAAACCAACTCACGGCGGTACCAGATGCACAATGGAATGTAGGCGTGGATTTGAGTACTACAAACGGATTCAAACTGCACACTGCTTTTAGTAAAGTGGGCGCAATGCCGCTAAACGATCTAAACTCAAAATACACGCAAGCCTATTCTCTTTTAGATCTTAAAACTAGTTATACTTTCACGCTTTTAAAAAGCCTGAAAACGGAGCTCAGTACGGGAATCAATAATGCGTTAAACGCGCACTATGCAGCTAGTATTTTGCCTAATGCAGTGGGTTTTGGTCAGGCCAAACCAAGGTATTATTATCCCGGAAATCCCCGTAATTATTATGGCGGAATTAGCTTGAGTTACCTTTTTAAGTAATAACTTGAGTTTAGTTCTAAGTAGAGCTGCATCCGTTATTTTTCCAATAGATATGATGGAACGCAGATGAAACGGATTTTAGCATATTATCGCAGATTGCAATTAAAGGAGTTAATAAAATCCGTTTTTAATAGTCAAATCCGTGTCGTCTGTTGGTTGTTTTTCGTTTTAGGCCACATTGAAGACCGTCATTTTACAAAAAACACTTCCCGAAATAAGTTCGAGATAAACTGAACTGACGTTTTTGATAATTTCAACCTACTTACTTTTTTACCAATAGCACTTCTTCAAGGCTAACACTCTTTTTTTGTTTATTGCTCCAGGAATTCATGAGGTAATTCATCACATCTGTTACTTCTTGATTGCTGAGTCCCATGGGTGGCATAGCGCTTTTAAATTTCTTGCCGTTGACCACAATAGGACCATTTAATCCAAATTTTATCGCGTGGATACTCTGAGTTCTTTTTTCGGTGAGCCAATTGGATCCGTCCAAAGTGGGGAAACTAGCGCCATCGCCTTTTCCGTTTGCCTGATGGCACTGCATACAAAAATCAGCATAGACTTCTTTTCCGTCTGCGATGCTTTTTTGTAAAGGCGTTTGTTGTTGGATTTGGGAAATAGGATGATAGTTCGTTTTTGAAAGAACACTTGGATTTGAATAATATAAATAAGCGGAGGCAAACAAGGCGATTCCGAGATGTAGTTTAGCGATCATCAATTTAATTTCTTTAGGTTTAATTGCGTAAAGTGCTGCTTCGATTTTTTTACCACAGATTCACTGCTTAAAAAATGATTTTTACAATCAGTTAATCTGTAGCTATTATTTCACTAATACCATTTGGACTTTTTCTCGAGGTAATTTAATTTGGAATAATTTTTAAAATTCCTTTTCCTTCCACGCCTATGTAAATATAACCGTCTGGACCTTGAGCTACATTTCGTAAACGCCCAATGTCAGTAGCAATTTTTTGTCGTCCAATGATTTCATTTCCTTTTAATTTCACCAATTCTAAGTATTGAAATTTTAGAGAACCTACAAGCAAATGTCCTTTCCAGTCAGGGTAGCGATCACTAGTTACAAATGCCATTCCGCTTGGTGCAATAGAAGGAAGCCAATAGTAAATAGGGTCTTCAATTCCCGGTTTCTGCTGTATTTTGCTTATGGTCGTGTTGTCATAATCGATTCCGTAAGTAACAACAGGCCAGCCGTAATTAGCTGCTTTTTTTATGATGTTGATTTCGTCACCTCCTTTTGGACCGTGTTCATGTTCCCAAAGATCTCCAGTAAACGGGTTTATAGCTAATCCTTGTGGGTTTCTGTTGCCATAGCAATAAATGGCTTCTTTTGCATTTTCTTGACCTACAAAAGGATTGTCCTTAGGAATGCTTCCATCATCATTTAAACGGTATATTTTTCCGTTATCGCGCGTGATATCTTGTGGATTTACAAAATGCTCACCTCGTTCTCCAGCTGAGAAATATAGAAATCCGGCTTTGTCAAATACGATTCGGGAACCAAAATGCTGTCCCTTGGTCGTATTAGGCTCGCATTTGTATAAGGATTCGATTTGTGTCAAAGCTCCGTTTTGTAATTTAGTACGAATGAGTTTAGTGTTTCCGCCCTCGCCTTCGCCCTCAGTAGAGGCATAAGTGATATAGATCCAACCATTTTTAGCATAGTCAGGATGCACGGCAATATCGAGTAATCCTCCTTGTCCGCGATTGTAAACAGCAGGGACATTTTTTATTTCCGTTTTTACTCCATTTTTGATTTGGTATAGAGTCCCGCTTTTTTCGGTGACTAACAAAGTTCCGTCTGGCAACCATGCCATTCCCCAAGGGTTTTGAATGTCTGAAGCGACTGTTTCAAAAGTATAATTTATCACTTCGTCCTGTATGGGAATATCGTTTGGTTTTTCCTGTGCTTTGCAGCTAATGAAAAACAATAAAAGTAGTATGGGTGTGATTCTTTTCATGATTTTCTTTTTTAAATCGAGTTTGAATAAATCCTAATACTCGAAGATAGTAAAAGAAGAGAAGCGAAACAATCTAATTTAGTAAATCGAGGAGAACTAGTAGTTAATTATTTAGATACTTTGAATCAAAAGAAAATTAGATGAAAAGTAAAATACCCGATAATGTTGTCTACTCCGTTGAGGAAAGATTTAATGGCAATATTTTGCCCTACGGAACAAATGTGGGGTCTCTAGTAATTAGATTTGATAATGCTGTTTCTTGGAAAAGCAGAGGTATTGATAATGTAAACAAAGAGCTAGGAAATAAATTCAACGAACTGAAAATTCAATATCAAAAGTTGGAATTGATGGAAGAATAGGAATGGAATAAGGGACACATTGGTACATTTAAACTAAATAGTGACAAAAAATGGATACTATTAAAAGCAGAGAAGTCTCCTATAAACTAAAGTTAGTTTGCTCTTTTCATAAAGAGTAGATAGTATTATGAATTAGTGCTCCGTTATAAGAAACGTACTCTAATGTATTTTCTACGATTGTATCGCAGGTCAAAATATAAACCGTAAACCGTCAATGAATTGCACAAGTATCGAAATTTATCCCACATAATATTGTTTTAATTTAAAGATACGGAATTTTAAAGGAAATAATGGGACATTCACAACAATAAAAGAAGTGTGGTCTAAGACTTTAACTTTTTGCGAGCGGAAGTTGCTTTAAAATATTTGAATGAATATTTTGAGATTGAATCATTAATTTAACTATTAGTGGTAATAATTGAAACAAACTCTCCAACAACTCTCATAGAATCACCGTTCTCTTGATTAATAATTATGTTTTTATAAGAATCGTCAAAGGAATTTGGTCTCAAAACAATCGAAGTATGTTCCCAACCTTCTTCAGATATTATTTTTTCGCTTGAGTATGTCTTAATCGTAAAAGCAGAATTGAAATCTTGATCTTGAATATCAATATTCTCAACTAAAACTATTTTACCGTTTCTACTACCACCAGTATAAGGTTTAAATAAACAAACCGAACCATTTGGAATGACTCTACTCATTGATTCTCCAATTATTTTACATGCAAAATAGTCGCTTTTAGAGTTTACTGGTCCTTCAATTAGTGTAAATTCTTTTTCAGATTGAATCTCACTAAATGTTCCAGCTGCTGCATAGAAATCATATAAAGGGATTGGATTCTGTAAAATTGGTTCAAAATCTATAGTTGATTGAAGCTCTTTCTTTTCAATTTTCTTTTCTGGTTTCTTTTGAGATTTTAGAGTTTTAACCTTTACTTTTTCTTCTAAATAATTATACATCGAAGTCGAAACCGGATTAGCTAAATTAAAGCGGATTTTTACAACTGAAACTTGTTTCCCTTTATCATTACCCATCGTGGTTTGCTCAATCTGATTCATTTCAGGACTCACTTCTCCCATATAATAAAAGTCCATTCCTTCATCATTGTTTTTTTTGATAAAAAGAGGAATTCTAATCGCTCCGTTTTTTCCTAAAATAGATTGAACATCTTTACTATTTATCTTTCTATTTGATTTTGACATCCAATCAAATTCTTTATTATTTACAAATTTATCCTCGTATTTTGTTGATTCAGATATATCTTCTTCTTTATGATAGTTAACAAAAATGGGACAGTGTGTATTGTCGGGACTTACTAAATAACCTCCTACATTTTGAGCGACAGGATTTTCTGAAGCATTTAATATTCTAAAAACATCTTTACGAGAGTATTTTCGATAAAGTACAAATCCTTTCTGCCAATTGTTAGGAACAAATAGTTTGTCAAATTCGTAAATAGAATAATTTGTACAATCAGCAATGTGTTTCTTAAAAGTTTTGTTTTTTAAGTATGAAAGAAATGTACTTGAAAAGTATAGATTTCCATTTTTAATATTTAGAATGTCAAAATTATAGATCTCTTTTACTGAAATTAATTTACCTTCTTTTTTTTCTCTAATGAATTCAAAATTTAGATTTGAAATGCAAGATTGAATGGTTTCATCAGAAACAGTGTAATGATATTTTTTTAATATAGTTTCTTTTAAAATATTTCCTGAAAGAGAGCCGTTACAAATCAATAGTTTGATGATTAAGCTTTCTTCAACTCTTTTGGAGTTGTTTATTTCTTTAGAAAAAAGCTCTAAAAGTTTAACCTCTTCTGTAGATAATTCTGAGTCAAAGTCCTTCTCAACTTTAATAATGAAGTTATAATAAGAATTGGCATAATTTACATACAAATATGGATCTCTAGAACCATGTTCTATAAAATCCATCATCATTGGTATTCTACCAAGCTTGAATTTCAACAAGTAGTAATCTTTTTTCAAATCAGAAAACAATTGCATGTTTGCAGAGTCAATAGATTGAAATATTTTTTCTTTAGTGATTTCGTCAAAATTAATTGTCGACGAACCGGGAATCATTCTGCTGCCTTCGGTAATTAATTTTCGAAGAGAATCTTTATTATATGAAGTATCACCATAAAGTGCAATTGGAATCAGATAATTGTTTTCGTAGTTTCCAATGAAATCAATAACAGTTACATAGCTTTTTCCATCAACTTTCCTTAACCCTCTGCCTAGTTGCTGAATAAAAATTATTGCTGAGTCTGTAGGGCGAAGCATTATAATTTGATTAATTTTTGGGATATCAATTCCTTCATTAAAAATATCAACCGTAAAAATGTAATCGAGCTTCTCCTGTAAATTATCTGATTCTAATTTTTCAATTGCTTTTGCTCTTTCTTCTTCTGTACTATCACCAGTTAAGGCAACTGTTTTTATTCCATTTAAATTAAATAAATTAGAGAGTTCAATTGCTTCTTTTTTTCTTGAACAAAAGATTAAACCTCTAGTTATACCGTTGTCACTTCCGTAGAATTGCGCTTGCTCAATTACCCTGTTAACTCTTTCACTGGAAACTAATAGATTAAAATCTGATTTATTGTCTATCTCATTATGATCAATTAGTAAATCAGTTACTCCGTAATAGTGAAATGGACTAAGCATTTCTTCTTCCATTGCTCTATTTAATCTAATTTCGTAAGCAATATTATGATCAAATAATTGAAAAATGTCATTCCCATCAGTTCTTTCAGGAGTTGCAGTCATTCCCAAGAGAAACTTTGGTTCAAAATAATCTATTAAACGCAAATAAGAATCTGCACCAGATCTATGAGTTTCATCAATGATTATGTAATCGAAATGATCTTTTGCAAAGTTTTCAAGATGTGCTGATTTTGAAATTGTTTGAATTGTTGAGAACACGAAATCACATTCTAAGTCTCGTTTTTCACCAGAATACAAACCCATTGTTTTGTTTTTTTCAAAAACTTTTTGAAAGGTCTTTAATGAGTCTTTTGCAATGGTCAATCGATGTACTACAAAAAGCAACTTTTTAGGATTAAATGCTTTTGCATCGAATGCTGACAAATAAGTTTTTCCTGTTCCTGTTGCAGATATTATTAAAGCTTTATTTTTTTTATCTTTTCGTAAATTTTCTAAATTTCCCAATGCCTCAATCTGCATATCATTAGGAGTTATTTTTGTTAGAATTTCATTTAATCCTTCAATTTTACTTGTTAGAAATTGCTTTTTATAAATTTCTTCGTAACGTAAAATATAATCAGTTGTAACTGGTATTGCTTTTTCAAAATCAGTTTGAAATTCACCGAGTACATTTTCAACTAAACCACTTTCATCTAAGGCCGAGACTTTAATATTCCATTCCTTGTTAGTTGATAAGGCTTGGGCTGTTAAATTACTACTACCAACAATTAGATTGTAATGATCATTATTTTTAAAAATGTAGCCTTTTGCATGCGCGTTTCCAGTTGTAGCAATTCTTAAGTCAATATTTTTAAAACGTAATAACCTCTTTAATGCTTCTGGTTGGGTAAAATTCAGATATTGTGAAACTAAAATTTGGCCTTTTATTTCACGATTTTCTAATTCTTTTAATTTGTTAATTATTGTTGCAACTCCACTTGCTGTAACAAATGCAACGGAGATATAAAACTGGTTACAATTTTCAAGTTCTTGAATAATTGTTGAAAGAACTTTTTTGGGTGGATTTTTTTGATTTACGAGTAATTCCGGTTGATAAGCTGCATCAGATAAAACATTTTTATCTATATAACCAGTTTGTAGACTGGAATTGAAAATTTGAATTAACTTATCCATTCATTATCAATTTATTTACTATCGGAATATCAGCTGCCGCCCAATCAAGTTTACTAAGTTCACTTACACTTAACCATTCTTGTGCAATGTGTTCGTTTAGGATAAGTTCTTTAGATTTAGCTTCACAAATAAAACTGTGCATCGTTAATTCAAAATCTGGGTATTGATGAACAACTGTAAGAAATAAAGATTTAATATCTGTTACAATATCAAGTTCTTCTAGTAATTCACGCTTTAAGGCTTCTTTTTGTGTTTCACCTTGTTCAATTTTACCACCAGGAAACTCAAACTTCTCTGATATGTAACTGAGTTTGTTTTTAGGTCTTTGAACACAGAGAATATTATTTTCAAAATATATGATCGCTGCGACTACTTCAACTTTTTTCATTCTTAACCTTCGTTTCTCGTATATACTCTTTCTATATAGAATGAGCATTCTACCATGTTTTTATTTTTAAGCTTTACAAATATATAGGTTTATTCTGAACAAGTGCCACGTTTTGAGGTCTTATCACTTTTTACGTTTTGTAATTTTAAAGTAGTAAAAAAACAATGTTTTTTAAATTGAATAGACTTTAATTAGAATATCAAATTCTCTTTTAATCAACTCCCCTTAGCCCTGACTGCAATGGAATTCCTTATGCAAGAGGCTGCTGATTTTCTAGGTATAAAAGAGCGACTGTAAGAAGCTACTTTTATGCTGTAGAAAAGCAAAGGCTGTAAATAAGAATGAAATGTAAGGCAGGAATAGCTCCTAGAATAAGATGTTTTTTCAGGAGTTAAGCGCCTCAATTTATTTAGATAGCTAGTGGTTATTAAAAGTTGGTGAATTTAGGACTTAGTATTTAACGAACCATTTATAATTGATCATTGCCCAGCCCTCAAAATTTTCATTCATATTGACCACTGGATATTCATGTTTCCAACCGTCAACGAGTAAATTTCCGTCCTTTTCGATTACATAGGTTAGTACTCCTTTTTCTTCTGTATTATTTTGAATTGATAGGACGTTTTCTTGTGTCAATTCACATCTTGGACAATCTATAACGCTTCCATCATTATAATAGGCACGCAAGCCCTGTTTAGAATAATACAAAAATCTTAGTTTCCTGTTTTTAGATTGTTCTGTGTTTTTTGTAACGATTGGCGGGATTTGTGTGTCTGGATTTTCTGCGGGAATTTCTTTTTCTTTCAGCTGTAATTCCTTAGCCTTAATCTCACGCTCTTGTTGTTTTTCTTTTTGATTATTGCAACTGAAGAGGGTTATTGAAAGCGCGATAATAAATATTAATCTTGTCATTTTGTTTTGTCTAATAGTTCTTAAAGGTACTGTAACTCGTTTATAATTATACTAAAGCGGTTCTACTCTATGAAAGATTAGGTGTCTTCTGGTTGAAACAAGCTCAGCTTAATATCAAGCAAGTTATTGATTATTTAATGAACAACACTATTAGTCTGTTTTTGTAGTCTTTTAGTTTTCATCTATTCCTGTTTTTATTTTGCTTAGGATTGCTATTTCTTTTAGTTAGAGGTGAAGTTTGTGATTGCTTATCGATGGGGAATACCCGCTTGGTTTTAAATTAAATCAGCGTGATTATTGTAAAGAGTCATACAGATTTTGATTAATACATTATTTCTTTTTTAAATTATTAAATTTCTCAAATGGAGATTAATTACTTTTGTTTAACTTTGTTGTAAAATTATTAAACAAAAAATAATTTAGCGATTGATAAATAATTCGTTGGATTCAATTAAATATAAAGAACATGAAAAGTAAAAGACCCGATAACGTTGTGTATTCAGATGAAGCTGGATTTAATGCAAATATATTGCCTTATGCTACAAATGTAGGTGCACCAGCAATTAGAGTGGACGATGTGGTGTCGTGGAAAAGCAGAGGGATTAGTAATGTAAACAAAGAGTTTGAAAATAAGTTTAATGAACTCAAAATGCAATATGAAAACCTAATGGAGGAATATGAGTGGAACGAATTAGTTTATAACGCTAAATTTTCATTTGAGCCCGTGGTGGGCGAAATCTATCATTTGTATCGCGATGCAGCAGGGGCGAACTTTCTTTCGTTGATAGGGCCGCAAGAATGGAATAAGGAGCACATTGGTACTTTTAAACTGAACAGTGATAAGAAATGGATATTCCTGCAGTAAGACTAGAATGGTAATTTTTTCTTGGTGCATGTTTCCAATTGGTTTTTGAGTTAAACAATTGGCATAAGAATTTGCAATTTTAAAATGGGAACCTCGAGATTTTAGATGGGTACCGCAATGGGTACCTTTTTTTATCATAAAACCTGTCAAACTTTTCAAATGACAAATCTTCCCCTTTTTCAATAAAACAGCATGAAATACTGATTTCACTATTGGAAAAACCGGTCAAATTGACCACCCAATTCCAGTGCAAATTGACCACCAGTTCCGGAGTAAACTGACCACCCT